>JAEWBW010000056.1 GCA_023390955.1 Pseudomonadota bacterium
GCTCGGAATATCGCTCCTCGCTCGACCGCTCGCGCGACGACCAGGAGGTGCTGCTCGCCCATGGCGGCAAGATCCAGGGTCTGAACCTGCAGAGCTATCTGTTCTTCGGCTCCGCCAATCGGCTCTACCAGCACGTCAAGCACCTGCTGCAGGAACGGCCGGAGTGCCGCTACCTGCTGTTCGACTTCAAGCTCGTCACCGGCGTCGATTCATCGGCTGCCTACAGCTTCGCCCAGATCAAGCGCAGCGCGCACGACCTCGGCGTCGAACTGATCCTGGTGCATCTGTCCCCCGCGGCAGAGAAGGTGCTGCGCTCCAGCGACTTCATCACGGAAGGCGTCACCATCATCCGCGAGCTCGATCATGCGCTGGAATGGTGCGAGAACGAGATCATCGCGCAGCATCAGGAGCTGGCGCAGGAGGAAGCGAGTCTGCACGACTGGTTCGCGCGCATCCTTGACAGCGAGCGCGACGCCGGCGAGCTGATCCGCCGCTGCCAGCGCCTCGAGGTCGAAGCCGGCGAGGTCATCGTGCAGGCCGGCGATCCCGCAGACTCCATGCACTTCATCCTCGACGGCCGCGTCGGCATCATGGTGCCCGCCGACGAGGACCGCACCACCCGCGTCCGCAGCCTCGGCCGCTACACCACCATCGGCGAGATGGGCCTGGTGTCACAGGCCCCACGCAGCGCCACCATCCAGGCCGAGATCGCCAGCGTGCTCTACGTGCTGAACACGCACCAGTTCGAGGCGCTCAAGACGGAAGATGCCGCGCTCAGCCACAAGCTGATGACGTATTTTGTGTCGGTGATGGCGGAGCGGCTGACGTTTGCGAACCGGACGATTGCGGTGTTGAGGCGGTAGCTGAGATCGTCATGCCCGGGCTTGACCCGGGCATCCACGCTCTTTGTTCAGCAAGCCAAGACGTGGATGGCCGGGTCAAGCCCGGCCATGACGGAAGAGAGAGGCGGGCTCACACCCCCGCCATCATCACGTATTTGATCTCGACATATTCTTCCATGCCGTGACGAGAACCTTCACGGCCCAGACCGCTTTCCTTGACGCCGCCGAAGGGGGCGACTTCGGTGGTGATCAGGCCGGTGTTGACGCCGACCATGCCTGACTCCAGCGCTTCGGCGACGCGCCAGACGCGTCCGAGATCGCGGGAGTAGAAATAGGAGGCAAGGCCGAACGGCGAGGCGTTGCACATCGCGATCACGTCGGCCTCGTCCTTGAAGCGGATCACCGGCGCGAGCGGACCGAAAGTTTCTTCCTGCGAGACCAGCGAGTCCGGCTTAACGTCTGACAGCACCGTCGGCTGGAAGAAGGAACGGCCAAGCTCGCTGCGCTTCCCGCCGGTGACGACCTTGGCGCCGCGCTTCACGGCGTCCGCGATGTGCCGCTCGACCTTGTCGACGGCCTTCATGTTGATCAGCGGGCCCTGCGTGATGCCGCTCTCGGTGCCGTCTCCGATCTTCATCGCCTCGACCTTCTTCGAGAGCTTCTGCACGAAGTCGTCGTAGATCTTGTCCTGGGCGTAGATGCGGTTGGCGCAGACGCAGGTCTGGCCCATGTTGCGGTATTTCGAGACGATCGCGCCTTCGACGGCCGCGTCGATGTCGGCATCGTCGAACACCACGAACGGCGCATTGCCACCGAGCTCGAGGCCGAGCCGCTTCACGCCGACGGAGGCCTGCTGATAGAGGATCTTGCCGACAGCGGTCGAGCCGGTGAAGCCGACGAAGCGCACCGCCGGATGCTCGCACAGCACCTTGCCGATTGGCGGTGCGTCGCCGGTGATGATGTTGAGCACGCCCTTGGGGATGCCGGCCTTCTCGGCCAGCACGGCCAGCGCCAATGCCGACAGCGGCGTCTCGTTGGCGGGCTTCAGCACCACGGTGCAGCCGGCCGCGAGCGCCGGCGACACCTTGCGCGTGATCATCGAGTTCGGGAAATTCCACGGCGTGATGGCGCCGCAGACGCCGATCGGCTGCTTGATCGCGAGCAGCCGCGCATCGGGCCGCTGGGTCGGAATGGTCTCGCCATAGACGCGGCGGGCTTCCTCCGCGAAGAACTCGATATAGGCGGCGCCGATGTCGACCTCGCCGAGCGCTTCCGAGAGCGGCTTGCCCTGCTCGGAGGTCAGGATCAGCGCGAGGTCCTCGCGGTTGGCGATGATCAGCTCGAACCATTTGCGCAGGATGTTGGAGCGCTGCTTGGCGGTGTGCTTGGCCCAGGCCGGGAAGGCGCGCTGGGCGGCTTCGACGGCCTTGGTGGTGTCGTCAGCGCCGAGCTGGGGGACCTTTGCCAGCTCGACCCCGGTCGCCGGATTGTTCACGGCAAAGACCGGCGAGCCGACCCAGGCGCCGTCGATATAGCAGGCCTCGCGGAGCAGCGAGGGGTCCTTCAGCCGGTCGCGCAGGGAGGAATTGGCTTGCTGGGCGCGTGCGGCGGCGGTCGGGGTCATGGCGTTGCTCCTTGGGGACCATTGATTGGCCCGGAATATAGGGGCAAGCGGCGGGCAATGCACCGCCTCGCAACGCACGTCTGATGATGTCGGGTGCCTGGTCTCGGGCTGGAGACCTTACGCCGCGCCGCTCAGATAGGTCTCGCGGCGGCCGATCATGCGCTCGGCGGCAGCC
>JAEWBW010000444.1 GCA_023390955.1 Pseudomonadota bacterium
GCGCTTGAGCGGGCCCGGCTTGAAAATCGGATTCAAAGAAGTGAGGTTATCAGCGGCCAGGAGGATACAGCCATAAATCGTGCCGCTCGCCGCGCGAATGCAAAACCGGAAATGGAAGGGCATCCAAATGCTGACGCCTGTAGTGAATACTCCCGCCCAAGCAGCGCTATCCATTCAAGAGGTCTCGCGGGCAGTATTCCATGACGGATGAGGGAAGGGTCAGGTGTACCGGCTGCGATAGGCTTGTTGTCAGACGCCAGATGACGCGCGAACACGTCAGGCCGCGGTTCCTCGACGACGTGCCGTCCGGGGTCATCCAAGTTTGCGCTGAATGCAATGTGAGAGCAGGCCGGGCGCAAGCGGAGGACTACGACGGTTTTAAGCGGTCGGCCAACAAGGAGCAGTACAAACCATTTCTGTCGGCAGTCTACGAAATTGAAGCGCTGTTGCTGGTGAGGATGCCGGACGAGCGCCTCGCTAAATCGTTCACCCGCATCCTGTTTGCGTCTGTGATCACATCGGTTGAGACCTACCTTGCTGACACGTTCTTATCCTTTGTCCAGAACAGTCCGGCCTTGCTGCGACGATGTGTAGAGCAGATTCCGGAACTCAAGGAACGCAAGCTTGACCTCGGGGCCATTTTCGGACGCTACGAAGGCCTCGGCAATGAAGTTCGAGACTATCTGCTTGGCGTGATCTTTCACGACCTCGCCAAGGTGAACCGCATGTACCAGTCGGTATTAGATGTCCATTTTCCGAAAGAGATGGGCGACCTTTATCGCGCTGTGAAGCTGCGGCATGATATCGTTCATCGGAGTGGCAAATCCAAGCAGGGTGCCAGCCAAGTTATTTCGGCGTCTGATTTGCGTACATTGGTAGCGCAGGTGAAGAAGTTTATCGGTCACATTGAGGAACAACTGGCGGCAAACGCCTCGCGGGAGGCCACTGTCGACGAGTAGCTCATGTCCCGAATGGTAATAAAAATTGCCGGGGGCTGCGGCCTCCCGACTCCCACTCAGGAGTATCGTCGCAGTTATGCAGTCCGGCATTGCCGACGCTCTAGTTCGATGCCGATGTAGTCCCGGCGGCTTGCTCTCGCGGCGACCAGTGTCGCGCCTGCCCCCTCATCCGGCGCTTCGCGCTAGGGAAGAAGGAAGAAAGAGCGAGCACCCGCTCCCTACTTCACCACCCTCGCCGCCTCCAGCAACCGCTCGCTTGCGGTGGCCGTTGCGAGCACGGTGCCGTCTTCGGTCATCAGCTTGCCCTCGACAAAGGCGATGGTCTTGCCGAGCTGGGTGACCCTGGCCTCGGCGATGATGGGACCAGGCTTTGCGGGCGAGAGGAAATTCACGGTCATGCTGATGGTGGTGGTGTAGAGCCGTCCCTCGCTCATCACGAGGACCGCTGGCCCCATCGTGTCGTCGAGCATGGCGGTGAGCAGCCCGCCCTGGATGAAGCCCGCCGGGTTACAGAACTCGGGCTTGCCTTCGAAGGCGAGCCTGATCCAGCCCTCGGCGGGCTTTGCGTCCAGCAGGCGCCAGCCGAGCAGTTTTGCGCAAGGCGGGGCGTTGAAATTGTCCAGCGCGGTCTTGACCATGAAAATCCTCCGTTCCGGCACCTTGCCTAAGCCAGTCCTGCTGCCAGCATGATGTCAGGAGGATCGGCAAATGTCCGTCAAATTACGGGAAATTTGTCGCCTTAAGCTTCGCGAAACCAAACCGTTTCACGGCCGATTCAATACGATCCAAATGCATGCGTCCCCGGTAAGCGGTTTGAAGGTCGTTCGTGGAAAGAAGGTCCCGTGATACCGGAGCTTCCCGATGCGGACCCTTTTGCGTTACCTGGCCGACCGCCTGCACACGATCGAAGACCACCTGACCGTCCGAACGCAGATCGCGGCGGCGGTCGCCGCCATGTCGATCGTGCTCGTCGGCACGCTGGCGGCCAGCGCCGCCTTCATCAGCTACCGGAATACGGCGACGCTGATCGAGAGCAGCCTGACGGGCACCGCGTCCATCGCCTCCGGCCGGCTCGACCGCTTCATGGCGACCCGCCAGCAGGAAATGAAATTGTTCGCGGAGCTCCAGCCGATGAAAGGGCTGTGGCAGGCCGACAAGGTCGCGCTGCGCGCATCGCTGGAAGCACTCCAGCGCACCTTCGCCGAATTCACCTGGATCGGCTTTGCCGACGTCCGGGGCAATGTCACGGCAGCCACCGGTGGAATGCTGGAAGGCAAGTCCGTGGCCGCGCGCCCCTGGTTCAAGCAGGGCCTCGAAAAGGTCACCGTCGGCGACGTGCATGAAGCGGTGCTGCTCGCATCGCTGCTGACGCAGCGCGCCAACAACGAGCCCTATCGCTTCGTCGACATCGCCGTGCCCGTGCACGATTCCGAAGGCAATCTGATCGGCGTGCTCGGCGGTCATCTGAATTGGGATTGGGCCGTTAACCTGATCAAGGACATCGAGGACCGTGACGGCAATACCGATGCGCGACTGTCGATCCTGAGCAAGGGCGGCATGGTCCTGGTCGGACCGCAGCAGGAATCGATCCGTTACGGCGGCGCCGAGCTCGCCGGCATCGTGAAGGCCGGCACCGGCACATTCCGCGAAACCGCCGACGGACAGCAGATGCTGACGGCCTTCCATGTCGGCACCGGTCATCGCGACTATCAGGGCTTGAATTGGATCGTCACCGCGAGCCAGCCGGCCAGCGTGGCGCTCGCCGCCGCGATCTCGTCGGCGCAGACGATCCCGGCGATCGGCGCCGTCACCGCCCTGATCGCGTTGTGGCTTGCCGTCATGGTTTCGCGCCGGGTCGCTGCCCCGATCATCGCGATCACCGAGGAAGCCGACCGCATCGGACGTGCCCACGGCCCGACCATGCTGGCGCGGCAGAGCGGCTCGATCGAGGTCGTGCAGCTCTCGCGCGCGCTGCGCTCGCTGCTGCGCCGCATCGGCCATGCCGAGGAGCGCACCAAGGAAGCCGAATTGCGCGCCACCGAGAACGCACAGCAATTGCACGAGGACATGGTCAAGCTGCGCCAGCTCGCCGACACCGACTTCATGACCGGCTTGCTGAACCGCCGCTCCTTCCTCGCCGTCGCCGACGATGCGGTCGCATTCTCCCGCCGCTACAAGCGCAACATGGCGACGCTGATGATCGACATCGACCATTTCAAGAAGATCAACGACACCCACGGCCACGCCGCCGGCGACGACGCCATCAAGGGCGTGGCCGAGATCATCAACCAGTCGATCCGGACCACCGACAAGGCGGCCCGCTTCGGCGGCGAGGAGTTCGTGGTGCTGCTGCGCGAGATCGACGAACCCACCGCCGTGCTGCTCGCCGACCGCATCCGGCAGGCGATCGAGGCCGCGACGATCTCTCACGACAACAAGGCGATCCCGCTCACGGTCTCCGTCGGCCTTGCGCTGTTCGACGAAACCGATCGCGACGTCCAGGACGTGATCGAGCGCGCCGACCAGGGCCTCTACGTCGCCAAGAAGACCGGCCGCAACCGCACCTTCCTGATGCCGGCAGCCGAAGCGCGCGAAGTCCGCGCAGCGTAAGCGTTCTTATCTCTTGAGCATGATCCTATCGGAAAACCGCTGCACACTTTTCCGGATCAGGTTCTATTCAAGGCCGTGCGCAATCACCTTGCGCATGACGTTCGGCAGCGCTTCGTCCGCGAGCGTCGCGATCGGCACCCAGCGCATGCCCTCCGGCGCGCGCGTACGTGCGTCAGCCTTGGCGGTGTAGACCACGAGCTCCAGCGGAAAATGCGTGAAGACGTGGGTGACGACGCCCACCTTGCGCTGCCAGCGCGACAGCCCCTTCAGCTCCGGCGCCTGCGCGCGCGCCACCTTGTCGTCCTGACCGGCGAGCCAGTCCGAAACGGGCACCTCGGTCATGCCGCCAAGCAACCCCTTCTCCGGCCGGGAGCGGACCAGCAGCTCGGCCCCGCGGGTCACGACGAAGGCCGCGCCACGCCGCAGCGTGCCGCTCTTCTTCGGCGCCTTGCGCGGAAACGTTTCCTGCGTGCCTTGCGCGCGGGCCACGCAATCCTCGTTGAATGGGCACAGCGAACAGGCAGGCTTCTTCGGCGTGCAGATCGAGGAGCCCAGATCCATCAGCGCCTGCGCGCTATCGCCGGCACGAGCATCGGCGAGCAGAGTGGCCGCCAGTTGCTGTATCAGCGGCTTGGCCTGCGGCAGCTCCTCTTCGACGGCGAACAGCCGCGACACCACGCGCTCGATATTGCCGTCGACCGGCATCGTCCTGAGATCGAACGCGATCGCCGCGATCGCGGCCGCCGTGTAGGGCCCGATTCCCGGCAGCGCCCGCAGGCCCTCCTCGGTCTCAGGAAACACGCCGCCATGCTCACGCGTCACGGCAACGGCGCAAGCATGCAGATTGCGGGCACGCGAGTAATAGCCGAGCCCCGCCCACATCCGCAGCACATCGTCCTGCGAGGCATTGCCAAGCGCCGTGACATCCGGCCATCGCATCACGAACTTTTCGAAATAGGGCCCGACCGCCTTCACCGTGGTCTGCTGCAGCATGATCTCGGACAGCCAGACGCGGTAAGGGTCAGCCGCCTCGTCCGGCAGCGCCCGCCAAGGCAGGCGGCGGCGGTGGCGGTCGTACCAGGCAAGCAGCGCCTGAGGGCGCGCCATGCGCTCGGGTTCCGATCTCGCTTTCAAGGCGGACTTTGGGCTCATGCTTTCACTGTAACGAGGTCGCGCCGGTCTCTCCACGTCATGCCCGCGCTTGTCGCGGGCATCCACGTCTTTCTTCGTGGTCCCAAGCTTCGTCGTCCGAAGACACGGTGCTATAAGCCGCCCATGTCCAAGCCCGGCCCCATCAGCGCCAAGCCGCTCTCGCTCCTGCTCAACGACGTCTTCAAGGAGGCCTATGCCAAGCAGGGCTTTGCCGCGCGCGAGCTGGTGACGCGGTGGGGGGAGATCGCCGGACCCGAGATCGCGGCCCATTCCGAGCCCCTGAAGATGCAGTGGCCGCGGCCGGTGGAGGGCCAGCCGCAGGAGCCGGCGACCCTGGTGCTGCGGGTCGAGGGACCGATGGCGCTGGAGATCCAGCATTCCGCCGATGTCATCCTGGAGCGGGTCAACCGCTTCTTCGGCTGGAGCGCGGTCGGAAAGCTCGCCTTCCGCCAGGCCCCCCTGTCCGGACGGCGGCGGCCCGTCCGCCCCCGCCCGCCGGACGCCAATTCCGTGGCCAAGGTGGCGGAAACCCTCGGCAGCATCGAAGATGAACAATTGCGTGACGCGCTGGCGCGCCTCGGGGCCTCCATCAAGCGAAATTGAGCCTCATTCGGCGCTCAAGATGGAGCCCGCATCGCGGCCTGCCATTGCCTCGAAGGGCGTTTCAAGCTAGCGAAAAGCCGCTGAATTGGAACTTCGATTAGTCGTTTGGGCGACACCACGCCAATCCGGGAGCCGACCTTGATCATCACCCGCCGCGCCTTCACCACGATGCTGTCGCTGACCGGACTTGCCGCTGTCGCCGGCCTCTCGCCGTTGCGGCTGATCACCGACGCCATGGCGCAAGGCTCGCCCGACGTGGCCAAGCCGGTGTCGCTCCCCGACATGGCGCTCGGCCCCAAGGATGCCGCCGTCACCATCACCGAATATGCCTCGATGACCTGCCCGCACTGCGCCGCCTTCAACGAGCAGGTGTTCCCGCAGATCAAGAAGGAATACATCGACACCGGCAAGGTCCGGTACGTCTTCCGCGAGTTCCCGCTCGACATCAAGGCCGCCGCCGGCTCGATGCTGTCGCGCTGCATCGCCAAGGACGATGCGCAGAAATACTTTGCCGTCACCGACATGCTGTTCCGCTCGCAGAACGACTGGGTGATGAAGAACACCCAGGAGACCCTGACGCGGATCGGCAAGCAGGCCGGCCTGTCGCAACAGCAGGTCGAGGCCTGCCTGAAGGACCAGGCCCTGCTCGACAAGATCGCGGCCGACCAGAAATACGCGAGCGACGTTCTGAAGGTGGATTCGACCCCGACGTTCTTCATCAACGGCGAGAAGATCAAGGGCGAGACCTCGTTCGAGGAATTCGCGAAGAAGATCAATCCGCTGTTGAAGAGCTGATCTTCACGCTTTGATCCTGATTCGGGACGCATCCCCGTAGAATTTCCGAGGCTTTTCCTCCGCAATTTCCTTGGGAAAAGCGCTTCTCACTGGTTGCCCTTGAGGCGCGGCTGCGGCCATTGTCCAGCCGCATGAGCCGCGTCAACGACTCATCCAGACACCGACATTGCCTTCCATGGTATTGTCCCGGCAGGGAGATTCGCGTCCTGCCAACAGAGAAGCGTGTTTATGAAAATCACCCGCCTTCGCCTTCATGGTTTCAAGTCCTTCGTTGAGCCGACCGACTTCATGATCGAGCCGGGCCTGACCGGCGTGGTCGGCCCCAACGGTTGCGGCAAGTCGAACCTCGTCGAAGCGCTGCGCTGGGCGATGGGTGAAACCTCGTACAAGAGCTTGCGCGCGGCCGACATGGACGCGGTGATCTTCGCGGGCTCCGGCAACCGTCCGGCGCGCAACCACGCCGAAGTGACGATGACGATCGACAACAGCGATCGCACCGCGCCTGCGGCGATGAACGACAGCCAGCTTCTCGAAATCTCGCGACGCATCGAGCGCGAGGCAGGCTCGGTCTATCGCATCAACGGCCGCGACGTACGCGCCCGCGACGTGCAGATCCTGTTTGCCGACGCCGCCACCGGCGCGCGTTCGCCGGCGCTCGTCCACCAGGGCAAGATCGGTGAGATCATTCAGGCCAAGCCCGAGCAGCGCCGCCGCGTGCTGGAAGACGCCGCCGGCGTCGCCGGCCTGCACGCGCGCCGTCACGAGGCCGAGCTGCGCCTGAAGGCCGCCGAGACCAACCTCACCCGCGTCGAGGACGTGATCGGCCAGCTCTCCGGCCAGATGGAAGGTCTGAAGAAGCAGGCCCGCCAGGCCGTGCGCTACCGCGAGGTCGCGGCCAAGGTCCGCAAGGCAGAGGCCACGCTGTTCCACCTGCGCTGGATTGCGGCGCATGCCGACGTCAACGATTCCGGCCACACCCACGACATCGCCGTGCGCGAGATGGCCGAGCGCACCCAGCATCAGGCCGAAGCCGCCCGCATCCAGGCGATCCGCGCCGCCGAAATGCCGGCACTGCGCGATTCCGAAGCGCGCGCCGCCGCCGGCCTGCAGCGCCTCACCAACGCCCGCGAGCTGCTCGACCGCGAGGAAGAGCGCGCAAAGGAGCGCGTCACCGAGCTCGAGCGCCGGCTGGCGCAGTTCGAGGGCGACATCGCCCGCGCCCAGCAGCAGACCATGGATGCCGACGTCGCGCTGCAGCGGCTCGACACCGAGGATGCCGAGCTCAAGGAAGAGATCAAGTCGCGCGTCGAGAAGCGCTCCGGCGTCGACGAGCGCGTGGGCGAGGCCGAGGCGATCCTCGCCGAAGCCGAGGGCCAGTTCGCCGAGCTGACGACGTCGCTCGCCGACCTCACCGCCAAGCGCAACCAGCTCGAGGCCAACGTCCGCACCCACCGCGACAAGCTCGCCCGGCTCGATCAGGAGATCGCCAGCGTT
>JAEWBW010000450.1 GCA_023390955.1 Pseudomonadota bacterium
GTCAGCCACTCCAACATCAAGACCAAGCGCCGCTTCCTGCCGAACCTCGTCAACGTGACGTTCATCAGCGAAGCGCTGGGCCGCAACGTGCGCCTGCGCGTCTCGACCAACGCGGTCAAGAGCGTCGACCACAATGGCGGTTTCGATGCCTACCTGCTCAAGGCCAAAGCCGAAGCCCTCTCCCCGCGCGTCCTCGAGCTGAAGCGCGCCATCCAGAAGAAGGTCGGCCCGACGCCGGCGCCGGAGAAGAAGGCCAGCTAAGGCTTTATCGGCTGAGCTCGCGGAGAGCGGCTCGGTCTAAACGGATTGAGTTTTGAGAACGGCCGGGTCGGAAGACCTGGCCGTTTTTGTTTGTAGTTGGCAGTTTCGGTTCAATCAGAGATCATTACCAAACCCGCCGCCGAAGGGTTTGTATGATCTTCGAGAGCCATCCGTGGAAGCAGCAGCTGCTCAGAGACGCGAGCAGCCTGAAGAGAATCTCTAAGACTCCACTCAACGACGACAACGAAGATCGTCTACTTACTCGCCTGGAGCGCCTGATCTTGGTCGGCGCCTATTCGATGCGTAAGCTTCAAGAATCCGGAAAGCTTTCGACAGACTGGACGGCCATTAAACTCCAGTGCTTTCGTTTTGCATTCGTTGGTGCGGATGCGCCTACCGCACTAAACGCACATCGGATCGAATAGTTCTACGATCTCGCAAATCCAAAAAGTACACGGATCGCATCCCACGAATTCTGCGACCGCGTCGTGCACAGCTTCATCCTCTCGCCAGTTGTAAACGACAAGAACTGCGTTGAGGGCTTTCATTTAACTTCTGATCGCCTGAAGAAGCAGTGTCTGTGGTTTGTCCCAGTAGCTGAGGTCATCGCGCTGATGGCGGGAACAGGAAGAGACTATCCCAGCCATGCCGTTTGGTGCAGAACGGCGACCGGCGAACTAAAGATGTGGGCCGGAAATGGAGAACCACCAAAGGGGTGGCTAGCCAGCATTGAAAAATAGGAGCGCTAGACTTGAACCGGTAGAGCCTTCTCTTCGAACCTGGACGATTGAGGACACTCCGCCAATCCACAGCAAACACTCTCTATCAGCCCCATTTTCAGCTATACTCGCCCCGGTAGCATAACCCGGAGAGGCGTACCGTGGAGCACGAACCGAAACCCGCATCGCGCAACATCGTCATCCTCTGCGACGGCACCGGCAACGAGATCTCGGAAAACATCTCGAACGTGCTGAAGCTCTATCGCTGCCTGCGCAAGACGGAGAAGACCAACCCGCGGCAGCTGGTGTTCTACGATCCCGGCGTCGGCACGCTGGCGCAGCCGGACACCTGGCACAAGATCAAGGCCAATGTGAACCTGGTGCTGGGGCTCGCCACCGGCTACGGGCTCGATGACAACACGCTCGCGTCCTATTGCTTCCTGGTCGAGAACTATCGCCCCGGCGACCAGATCTACGTATTCGGCTTTTCGCGCGGCGCCTACACCGCGCGGGTGCTGGCGGCGCTGATCCACAAGATCGGCCTGATCGCGCCGGAGCAGAGCAACCTCGCCGGAAGCGGGCTGATCGCCTACAAGCAATATTCGACCAACGAGACCGGCAAGGGCGCGCAGGCGCTCACCGATGCGGGCAGCGACGAGGACGGCCCGCTGCCGACCGACCGCTTCGACCTCGCCGCGCAGTTCGCGCGCATCACCTCCTCGCGCTGGCCGACGATCCGCTTCGTCGGCGTCTGGGACACGGTGGCGAGCGTGATCGTGCCGCGGACCGACCGCGGGCTGCTGCGGTTCACGCTGGAGCAGCTGGCGTTCACCAATGCCAATCCGAGCGTCAGGATTTTCCGGCAGGCCTGCGCGATCGACGAGCGGCGGCGCATGTTCCGCCTCAAGCCGTGGGAGGATCCGCAAAAGTTCTGGTCCAACCGCTTCGTGCCCGACGACAAGAAGGAGCCGCAGGACATCCTGCAGGTGTGGTTCTCCGGCGTGCATTCCGACGTCGGCGGCGGTTATGCGGAGACCGAGGCCGGCCTGTCGAAATATCCGCTGATCTGGATGATCGACGAAGCGGCGAAGGCCGGGCTCGCATTCAACACGCGCACCGTGAACCAGCTCGCCTGGGGCATCCAGCGCAAGAACTCGCCGTTCAAATACGTCGCGCCCAGCGTCACCGAGCCGACCGGCAAGATGCACGATTCGATGAACGCGGCCTGGCGGATCCTGGAGTTCATTCCGAAGAGCGTGAAGTACAGGGAGTGGCCGGAGCGAAAAGCGCTGTTCGGCTTCTACATTCCCGACAGCGAGCCGCGCCCGATTCCGCACGGCGCGCATGTTCATGAGAGCGTGTTGAAGCGGATGCACGCGGTGACGGATTACAAGCCGGTGAATCTGCCGGCGAGCTACGAGATCGTGCCGATGCCGCTCGGGCCGGAGGCGGCGGCAGCGGAGGCGGCCGCGGAGGTATAGCGGGCGCGCTTCCCTTCTCCCCTTGCGGGAGAAGGAAGAGTCCCCGCCTCGTCATTGGAGTGAGTGGCGCACACTGCTCTCACCTCGTCATTGCGAGCGAAGCGAAGCAATCCAGAGTCTTTTCGCAGGACGCAACCTGGATTGCTTCGCTGCGCTCGCAATGACGAAGGAGAGAGAGCGGCGCGACAACATGTCCTGCGGTTCCATTTGCTGTTATCGCGGAGGTTGTGAACCGGTTCACGCGCATTTCACGCTGGCGCGCGTAGCCTCTCCTCAAGCGACCTTCACTGACGAAGGTGCAATCCACCGAGGGAGGTTTTCATGACGAATTACATTCGCTCCGCAGCGCTGGGCCTGACCGCAATGGTGCTGTTCTCCGCAGGCGCGCAGGCCGCCGGCAACAATCACTACGGCATCGTGTGCCTGCGCAACGACACCCGCGCCAACATCACCTACCAGCGCAGCGTCGGCAGCGGCAGCTTCGAGACCCGCTTCCTCGCGCCCGGCGACGTCTGGAAGATCTCGCATCGCTACGACACGTCGAACGAGAACCGCTCGCCAAAAGTCCGCGTTCGCTACGATGCCGACGCGCGGTCCGGCAGCAGGTTCTCGCAAGCCGCCGAGCTCGACCGCCGCGCCGCCGTCGGCGACACCTGCCGGGAGGCGAATGTCTATGCCTTCCAGTACGAGGCGGCGAACCGGAGTTTTATTACGCTGGAGAAGGTGCGCTAGAGCGGGACAGTATGAGGGCGTGGCGAGGGACACACCGCCCTCGCCTCGTCATTGCGAGCGCAGCGAAGCAATCCAGAGTCTGTCCGGGGAGACAGTCCTTCGTCGCTTCCGCCTTCGCTCTTCGAGCTACGGCGGACAAGTCGCTCCTCGCAATGACGGCGCGGAGACAGGGGCGCGCCAAACATTCTGCCGTCGTCCTGGCGAAAGCCAGGACCCATAGCCACCGAACACAGTTTGGCGAAGACTGGCCGTGATTTTGCTTGCGCTCGGGACTGCCACCGTCCGCGAGCCGACGGACCTCGCGGTATGGGTCCTGGCTTTCGCCAGGACGACGATGGTGGCTGTCGCCCCGCGCATGGTTAGCCAAATCTTACCCGCGCTCGAGAATTCATTAAAATGCGCATCCCAGGCTTAGTGTCGCTGGAATGACCTTTGTTCCACATTGTCCCGACGCGCATTCCGCGGAGGAGGACAAGCGAAATGCATCAGCGACGATTTGCCCGCGTCAAGCCGGCCGGTCTGGTGTCGCGGCAGGCCAAGATCATCACGGACCCGAAGGCGCCGGTGATCACCTGCACGCTGGTCGACTATTCGCCGGGCGGCGCCTGCGTCGATCTCGGCGGCCAGGTCAAAATCCCCGACCGGTTCGAGCTGCTGCATGTCAACACGCGCAAGCGCTGCCGCGTGGCGTGGAAGCGCGGGACCAAGATCGGGGTGGTGTTTTAATTTCACGCTCCGCTCTGTTCCCTCCCCCCTTGCGGGGGAGGGTGCACTATGATCGCGGCACGATCGCGTTCACCAACGCCCACCTCCGCATCCGTTACTTCTTCCGCACCCTTGCCTTCGCGCCCGCGACGATCTGCATGGCGACGCCGGCGGTCCAGCCGAGGAGGACGGCAACGCTCCAGGCGACATGCGGCTCGAGGCGCAGCATGATGATGGCGACCGAGATGAAGGCGGTGAGCGTCGCCAGGAACGTGCCGACCGCGCTGAGGAATTCCGCGGCGTCGACCGCGCCCTCGTCGGTGGAGAAGTGCAGCTGCGGCGCGTCGATGCCGAGATAGAAGCCGGCGACCCCGAGCAGCATCATCAGCAGCAGGAAGGCCTGCGTGGTCAGGCCGGGAATCGAGGTTCCGACATAGGCGCCGACGAACATGCCGCAGGCCGCCCCGGCCATCGCAAGGCCCACGCGCTCCAGCACATGGGCGGTTTTCCGGACACGAAAACGCATGGCGCTGCCTTCCGACGTTGGAGACGGCAAGGGTTGCACAAGGCTAGGCCAATTCGACAGCGGGCGGAAGGTTTGGCGGAGTCACGGAGGAGTGATGCGGTATTCCTCTCCCTCCCCCCGCCTGCGGGGAGAGGGTTGGGGTGAGGGGGCTCTCCGCATGGACGGTGGCAGATCGACTCGCGGAGAGTCCCCCTCACCCGCATCCCATCTCCGATGGGATGCGACCTCTCCCCGCAAGCGGGGAGAAGTGAAGAAAAACTACCGCGCGCCGAACGTCGTCTTGCCGAAGAGTTCCTTCTGCGTGGACGGCTGCGAGCGCCAGTATTGCGGGGGCGCGTCGACGGTGCCGCCGAGCTCGGCGGCGGCGTGCCAGCCCCAGCGGGGGTCGTAGAGGATGCCGCGCGCGAGCGCGACCATGTCGGCCTTCCCTGACGCGACGATCTCCTCGGCCTGTTTCGCTTCGGTGATCAGGCCCACCGCCATGGTGGTGATGCCGACCTCGCGCTTGATCGCGTCCGCGAACTGCACCTGGTAGCCGGGTCCGAGCGCGATCTTCTGCAGCGGCGAGACGCCGCCGGAGGACGCATCGATCCAGTCGCAGCCGCGCGCCTTCAGCTGCTTTGCGAATTCGATCGTCTGTGCGAGGTCCCAGCCACCCTCGACCCAATCGGTCGACGACACCCGCATGCCGATCGGCTTGTGGTGCGGGAAGACGGCGCGGACCGCGTCGAACACTTCCAGCGGGAAGCGCATGCGGTTCTGCAAGCTGCCGCCATATTCGTCGGTACGCCGATTGGAGATCGGCGACAGGAATTGATGCATGAGATAGCCGTGCGCGCCGTGCAGCTCGATCGCATCGATGCCGAGACGTTCGCAGCGTTTTGCGCAATCGACGAAGGCGTCGCGGATGCGCTTGAGGCCACCAGCATCGAGCGCGAGCGGCGCCGCCTCGCCCTCCTTGTGCGGCAGCGCCGACGGCGCCACCGTCTGCCAGCCGCCCTTGTCGATCGGGATCAGCTGGCCGCCATCCCAGGGACGCGCGCTGGAAGCCTTCCGGCCGGCATGCGCGAGCTGCACCGCGACCGCTGACGTGGAATGTTTGCGCACCGAAGCGAGGATCGGCTTCAGCGCGGCCTCGCAGGAATCGCTGTAGAGCCCGAGGCAGCCCGGCGTGATGCGCCCGATCGCCTCGATATGGGTCGCCTCCAGGCAGACCAGCGCCGCGCCCGACAGCGCCAGCGAGTTGATGTGGGTGAAATGCCAGTCGCTGGCGACGCCGTCATCGGCCGAATACTGGCACATCGGCGACACCATGATGCGGTTCTTCAGCGTCAGGCCGCGCAGCTTGATCGGGGAAAACAGGGCGCTCATGCGGGATATCCGGGATGCGGGAACGGGGGCGGCGCGGAGTGTAATGGGGGCCTGCGGGATTACCAGCCGCGCGGCCGGAATGGCGGCGGTTCGCGCCGCGCATTGCGCCGCCC
>JAEWBW010000597.1 GCA_023390955.1 Pseudomonadota bacterium
AGTCTGGAGAGATAGGAAAGATAGAGGATGAGCAGGTCGCGATTGGTGAAGCCATGACCGAAAGCGCTCAAGGCGAGTTCATTGATCCTGTCGGGGCTGCCCCACAGCGTGCTCTTCAATGAACGGACCAGTGGAACGGACGGGTCGGTTTCGGCGGCCTGTTCCGCTCTCCAGCCAAAGATGAGTCGACCCTCATGCAGCGCGAGTGTCGAAGGACTGAGGAAGATCGCGTTTGACGCAGGATCTCCCGCCCTCGCGCCAATTGCCAAAGGAGTGGGCCCCTCGTCGAGATCGATGGCTACCTTAGAAGCGGCCGTTCCAAAGTCGAAGCAGACAAGTCCTTCCGCTGTCGGCTCCTTCTCGAGAAGCGTACGGTCCAGGATTACGGCAACGGGACTGCTGGAGTGACTCCCCGCGTCCGAGTCCCGGATTTCCGATTGGCCAACCAGCTGACGAAGTGCATCCAATTCGCACGGGGTAATCGGTCCGGACAGGACAAACAGGCCGTGTTCGCCTGGCACAATACGCTGCAAGAGAGACCGAACGATCAATTGCTCTGCTGTCATCGTCGTCATTTCTCCACCATTTCTACAATGGCCTTCGTGACGACTGCTTCGTTACCGGTCGCAAGTCGACGCACGACTCCGGGAGTTTGAACTTTTACGGTGGCCGTGTCGATAAGGCGGCCGTCCCGCGTTTCATGCCGGGACGGGTCGGATGGGACAAGTTCTCCAGCAACCCCGAAGAGATCCAGTGACCGTCGACGGAAAACGGATGCGAGATCGTCGAGTAGGGCTCGCACGTCATTGACGAACTGCGTCAGCTTGACGGCTTCGCCGACCAGATCTGGACGGCTTCGGACGGCCGGGAGCGTCTCGGCATTGACCTGCTCCAGCCGGCGGCGGCTGCGCTCCGCTCGAATGGCGGCAGCTGCTATCAGCTGGTCGGCGTCTCGGAGCCCTGATTCGATTGCATGATCGCTGGTGAATCTCGGAGCCGGCGAACTCCCACCCGCAAGCAGCCACGCCCGGACGTCCTCATCCAGCCCGGGAACTTCCGCGATCTTTTTCAGCCGTGATTCAACGGACCGCCGATCTCCAGAAAGGGTAAGCCAGACGCTCAGAAGTTCGCGTGGTGGTCGCCCGATGCGTGCCTGGAGGGTAATGGCCTCAATAACGCTGCGCTCTAGTCGTCCGACCGCTTCGGCAGCCTCCTCAGGCCACGTGCTTCCCTTCCACCAGCGTCGCAGGCTGGACACGGGCGAGTATGTCTCGGCGCTGCCTGATATCGAGAACCGCGTTCGCACTAGGGTTGCGAGGAAGGTCAATGACGCGGCAACCGCAGCACCACCTGCTTGCTCTCCCTCCAATCCGATTGTCGGTCGATCGAACCGGAACACCAACGCCTGAAACAATGGCTGAATGCGCGCATCCAGCTCGTCTCCGGTCTCGGTCGTGGCCTGCCTGACGGCTTCCGAAATCGCGGGAAGGAGCCGCGCAATGCGCCGAGCCCGAGCGAGCGCCGAGTCCTTCTTTCCCGGCGCGGCATGCAGGGATTTCGGCGCGATGGCGGTGATCAGTTCGAAGGCGGCTTCCAGCGTGTCGGCGCGATCGCATACGACCTGGGCGAAGCTGAGCCGAGCGTGATCGCTCCTGTCTTCGTCCAGCAGGGCCTGAGCCGCATACGCGGCGACCCAGTCACCCTCGGCGCGATCGAGCATCTCTGCGATGTATCGCCGAGCATTGAAATCTAGCGCGGATGCACCGTTCAGAACGAGCCGTGGCGGTTCTTTTCGGAGTGCGGCGCGCACCGCGTTTTCGACCGCCTTCTCCCGCCGCTGAACGGTGCTCTCGGCCTTGCCCAAGAGGGCAAGCGCGTTGAGCCGGTCGATCGGCTCGGATCCCTGTGTAGCCAATCGAGCCAACGAGCGGAGAGCCTCATGAAACTGTCCCTCTTTGCCAAGAGACGCGATCCGATTGACGGGAACAGTCGCAAGAAGCCTCGAGAAGCGGTCGAGATCGAGTGCATCAACCGCACTGGCCAGCGCTGAGGCTATCTCGCCGGTGTCTATCGAGGGCATGGGTAATACGGGGCGGTAAAACGGAGTCCGGCACGATGGCAAAATCGCGCGACTAGGGCTGTCGAAGCAACAACACGAAACGATCTCATTGGCGCGTCATCTACGAATCTACCCTGCAACAAGCCCCCCAGTGTCATTCCCAAGCCCCGGCACGCGCACTCTCAGACCAGCCGAACCCAGCGTCAAGCCGAACTGACCCGCCGTACGAGTTCGTGGCTCAACCTTGAGACCGTCGAGCAGTTGATTAGTCTGGCCAGATGTCCAAGTTGATCAAGCGGGCCAAGGAAGACGAGGCGGAGGTCCGGCGGCGAGAGGACATCGAGGCTGCGTGGCAGTTGCACACGACGCCCGAACACAGGATCCGACGCGCCTGGCTCGAGCGACACATGGTCACGCAGAACGGAAGATGCGCGTACTGCAACGTGTCGATCCGCACTGACTTGAGGGCAGGCTGGCATGATAACAGGGCGACAATCGACCACGTTGTGGCACGAGCGCGCGGCGGGACTGACACCGAGGACAACACCGTCGCGGCGTGTGCAGCATGTAACGTTGCAAAGGCAGACACGAGCAAGGAAGCGTTTCTTGCACATCCAGTGCGCCGGCAGCGGCTTCAACAAGCGAATACGCCTCCCGACCGGCTGAGTGCGGACCCGGCAAGCGAATTTTACGACGGCGACGCACTGGCGCGAGGAGTTGGCGTTCGTTTCAGGCTCAGGGAACGGGACGACGTACAGGAATATTGCATCTCTGGCGCCTGGGTGCGGGTCCCGGTCGGGAAGACCGTTGATCGAAGAGGTCGACCTGTGACGGTCAAGCTCAGAGGCGCCATCGAAGCCTATTTTCTGGACTTGGGGGACCCGAATCTGAGATAAAGATGGCCTAGCTCAACAACAGTGCGCTGCTGAATCTTCGCGCATGCAGCGAGACAGACCTCAAAGGGCCGGTTGCCCCGGTCCCAAACCAAAGCCGATCATCGAGCATCCCCAGGCGCTGTTCGACGTGCCGGTCGAACCAACCGACTTCGCACAGGCCCTGAACATGCAGATGCGTCGTCATGGCGACTCCCCTTGGAGGTTATGGAAGTCCATCATTGGACGTCGGGAGAATTTCGATCGGTCGACGCTGAGATCTTGGTTATCTAGACGCCGAGATCCGAGAAGCGTTCAAAGCCTAATGATCCTGCGCCGGATCGAGCATCGATACCAGCTTCGTTCGGGCTATTTCACCGATCTCCTGGCCCCTAACAAAAAGGCTGTGACAGGTCTGTCGCTGGATGGACTCAGCGCCACGGAGCGTCGACGCGTTGCCTGGCACTGCCCTGCGGACTTCGAACTGCGAACCGAAAGTGAGCGCCATGAAATCCTCGATTGGGTTCGACGAAATGTGCTTTCCGGGACGACCCCTTATCGCCGTTTTCAATCCGTCTCGCTGAGAACTCGATACGGGCTTCGCTTCACCGAATTAACAGGTCGGAAGAACGATCAATGCGGAGCCCGGGAGGCACCGCCTCGCCTTTCGGAGGAGTTGCGTCAGCTGGTTCTTTTCAAGACGTCCGCACTCACGCCGGCCGGTTTTCGCCGCAATGGGGTCTGGTGTCCTGAGACAGCAAAACAACGTGTCGAGCACTTCAGTTTGATGTTCGGCGCGTTTGCCAGCTTGCCGGAAGGACCCTGCGAGGGCCTCGGGCTTGAACCAGCGGCACTAACGTTTGGCCTCCTTGTCTTCCCTGCGATTTGGGACTGGTATCTTGAATGGCGACGTCGAAAGCGCGGCTTCTACACAAGTTGGGAAGTCGACATGCTTCGCCTGGGCGCGGCGTTCACGAGAAAGGATACGGGGTGGCTCCGGCAGTCACCTTACCTAGCCGAGGTCCTCCGTTCGGCACCGCCTATCGTCTCCCATAGCGACGTGCGTCAGGCTCAGGCAGATTGGGGCGCTGCCTGCGACGCGTTGCTCCGCCACGCGAACATGCGGGCAAAGGAGGTTCAGCGGCTTGTTCGCGTCCATCGTGACCCATTCGAACCTATCCTGCCGGTACTGGAGGCCGCTCAGCCCGTGGCCGAGTATCGTAAGATTACACGCGAGATCGCGCGCTGCATGCCCGACCCCTGCCGCTTTCCGAAGGAAAACGCCGAGGCAACGCGCGCCCTTCTAATGCTGCGACTTGGATTGCACTTGGGCGTCCGGCAACGAAATCTGCGGGAGTTGCTCGTTTGTGTTGGGGGCCAACAGCCGCGAAGCGAAACCCAGTTGGCAGCTCTTGGCCAGGGCGAGATCGTTTGGGGCCGAAGGACCAAGAGCTGGGAAGTATTGATACCGAGTGCGGCGTTCAAGAATGCGCATTCTTCGTTTTTCGCCGGCCGTCCGTTCAAACTCCGCCTTCCTGATCTGGACGGCCTGTACGACAGTCTTCGCCATTATCTCCGATTCTGCCGGCCGATTCTGCTGAATTCCGCTTCGGATCCGGGAACGTTCTTCATAAAAACGGTAAAGTCCTCCAGCCGGGACGCCGCTTATGACAAAAACACCTTCTACGAGGCGTGGCGACTGGCGATTGAGCGATATGGAATATACAATCCCTACACTGGTCGTGGCGCCATTGAAGGGCTGCTGCCGCACGGTCCGCACAGCGTTCGAGATGTGATTGCCACCCACGTGCTTAAGGTCACCGGCTCCTACGAACAGGCGGGATACGCGATACAGGATACGCCTGACGTCGTGGCTAAGCATTACGGTCGATTTCTGCCGCAAGACAAAGCGGCCCTCGCGGCGGCCGTTCTTAACAAGGTTTGGGAAGAGACTTGAAGTTCAGCACTTTTTACTGACGGAAGATCTCGCCAAGCCGAGCCTTAGCAACTTCCGTCCTCGACCCAAGAGGCGACAAAGCCTGGCCGCGTAGATGGCGATTGAAGCCGACCTGCGTCGCGGCGGCCCCCGAAGAGACCGCATTGCGCCGCGCGACAAACTGCCTATCCTCCCGGTACTGGCGAAGCGGGGGCAAAATGCCGGGTACACAAGGAAGCACGTTCGCCTCTCGCGTGGAGGCCGGTTGGCAGTACGTGGTCGTCGGCCTGCTGGCGCTGATCACCGGTGCCACGATCATTGCTTCCCTGCGAAGGCTCGCCGCGCCGACGGCACCCGTTGCCTTATTCTGGGCCACGGTCGGCGTCGGCCTGTTCGTTATCCTGCTCCACTGGCCCGCCGTGTTCCGGCGGCTCCCAGTGATCCTGCGGCTCGCCGCTTACCTCGGAATCGCCGGATATTTCGCGCAGGTAATCGTTACTACCGAACTGATGGCTAACGCGTGGAGAAAGACCCCGGCAGGGGCCCGCGAGTACGCGGAGATGGAGCGCAGCGCGGCGGAACACGCGGCGTACGAGGCGCAGCAGGCCGCCGCCCGGGACAAGCAGCAACAGATAGAGCGCAAGCGGTCGGACCTGCAGACGTCGGTCGCCGAATACTCGGCTCAGGTCGAAAGGTGCTTCAACTGGCGGGGGAGGCTCCCGGCGCTCGAGGACGCGGTCAAGGACGCGCTTCACGACCCCGCCTCATTCGAGCACGTCGAGACCGCCGTGATCCTACCCGACTCCGAAAACAACGACGTGCGAATGACCTTCCGCGCCAAAAACGGTTTCGGTGCCGTGCGAACCTTGGGCGTGGTCGCCTTCATCGTGCCCGATATCTGCGAGGTACGGTCGATCGCCGAGCCCCAGGAACTTTAGTAAGACGGGGCACGCACAGGAGCTCACCGACACTTTTGCCAAACTCGGCTTGACCGGCGCGTGCTCACGTCGTGCTCACGCGGATGTCATTCGAGCAGCTTGAGCACTTTACGGTCCTGATGATTGAACACTTCG
>JAEWBW010000684.1 GCA_023390955.1 Pseudomonadota bacterium
ACCACCGAGCCGTCGCCGCGCTCGGCGGCGATGGCGTCGAACAGCCCGACATAGGGCGTCGGCACCATGTCGTTGAGGCATTCGCCGTTGTTCGGCACGAACGCGTTCCAGTAGACTAGGCGGCGGATACGCTCGGTGGCGAGGTCGGCAACGCCGGTGATGACCATCCCGCCATAGGAATGGCCGAGCAGGATCACGTCCTTCAGATTGTTTTCGGCGAGATAGTCGGCGATCGACTGGATCGCTTCCTTCAGCCCCGTGGTCTTGGCATCGCCCGGGCGATTGCCCTTGATGGTGGGGGTGTAGACCTGGTGGCCGGCGGCGCGGATCGGGGCGGCTGTGGCTTCGAGCTCGGCACCGGTGTGCCAGGCGCCGTGGACGAGAACGTAGGTCGACATGTTGTGGCTCCTCCCGAGGGTATGGTTAGATCGGCGCTGGACGCCTTTGGCCGGCACAGGGCTGCCGCGCGGCAAATGTGGACCGGCAACGGATTTGCCGCTTGGCTGGAAGTGAACCGGATTGGTCTCGGAGTGAACCGATGCAGCAGATCGAGCGCGCCGCCCCGTCACGCCAGTCGGCCTGGAATACGCACGATATCCGGCCAAATGAGCAGTTCGCTTATTACCGCGAGGCGATCTGCCAGGCTTTCATGAACCTGACGCCGGAGCCGGCGGCGGCCGCGGGCTTTCCAGCCAGCGTCGAAAACGTCCGGCTCGGCGACGGCGCCGTCAACCGCGTCAGCTTTCCGGAGCACGTGGTGCGCCGTTCCGCTGCCGACATCGCCGCGTCCGATCGCAGCTGCTTTTACCTGAACCTGAAGCTCGCCGGCCGCTGTCGCATCCAGCAGGACGACCGCGAGGTCAGCCTGACCTCCGGGCAGGTCGGCATCTTCGATAGCGACCGGCAGTTCACGCTGCTGCACGACCGCGGGCCGCGGCTGCAGGTCTCGTCATTCTGGGTGCCGGCTGAAGCCCTGCGCGAGCGGCTGCCCGCCGGCTTCGACGTGACCGCGGCGCGCGTCTCCGACGATCCCTTTGTCGGCCATCTCATCGTCGAGACCGCGCGCACGCTGAGCGATGGCGCGCTGCGCATGACCGAGGAGGAAGGCGTTCGGCTGTTCCGGGCGCTGATCGAGCTCGTCGCGGTGAGCCTGTCGCGTCGCGGCCGGGCAGGTGCTGCGGAAACGGAAAATCTCGCCGACGCGACCGCGCTGGCGTTGAAGCGTGCCATCGACCGGCGGCTCCGCGAGCCGGGCCTCGCGGTCGCCGACATCGCCGACGCCGTCGGCATCAGCGAGCGCTACGTGCACAAGCTGCTGGCGCGATCGGGTTGCAGCTTTACCGACTACGTCATCGAGCGTCGCTTGGATGGCGCGGCCAGGGACCTCCAAAATCCCGCGATGGCAAACCGCGCGATCGGCGCCATCGCATTCGACTGGGGCTTTTCGGATCTCTCTCACTTCACCCGGCGCTTCAAGCAGCGCTTTGGCTGTCGGCCGCGGGATTGGCGGGCAAGCTAGGCGAGAGGCTTGCGCGGGCTTTTCATGCGAAGGGATGATTTTCGCGAACGTGCCAGCGTCTCGTTCGGCGATTCGCCGTATGTCTTGCGGTAGATTTCGCTGAAACGTCCGAGGTGGGTGAAACCGGCGTTGAGCGCAAGCTCTGTCACCGACGTTGAGGTGCCTGCCGCAGTCAATTGGTCCCGGACGCGCTTCAGTCGCGTCTCCCTCAGGAACATCGAGGGCGTTGTCGATCTCCAGGTGCGGAACGCCGCCTGCAGCGCCCGGACGCTGACGCCGATTTCCGCCGCGATATCCGACACCGTGATCGGCGCCTCCGCGCTTTCGTGGATGAACTGTTCGGCCTTTCGCAGGATGCGAGGTGTTGGATCCCGAATCTCGCGCTGCAATTCATCGCTGTAATTGCTTCGCTGGTGATGCAGCAGAAAGGCGAGCATATACTCGTCCAGCAACCGGCGCGGGCGAAGCTCGTGATGATCCGGCGGCGCCCCGGTGCCGACCATCGCCAGGATATGGCTCCAGCTTGCCTCGAGATCCTCAGTGAATGGACGGAAGTCGAACCGCACCGGAGCATCGAGCGGGCGTCCAAGCCAGCGCGAGCAGACGTTCTCCAGCAGGTTCGTGTCGAGGCGTATCGATGTCTGCGTGAAGTCCCGGTCGAAGTGGATACGGGTGTCCTTCTCCGCGCAAAACAGCAGCGTTTGGCCAGCCCGCCATGTGGCCGATTGACCGTCCTGCTGCGCCGATCCGCAGCCTCCGGTAGACCGGATCGCCAGAAAGAGATCGGAGAAGTGGCCGGCATCGATGGTCACCGGCGCGGCGTAGGAGAGATAGACGAGCGGCTGGGGACCCGGCTGGATGATTTCCAGCACGGAATCGATCCCGGCCGCACGGCCGGTCACACTGATCGAGTGTGGGCAGTAGACTTTGCTGACGGCCTCGATCGCTTCATCGACGTTCCGCGTACGCATCTTTCGTTGTCTCGCAACAAACGCACTCGGCGGGTTCCGCTGACAGGCTAGCACCTCGGAATGGATTGTCGAGCAGCCAGCGGCCAGATTCTTGCGCATTCCGGATAGTCCTGCGCAAAGCGGATAGACGCGGACATCCGTCTCCATAAGCTTCATCCGCTCTGAATTCAGATATTTGAAGCTTAAAACGTTAGCGCGCAGCCGATGCCCGATGGGGCGTCCTGCGCAAAGGGGGACGCATGCTCGTACCAGAGAACGACGAGAACGGCCGGATCATCGACCGCTTGGAAACCGCGCTATGGCGGGGGCAGATCGATCGCCGCAGATTTGTGCAGCTTGCAATCGCCTCGGGCATCAGTGCGATCGCCGCCGATGCAGTCGCGCAGGATGCCGCCGCCGTCCAGCAGAACCAGCGCAAACTCGCCGAAAACCTCAAGGGCGCCTACGATTACATCGTCTGCGGCGCCGGCTCGAGCGGCAGCGTCGTGGCGCGCCGTCTGGCGCAGGACACCGGCAAGCAGATCTTGCTGCTCGAAGCGGGTGGCACGGATGACAGTCCCAGCATCCTGGCTCCGCTGCAATGGTACATGAATGTCGGAAGCGAGCGTGACTGGGGCTACATGACCGAGCCCAGCCCCGCCCTGAACGGCCGCTCCATTGCGATGCCGATGGGCAAGGCGCTCGGCGGTGGCAGCAGCATCAACGCCAT
>JAEWBW010000044.1 GCA_023390955.1 Pseudomonadota bacterium
GGTCTGACCGCATCAGGGGCGCATACCTTCGCCATCACGATCTCCCTTTTGAGCAAGACCAAACCGACGCTCCGCGTACTTGCCGGCCTCGGCTGGGATGAGCTGCGGTTGCCCACGCCCGTGCGCCCGGGAGACGCGCTCGATCTCGAAGTGGTTGTTCTGGAAAGGCGCGAGTCGAAATCGCATTCGGACAGGGGAATTGTCCGCAACCAGATGCACCTTCGCAACCAGAAGCGGGAGACCGTGATGCAATGCGTGAACACTGCTCTCGTTGCGCGCCGGCCGGTTGCGAACCCGTGAGAGCATCAATCGGGCGTTCGCACGCAAAGGCCCTCCCAAAGTCGTAAGCCTCCGCCCGTTCTTAACGGCCCGATAACCCTGCGCCGCATTGACCAAAATTCGAGCGGTCGGGACCGCCAGGCACGCCGCCTGTATGCAGGTAGCGCTCCGTCGGAATGAATCCGCGGCAGATGCAGGTTTTCCCGCGGTCCCGTCCGCCGGAAGCGACCATCGCATCCGTCTGCCGCGCCAGAGCCCGTAAAACGCCTGCCAAACAGGCTTAACCGATGGTGCATGAAGCGGTCGGAGCCCGTGTTCGGCCGGGTCGTCGAAACCGGCAGGATTACTGTTTTTTCAGACACTTGCCCGACAACTGGTATCGCTGGGATGCGAGTTGGGACGTGTTGAGTTGAGTTTCGGACCAAGAAAAACAAAAACGCGCAAACGCGCGACACTGACCTGGGCGTCCGGACACGCACGCAGGCCGGGGCTCGGCGCGACCGCGCGTCGAAGCGTACCAGCGCCAACCGATGCGCTGGCGCAGAGCCGCGCGGAAGCCGAAGCTGCGGTTGCCGAAGCACGCAAGACTCACGAACGCCTTCGCCAGGCCATCGACATGCTGCCGCAGGGCATCGTGCTGCTCGATCCCGAAGGCCGCTACATTCTCTGGAACAAGCAATACGCCGAGATCTACAGCAAGACCGCCGATCTGTTCGAGGAAGGCGCGCGTCTCGAAGACACGCTGCGCGTCGGCGTCGCCCGCGGTGATTATCCCGAGGCCGCCGGCCACGAGGACGAATGGATCGCGGCGCGGCTGGAGAAGCTGCACGAGGCGGGCAAGCGCCACGAGCAGACGCTGTCCGACGGCCGCGTCATCCTGATCGAGGAGCGCCGCACCGACGATGGCGGCGTGGTCGGCCTGCGTGTCGACATCACCGAGTTGAAGCAGCGCGAAGCCTCTTTCCGCCTGCTGTTCGACGACAATCCCGTTCCCATGATCGTCTGCGCGCTCGACGACGAGCGCATCCTCGGCGTCAACGACGCCGCGGTCGAGCATTACGGCTACAGCCGCGCCGAGTTCGCCAAGCTGACCATCCGCGCGCTGCAGGCGTTCGAGAGCGAGCCGCCCTGGAAGACCGATCCGACGGTCGAGGAGCAGGCGGCGCGAACCTGGAAGCACGTCAAGGTCGACGGCACGCTGATTGATCTGGCGATCTATTCGCGCCATCTGACCTATGAAGACCGGCCGGCGGTGCTGCTGGCGCTGATGGACATCACCGAGCGCAAGCGCGCCGAAGCCCGGCTCGCCTTCATGGCGCAGCATGACAGCCTCACCGGCCTGCCGAACCGCAATCTGTTGCGCCAGACCATGGAAGAGATGCTCTTCCACACCCGCCGCAGCGCCGAGAAGGTCGCGGTGCTGATGCTCGGGCTCGACAATTTCAAGGCGGTCAACGAGACGCTTGGCCATGCCATCGGCGACAAGCTGCTGCGCGGCGTTGCAAAACGCCTGCGCTCCACGCTGCGCGAGGAAGACGCGCTGGCGCGCCTCAACTCCGACGAATTTGCCATCGTCCAGAGCGGGCTGACGCGGCCGGAAGACGCCGTGATGCTGGCAAAGCGCCTGCTGGAAGCCATCGCCGATCCTTTCCTCCTCGACGGAAATTCCGTGGTGATCGGTGCCTCCATCGGCATCGCGATGGCGCCCGCCGATGGCGACGATTCCGAAAAGTTGCTGATGAGCGCCAATATGGCGCTATCGCGCGCCAAGCTGGATTCGCGCGGCACGTTCGCCTACTTCGAGGCCGAGCTCGACGCCAGGGCGCAGAGCCGCCGCAAGATCGAGGTCGAGCTGCGCGACGCGATCCAGAACGACGTGCTGCGGCCCTATTACCAGCCCCTGATCGATCTCCAGAGCGGCCGCATCACCGGCTTCGAGGCGCTGGTGCGCTGGCCGCATCCCGAGCGTGGCATGGTCTCGCCGGCCGATTTCATCCCCGTCGCCGAGGACACCGGGCTGATCAACCCGCTCGGCATCCTGATGCTGCGCCGCGCCTGCCTCGATGCGTCGGCCTGGCCGGACGATGTCCGCGTCGCCGTCAACCTGTCTCCGCTGCAATTCCGTCAAGGCAATCTGCTCGCGACCGTGATGGAGATCTTGACGCAGACCGGCCTTTCGCCGCGCCGGCTCGAGCTC
This sequence comes from Pseudomonadota bacterium, assembly GCA_023390955.1. Lineage (GTDB taxonomy): Bacteria > Pseudomonadota > Alphaproteobacteria > Rhizobiales > Xanthobacteraceae > Bradyrhizobium. The sequence goes on from JAEWBW010000044.1 coordinate 2,477, forward strand.
GAGATCACCGAGACCCTGCTGCTGGAGAAGAGCGACCAGGTGCTGGCGACGCTGCATGCGCTGCGCGCGCTCGGCGTCCGCATCGCGCTCGACGATTTCGGCACCGGCTATTCCTCGCTGAGCTATCTGCGCAGCTTCCCGTTCGACAAGATCAAGATCGACCGCTCCTTCGTGCGCGATCTCGGCGACAACCGCGAAGCCCAGGCGATCATTCGCTCCATCGTCAGCCTCGGCAAGGGCCTCGGCGTCACCATCACCGCTGAAGGCGTCGAGACCGAATCCGAACTGAGCTGCCTGCGCACCGAAGGCTGCCACGAGGGCCAGGGCTTTCTGTTCAGCAAGGCCCGTCCGAACATCGAGATCGTCAGCCTGTTGAGGGCCCAGCGCGGTGCCGATGGCGTCGCTGATGAGGATGAGGGTACCGCGCTGGTCGCGTGAGCCCGCCACGCCGTCATTGCGAGGAGCGCAGCGACGAAGCAATCCAGAGTCTCTCCACGGAAAGATTCTGGATTGCTTCGCTACGCTCGCAATGACGAGAGGACCGTTGTAGTCGGTCTATGACATTCCATAGGCAACCTATCCCGCCGCCAGGATCGTCTTCCCCACATCCTCGTAATGCGTATCGCGCGCCTGGATCTGCTGCGCGATCGCGTGCATGTCGCGAAAGCGGCGCTCGAACGGGTTGCTGCGGAACACCGCGGTGGCGCCGGCCATGTGATAGGCGGCGTCGACCACCTTCGTCGCCTGATGGATCGTCCACGTCGCGGCGAGCCGGACCGCGGTCCGGTGCGGGCCGCTGAACTCGCCGGTCGCACAGAGGTCGCGCCACATCGCACCGGCCGTGGCGTAGAGATAGGCCCGCGCGGCGCGCAGATCGGCTTCGGTGCGGCCGATCAGGCCCTGGACTGCCTGGTTGTCGCGCATCGCGCCGGCCACGAGCGACTGATGTTTTCCACGCGCCAGCCCGATTGCGGCGTCAAGCGTCGCGCGCGCCACGCCGAGCGAGACCGCGGCAAAGCCGAGGCTGAACGCCGGACCGGTGCCGATCCTGTAGAGCGGGCCCTTTTCGCGCAAGGCCGACGGCACGTCACGAAACGCCGTGAAGCGTTCCGGAATGAAGAGATCGGCAACCTCGTAGGAATCGGTGCCGGTGCCGGCGAGCCCGATCGCCTCCCAGACGTCGTGCAGCACGGCGCTTCCAACGGGAAACAGGATGGTGCGCAATTCCGGTGAACCGTCGGCATTTTTGCGCGGCGCGCCGTCCGTGCCGACGATGCGGACATGCGAGCCCAACCAGCTCGCCTGCCGCGAGCCCGAAGCAAAATCCCACCGCGCCGTGACGCGATAGCCGCCGTCCACCGCGCGCGCCTCATGCGCGATCGCACCCCAGGCGAGGATGCCGGGCGCGGTGTTGAAGATCTCATGCGCGGTGTCGTGGTCGATCGAGGCCGCGATCATCGCGCAGACCGTGCACTGGCCGAGGCACCAGGCCGTGGAGGCATCCGCCTTGGCGATCTCCTCCATCATCAGCATGAAGGCCTCGATCGGAGCTTCCGCGCCGCCGAGGCTTTTCGGCAGCAGCGCGCGATAGAGCCCGTTCTCGATCAGTGCATCCACGACCGCGGGCGTCAGCCGCCGTGTCCGCTCGATCGCATCGGCCTCGCGCGCAATCAGCGGCGCGATGGCGCGGGCGCGTTCGGCGAGATCAAATCCGGGAAGCTCATTCATCTGCGGTCGCTCGCTCATTCTGTCGTGAGCGGTGAGAGCCGCGATGGTGGTCTATCCCCGGAGCGAGAGCAAGGCGAAATGCCGCGCGTCTCAGACACGCACGCGCCACAGGGTGAGCGCCAGCAGGAGATAGGCAGCACAGGTCCACAGCGATTGCCAGTTCTCCGGACCTTCGTTGACGCCGACATAGATGGCGGCCGCGGCGAACACGCCGGCAAAGATCGTCTCCGCCAGCGGGTGGATGTCCTTGCCGCTGGGATTGAGCAGCGTCGTCGCCGCAAAGGGCACCACCGCCATGGTGAGCGGTGCAAAAGGAAAGTCGATGAAGCGCGGGTCGAACACGAGGCCGATAGCGGTTGCCGTGCCGATCACGACGATGACGATCCAGACCAGGGCGTGCAAGCTCGTCAGCGGGGACACCGTCCGGTAACCCTCCGGCCCCAGCAATTCAAGGAAGCTGGGCGAGGGACGTCCCGACATCAGGGCGGTCGCGCAAAACACCGGCGCAGCCGCTGCCGCCGCCAGCAGTGATCCCCACAGCACCCAGAGGCCCGCGCCGTAACTTTGCTCGACCATGCGTTGGGCGGTCACGCCCAGCAGGATCCCGGCTGTGCTTGCCGATACCGCCACCGCAATCCATGCGGCGAGCCCCGCTTCGCCCGGCTTGCGGCGCGAGGTGAGCCACGCTGCGCCGAACACCAGGATCGCCAGCGCCAGTCCAAACCCCATCTGCAGCTTCCATGACGGGAAATTGCTGATGGGGACGCCGGCCGGATATTTCAGGGCACGCTGATCGGAATCGAACAGGCCCCAGGATCCGCCGACGGTGCCTTCGACTGCACGTTTCCACCCTTCATCATACGCTTCGAACACGTTCACGCGAAACTTCTCGCGCTTGGCAATGTCGAGGATTTCAGAGACCACGCGAGCCTGGTTGACGCGGGAGGGAAGCGCCGCCTCGCGCATTCGCCCTTCGCTCGGCCAGCCGATTTCCCCGATCAGGATTTCCTTGCCCGGAAAGGCCGCCGCCACCTTGCGACGGATCTCGGCGACATGCGCGGCGGCGCGCTCTGCCGGAACCGGCTCATTCTCCCAATAGGGCAGGATGTGGATCG
>JAEWBW010000059.1 GCA_023390955.1 Pseudomonadota bacterium
CGCGGCCGGTGATGCGGTCGTCGAAGCGCGCGCCGACGCACAGCATGACGTCGCAATCATGCATCGTCATGTTGGCCTCGTAGGTGCCGTGCATGCCGAGCATGCCGAGCCAGTTCTTGCCCGACGCAGGATAGGCGCCGAGCCCCATCAGCGTCGAGGTGATCGGGAAACCGGTGACCTCGACCAGCTCGCGCAACAGGCGGGTCGCCTCGGGGCCGGAATTGATGACGCCGCCGCCGCTGTAGATCACCGGACGCTTGGCACCCGCCAGCAGCGCCACCGCCTTGCGGATCTGCGCCGCATCGCCCTTCACGCGCGGCGCGTAGGAACGGTGCACGTCGGACTTGCGCGGCGGATGATAGGTGCCGGTCGCGAACTGCACGTCCTTCGGCACGTCGACCAGCACCGGACCGGGCCGGCCGGTGGTCGCGACATAGAAGGCCTCGTGCAGGACTTTCGCGAGATCGTTGACGTCGCGGACCAGCCAGTTGTGCTTGGTGCAGGGCCGCGTGATGCCGACCGTGTCGCATTCCTGGAACGCGTCATTGCCGATCAGATGCGTCGGCACCTGGCCAGTGATGCAGACCAGCGGGATCGAGTCCATCAGAGCGTCTGTCAGCGGCGTCACCATGTTGGTGGCGCCGGGACCGGAGGTCACCAGCACGACGCCCGGCTTGCCGGTCGAGCGTGCATAGCCTTCGGCGGCGTGGCCGGCACCCTGCTCGTGCCGGACCAGGATGTGCTGGACTTCGCTCTGCTGGAAGATCTCGTCATAGATCGGAAGCACCGCGCCGCCGGGATAGCCGAAAAGGTCGGTCACGCCATGATCGATGAGCGCGCGAACGATCATCGCGGCGCCGGTCATCTGGTTCGGATCGTGGCTCTTGTCGGTCATTGTCTTGCTCCGGATGCGCTGTTGTCAGCGGCTTCGTACGTGTCGGGTTCGGAAAATAAAAAAGGCCCCGAAGAGGGCCCATGCACACCGCCTGTCTTGTGGATGGCAGCTAGCCACCCCCGGCGGTGTGCCTGGGTACGACGGCGATAAGGAGTTTGGTAATAATATTACGCATTGCAGGCGCTCGGCTTCCCAAAGGTTGCGCGAACCATAGCGGCCAAAGCCCGGATGTCAAGGCAAAGTGGCCGTTTTCGCGCGATTTGCGGAGTGTAGCGGCGTTCCCGCCATTCGGCGAGAGGGAATTTTGTAACGAGGCCGTCATTCCCCGGCGCTGACCGCGGCCGACAGCCACCCCCTCGCCTCCTCCAGCTTCACCCACTCGAAGTCCGGCAGTTGGTGCCGGAACCAGGTGAACTGGCGCTTGGCGTAGTGGCGGGTGTCGGCTCGGCCGATGCTGGCGGCTTCGTCCAGGCTGATCTCGCCGCGCATATGACGGATCAGGGCGGGCACGCCGTGCGCTTTCATCGCCGGCAGCAGGGGATCGAGATGGCGGCCCGCCAGGCGCTCGACCTCGTTCAATGCGCCGGCGCCGAGCATCGCATCGAAGCGGGCATCGATACGGGCGTAGAGCTCGTCGCGTTCAGGTGCGAGAAACAGCGCGCGAAAACTATCCTTCGGCAGCAACGGCGGCTGGCCCTCACGGTGCCAGTCGAGCAGCGAGCGGCCGGTCGCCTCGACGACTTCGAGCGCACGCGCGATGCGGGTGCGGTCGCGCACATTCAGCCGTCCGGCAGCCACGGGATCGCGCCGCGCCAGTTCCGCATGCAGCGCCTCGACGCCGTCGTGCTCGAGTCGCGCGCGAACACCGTCGCGCACCTCGGGTGGAATCGGCGGAACCGCCGAGAGGCCCGCGGTCAGCGCCTTGAAATAGAGCCCGGTCCCGCCGATGAAGATCGGCAGGCGGCCTTGCGTCTCCGCCTCCGCAAGCGCCCTGGCGGCATCCGCGACCCAGGCCCCGGCGGAAAAATTGATGCCGGCATCGACGTGACCGTAGAGACGATGCGGAACGCGCGCCTCCTCGTCCCGGCTCGGACGCGCCGTGATGATGCGGAGATCGCGATAGACCTGCATGGAATCGGCATTGATGACGACGCCGCCTGTGGCCTGCGCCAGCTCGAGCGCCAGCGCCGACTTGCCGCTGGCGGTCGGGCCTGCGATAAGCACCGCCTTGCCGACCTGTCTGTCGCTGGCTTGTCCCTCGCTCACGAAAACCTCAAATGTCCCTCGTCGCCACGCTGATCTGCAATCCCGCCAACCCGGCCCTCGACTCCACGATCGTCGACGGCGCGCGCGCCGTGCTGCCGCGAGCTGCACCCGCGCACTGGCTGTTCGACGGCGTCGCGGTCGACATCCCCTTCGGCGGGCAGGATAACCTCGAAGGCGATCGCCACGCCATCGAGCAGCGGTTGCGCGAGCTGCGCGGCGACCTCCCCATCGACATCGTGGTGCAGCCTGCCGGCTTCCGGCGCAAGAAGCTTTTTCTCGCGGACATGGATTCCACCATGATCGGTCAGGAGTGCATCGACGAGCTGGCCGATCTCGTCGGGGTGAAGGCGCATGTCGCCGCCATCACCGAACGCGCCATGCGCGGCGAGATCGAGTTCGAGCCGGCGCTGCGCGAGCGCGTCGCACTGTTGAAGGATTTGCCGGCCAATGTCGTCGACGACGTGCTGGCGACACGCATCACGCTGACGCCGGGCGGCCGCGAGCTGGTCGCGACCATGCGCAAGCATGGCGCCTATACCTGCCTCGTCTCCGGCGGCTTCACGCTGTTCACCAACGCGATCGCCGCAAAAATCGGCTTCCAGGAGAACCGCGCCAACGAGCTGATCGTGCGCGACGGAAAGTTCACCGGCGAGGTGAAGGAGCCGATCCTGGGCCGCGCCGCGAAGCTCGCGACACTGGTGGATTTGATGGAGTCGTTCGATCTCGACGACATCGACTCGGTCGTGGTCGGCGACGGCGCCAACGACCTCGCGATGATCCAGGCCGCGGGGCTCGGTGTCGCCTATCACGCCAAGCCCGCCGTGGCGGCGGCAGCCGCAGCGCGGATCGACCATGGCGATCTCACCGCGCTGCTCTATGCGCAGGGGTATCGGCGGGACGAGTTCGTGGAGGGGTAGATGCCGACTGTCCTGCGCTGGGGACCGTATCGAGCATTCTTCTATTCAAACGAAGGGAACGAGCCACCGCATATCGAAGGCAAGTGGTATGAGCACTTTGGAAATTGACATCGGCGATATCCGGCCGGTCGCGGTTGCCTTTACTGCTGACGAACTGGTGGTGACGCTGGCCGACGGTCGGAAGATCGCGACCCCACTCACCTGGTATCCGCGCCTGATGAACGCGAGCATGGCTGCCCGCAGTCAGTTTGAGTTGATGCCGATGGGCATTCACTGGCCCGAACTCGACGAAGATCTCGGCATCGCCGGCATGCTAAAAGGGCGACCGGCCGCATAGGCCGTAGCGCGGGCAAAGGCGCTCTCGCGCCGTGCCCACCACTCTCTCTGCAACGACGGAAATAGGCGGTGGGCACGCTTCGCTTTGCCCACCCTACCGGATCGTCCGTTCCTACTGCACGCTCAGCGCCACGAAGCGCAGCTCGCCTTCGCCGTTCGAGACCAGCAGCAGCACCGACTTCTTGCCGTCCTTCTTCAAGGTGTCGATGCGCTTCTGCACCTCGGCGCCGCTGGACACGGCTTCCTGCGCGACCTCGACGATGACGTCGCCGGCGGAGAGACGCTTCTCGGCCGCATCCGAATTGGCGTCGACATTGGTCACGAC
>JAEWBW010000110.1 GCA_023390955.1 Pseudomonadota bacterium
CGCCGATGCCGTGCGCGCCGAGCACTTCGGACCAGATCCGCGCCAGCGCGATCTGGCCGACGGCGGCCGCGGCCTGGCTCTCTTCCAGCTTCAGCGGCCCGCGCGGCAGCTTGAGCCGGCTGCGGCCGAGCGCGATCGAGCCTGAGGAGACGATCAGGACGTCGCGCCCCTCGCGGTGCAGCTTTGCCATGTCGTCCGCGAGTGCGGCCAGCCAGGACGCGCGCACCTCGCCCTTGTCGGAATCGACCAGCAGGGCGGACCCGACCTTGACGACGATGCGGCGGAATTGGCTGAGTTCTGGGCGGGTCATGGCGCTTGGGACGAATTGCTCTGCAGGAAACGGCGGAGCGAAAGGGCGGCGCCGATGGCTGCTTTTGCAGCAGGACGATGGCCGGCGCAAGGCGGGGACTTCGGGGGACTTGGTGGTGACTTGGCGGGGACTTGGCGGGGACTTGGGCAAACAGCGTTAATGGCCTTGTCTGCCGCGAGCGTGCCGGTCACATTCGGCGGCAACGAACAGGGAGGATCGCATGGATCGCCGCGGCTTCATGGCCGGATGTCTGGGATTGCCGCTGCTGGCGCAGGCGGGCGGGGCTCAGGCCCAGGCCGGGCTGACCAAAATTATCTTTCCGTTCGCGGCGGGCGCCGGCGGCGACACGCTGTGCCGGCTGATCGCGCAGGAGACGGCGCCGGTGTTGCAGCGGACCATCGTCGTCGAGAACCGCACCGGCGGTGACGGGCTGATCGGCATCAAGGCGGTGAAGGGCGCGAGCGCCGATGGAAGCATGGTGCTCGTGACCACCGGTCCCACCATGTATCTGCTGCCGATGGTGGAGAAGACGCCGAGCTTCGATGCGGCCAAGGACTTCGTGCCGGTGTCGCTGCTGACGCGCTACGAATTTGCCGTGGTCGTAGGACCGGCGGTCGATGCGAAGGACTTCAAGGGATTGGTCGCTTGGCTGAAGGCGCATCCCGACAAGACCTCGTTCGGCGTGCCGAGCAACGGCACGATCCCGCATTTCACGGGATCGAAGCTGGAAAAGGATCTCGGCATTCCCCTGAGCCGCGTGCCCTATCGCGGTAGCGCGCCGATCCTCAACGACCTCATCGGCGGTCATATCCAGTTCGGGATCGTGACGCTGGCCGACGCGCTGCCGCAGCATCGCGCCAAGGGCGTGACGATCGTCGCGGCATCGGGCGCGCAGCGCTCGCCGTTTGCCCCTGAAGTGCCGACCCTGAAGGAGTGCGGCATCGATCTCGTCGCGGATGCCTGGTACGGCATGTGGCTTCCCGCGGGCAGCCCGCCGGAGTTTGCGGCAAAGCTCAGCGCGGCCGCCGCAAGCGCGCTCGCCAAGTCCGAAGTGAAGGAGAAGCTCGCGGCCATCGGCCTGTTCGCCGTCGGCAGCAACCCGGAAGGCCTGACGCAGGAGTTCGCCGCGAACACCGCCCTGTGGCAGCCGATCGTGCAGGCGACGGGATACAAGATCGAGAATTGAGGCGCTGCTTGCGCTTCGCATTCCGCCGTCATGGCCGGGCTTGACCCGGCCATCCACGCGTAACCGCGAATGCCGCAAGACGTGGATGCCCGGGTCAAGCCCGGGCATGACGAGCTGAGAGAGTCCCGCCTTTCGCTTACAACTTCGCGCGCTGCGCGATGCCATCCTTGATCGCCGCGAGTTCCTTCTCGTCCCAGATGCCGATGAGAACACCGGCCTTCACCTGAAGCTGATTGTCGGCATAGGCGGCGATCTTTTCGCGCGGCGTGGTGATGTGGTCGTTGGGATGCAGCGCCCAGTCGAACAGCTCCGCCTGCAGCCGCGCGATGATCCCGGCGCATTCGGGATCGTCGCCGCGGTCGAGATATTCTTCCGGATCGGCCTCGAGGTCGTACAGCATCGGGCGGTAACCGGAGGCGTGGATGTATTTCCAGCGGCCATCGAACACCATGAACAGGCGGCAGCGCTCGATCGGCTGATTGAGTTTCAACCGCACGTCCTGCATTGCATAGTCGTATTCGGAGAACGCCACCTTGCGCCAGTCCGGCGGTGTCGGTCCGCGCAACAGCGGCAGCAGCGAGCGCCCTTCGAGGATGTGGCCCGGCACCTTGCCGCCAAAGTAGTCGACGAAGGTCGGGGCGAGATCGATGGCCTCGACCAGCGCGTCGCTTTGCGTGCCGCGCGTGGCATCGGCTTCCGCGGAGGGATCGATGATGATCAGCGGGATCTTCGCCGACTGCTCGTGGAACAGGTCCTTCTCGCCCATCCAGTGGTCGCCGAGATAGTCGCCGTGATCGGAGGTGAACACGATCATGGTCGTGTCGAGCAGATCGCGCTCCTCCAGGAACTTCATCAGCACGCCCATCTGGTCGTCGATCTGGGTGATCAGGCCCATATAGGTCGGGATCACCTTCTCGCGGGCATCGTCGCGCGCCATGTTGCGGGAGTAGCGCATGTCCATATAGGCGCCGAACACCGGATGCGGGTTTTGCCGCTCGCGCTCGGAACGGATCACCGGCAGCATGTCCGATGTGTCGTACATGCTCGCATAGGGCTCTGGCGCGATATAGGGCCAGTGCGGCTTGATGTAGGACAGATGCAGGCACCAGGGACGCCCGTCGGTCTCCGCCTCGGTGATGAAGTCCATCGCGCGCCGCGTCATGTAGGGCGTCTCGGAATGCTCCTCCGGCACGCGCGCAGCCTTGTCGGCGTGCACCAGCAGCCAGCCGTTCTGCAGCTCGCCGTCGCTGTCCTCGCCGGAATTGGCCCAGTGCTCCCAGGGATTGGTCGCTTCAAATCCCTGCTTGCGCAGATACTCGTCGTATTTCGGCCGCGGCCGGCCCGTCGGGTGCAGGCCGTCGTCGCGCTCATAGGGCTCGAAGCCGCATTCGGCGACGTGCACACCGATGACGGATTCCGGGGGGATGCCGAGCGCCTTCATGCCTTCGAGGTCGGGCGCCATGTGGGTCTTGCCGACCAGCACGTTGCGCACGCCGATCTTCTTGAGGTGATCGCCGAGCGTGGGCTCGCCGACGCGCAGGGGCCAGCCGTTCCAGTGTGAGCCGTGCGAGCGCATGTAGCGGCCGGTGTAGAACGACATCCGCGACGGACCGCAGATCGGCGACTGCACATAGGCCTTGCTGAACAGCACGCCGCGCTTTGCCATGGCGTCGATGTTCGGGGTCTTCAGCGCCGGATGTCCGGTGCAGCCGAGATAGTCGTAGCGAAGCTGGTCGCACATGATCCAGAGAACGTTCTTCGCGCGCGCCATGCCTCGCCCCTGCATTTTTCTTGATGGGGCGATGCTGCGCTATCGCGCGAGCGAAGACAAGCTGCCAGTCATGCGCGTGCCTGTGGCCGCATACTCCGTGTCGTCCCGGCCTAGTGCGCAACTGCGCACGGGGGCCGGGACCCATACCGCGTGATCTATCGATTGCGCAGCGTGCTAATCCCGAACGACCAGTCTTCGCCAAACTTCTCCCTGGGATTATGGGTCCCGGCCTTCGCCGGGACGACGGTGGGGAGAGAGATCAGTTCGACCAGGGCTCGGCTTCGGCGGCGCTCTTGGCCTTGCTGGAGACGGGGCTTTCGCCGATCACGTCCGCAAGCGCGCGCAGCGCTTCCTTGACGCCCTCTCCGGTGATGCCGGAGAGCAGCAGCGGCGTCTTCTTGGCGGCGCGCTTGAGCCGATCCTTCTGCTTCTTCAACTCGTCCGGCTCGACCGCGTCGATCTTGTTCAGCGCGACGATCTCGATCTTGTCGGTCAATTGCCCGCCATAGGCGTCGAGCTCGGCGCGCACCGTCTTGTAGGCCTTGCCGGCATGCTCGCAGGTGGCGTCGATGAGATGCAGCAGCACGCGGCAGCGCTCGACATGACCGAGGAAGCGGTCGCCAAGGCCGGTGCCTTCATGCGCGCCCTCGATCAGGCCGGGAATGTCCGCGAGCACGAATTCGCGCCCGTCGGCGTTCACGACGCCGAGCTGCGGATGCAGCGTGGTGAAGGGATAGTCGGCGATCTTCGGCTTTGCCGCGCTGACCTTGGAGAGGAAAGTCGACTTGCCGGCATTGGGCATGCCGACGAGACCGGCGTCGGCGATCAGCTTCAGCCGCAGCCAGATCCAACGCTCCTCGCCGGTCTGGCCGGGATTGGCATTGCGCGGTGCGCGATTGGTCGACGATTTGAAATGCGCGTTGCCGAAGCCACCATTGCCGCCTTCGGCCAGCACGAATTTTTCACCGACCTTGGTGAAGTCGTGGATCAGCGTCTCGCGACCTTCGTCGAAGATCTGCGTGCCCATCGGCACCTTCAGCACGATGTTCTTGCCGTTGGCGCCGTGGCGGTCCGAGCCCGACCCGTTCTCGCCCTTCTGCGCCTTGAAATGCTGCTGGTAGCGGTAGTCGATCAGCGTGTTGAGGCCGTCAGCGACCTCCAGGATGACATTGCCGCCGCGGCCGCCATTGCCGCCGGAAGGACCGCCGAACTCAATGAACTTCTCGCGGCGGAACGCCACGCAGCCGTTTCCGCCGTCACCGGAGCGGATATAGACCTTTGCTTCGTCGAGGAATTTCATTGGCCATAGGTAGGGCAGCCGGCCACCTGCGGCAACCCGAACTTTCCCATAAATCGGCCGAATTTCGGCGATTTCGGGCCCCGTGCTTAACCTGCCGGCCTGCGGCGGATCAGGAATTTCTGGGTGCCCTCCAGCACCAGCTCCTTGCGCTGGTTGTAGATGGTGCTTTTGAGCATCACCACGCCGGTGGTCCGGCCCGGCACCAGCTCGGTCACCTCCAGCGCGGGATAGATCGTGTCGTCGGCATAGACGGGCTTGAGGAACCGGCTCGATTGCTCGAGGAAGCCGACCAGCGATTCCTCGACCATGAACGGAAACAGGCCGGCGCCGGGCGCGGTGTGGATCAGCGTCTGAAAGCCATGGGCGAGCAGGTCGGGCATGCCGCGGGCGCGGCAATATTCGACGTCGTAATGCACCGGATGGGTGTCGCCGCTCGCGGTCTGGAAAGCCGCGAACACCGCCGAGGTCTGGGTGCGGCTCGGCAGCACGAAGCGCTCGCCGAGCACGAAATCCTCAAACCAGTGTTGCTCGGGGATCATGCGATGCCGGGCCGGGTCGAATTCGCTCATGCTTGCACCATGGTAGGACGCGTCCCGGCATGGGTATCGCGGCGCGGCGACTGCGACAATCCGCTCATTTCGATGTCACGGGCTTGTCCCGCGCAACCATGCGGTTAAAACGGCGCCAATGCCTCTCTTCAAGAAACTCTCCGCTTATGACGATCGTTCGGCGCGCCTGGCTGGCATTGCGCTGATGGTGCTGTCGATCTTCCTGTTCTCGTTCGGTGACGCCATGGGCAAGTTCATGGTCGCCACCTATTCGGTCGGGCAGCTGCTGTTCCTGCGCGCCTGCGCCGCGCTGCTGATTCTCACGCCGTCGATCTGGAAGCAGCGCCACGAGTTCACGCGGCTGGAGCGGCCATGGCTGCAGCTGTTTCGCGTCGCGCTGTCGACGCTGGAGGTCGCGGCGTTCTTTCTCGCGACGGTCTATCTGCCGCTCGCCGACGTCATCACCTATTACCTCGCCGGCCCGATCTTCGTGACCGCGCTCTCGGCGCTGCTGCTGCGCGAGCAGGTCGGCTGGCGGCGCTGGACCGCGATCCTGGTCGGCTTCTGCGGCGTGCTGATCGCGCTGCGACCTTCCGCGCAGACGGTGAGCCTGCCGGCGCTGATCGCGCTCGGCGGCAGCCTGTCCTTTGCGGTGCTGATGCTGGTGACGCGCTCGCTGCGCGAAACACCTGATATCGTGATGGCGTCGTCGCAGTTCGTCGGCACGTTCCTGTTAGGCCTCGCGCTCTCGGCGTTCAACTGGGTGCCGCCGACCCCGGGCAGCCCCGCGCTGTTCGCCCTTGCCGGATGCACCTCGGTCGCCGCGCTGTTGTGCGTCAACCGCTCGCTCAAGCTCGCGCCGGCCAGCGTCGTGGTGCCCTATCAATATTCGATGATCGTGTGGGCGGTGATCTTCGGCTTCGTCGTGTTCGGCGACGTGCCCTCGATCGCGACCCTAGTCGGCGCGGGTATCATCATCGCCGCCGGCTTCTACATTTTTCTGCGTGAGCGTGATCTCGGTCGCGCCGATGAGCAGGTCACGCCGCCAGTGTAGGTGCGGGGGTGGCAAAAAACTCCCTCGTCGTCCCGGACAAGCGAAGCGCAGATCCGGGACCCATACCCCCAGGAAGAAGTTTGGCGAAGGCTCGGAGTGGGAGTCTTCGCGCAATAGGCGGTCGTGGGTATGGGTCCCGGCCCCCGTGCGCAATTGCGCACTAGGCCGGGACGGCATCGTCGTGAGATGCGGGCCTACCGCACCCTTCGCGCGCTGCTCCAGCTCTTCAGCGAGGACCAGACGCCGCGCGAGAGGCGGAAGCTGTCGACCGGGGTCGACGATCCCAGCGCGTGGAAGCGGTGCAGCTGCACCCCGCTCCACTGGAATCCGCACTTCTCCAGCACGTTGCGCGAGGCCGGGTTGGTGACGCGCGCACCGGCATGGAGATGGTCGCCGCCGAACTCCTCGAAGAAGAAATCGATCGCCCCGCGCGCAGCTTCGGTGGCGAAGCCGCGGCCCCAATGCTCGACGCCGAGCCAATAGCCCAGCTCTGCGGTCTCGAGGCTGGTGCAGTCAATCCCGACCATGCCGACTGGCGCGTTGTCGTGCTCGATCAGGAATACGGTCTCGCTGCCGAGCTCGGCGGTGGCGCGGATGAACTCGACGGCGTCGTCCTGCGAGTAGGGAAATGGCAGGCGGCGCGTGTTCTCGGCGATGCGGCGGTCGTTGGCGAGCCGTGCGATGGCCTTTACGTCGGCAAGCGTCGGGCGGCGCAGCGTCAATCGCTCGGTGGCGACGACGCTCGGTCTCGCCTCGTGCAAACTGGTGCTCGAAAAATCCTGCAACATGTCCGGCTCCGTCAACATCATTAAGTCAAACGAAAGGGGAGGCCGGTTTCCCGCCTCCCCTGGAGCCTTCTGTGGACTCCGCCGGTTCGGTCTAGGACCCGGCGGACTCCAAAATTTGATCCACCGTCTATTCAGCCGCCTCTGCGAGCGGAAGTACCGAGATAAAGGTGCGGCCGTTGGCTTTCGCCTGGAACGCGACCTGGCCCTCTACCTTGGCGAACAAGGTATGGTCAGTGCCCATGCCGACATTAAGGCCGGGATGCCAGGTGGTGCCGCGCTGACGCGCAATGATGTTGCCGGGAATCACGCGTTCCCCGCCGAACACCTTGATGCCAAGGCGCTTGCCCTTAGAATCGCGACCGTTGCGCGATGAACCGCCTGCTTTTTTGTGAGCCATGGCTCGTCTCCGAAATCCTGCGTATTTCTAGATCAATTCCTTGACGGAATCATTTCACGTTTTCTCACGCATCAATTCGTGAATTGGCGTGATCAATTTATGCGGCGGCATCCTCGGTCGCCTTGGCGACCTTTTCCTTCTTCGGACGCGGGCCCTTGGTGGGCTTGGCGTCGTTGGTCAGAATCTCGCTGATGCGCAGCACGGTGATCTCGTCGCGATAACCGCGCTTGCGGCGCGAGTTCTTGCGGCGGCGCTTCTTGAACGCGATGACCTTCGGTCCGCGCTTGTGCTGCAGCACTTCGACTGCAACGGAAGCACCCTTCACCGTCGGCAGGCCCAGCACCGGCGTATCACCGCCGACCACCAGAACCTCGTTCAGCTGCACGATCGTGCCGACTTCGCCTTCGATCTTGCCTACTTCAAGTACATCATCCGGAACGACGCGGTACTGCCGGCCGCCGGTTTTGATGACTGCGAACATCGTTGTTTTCCTTCGTGTTCAATCCCGGCCTCGGGACGAATTCGTCCGGGCCAGCTTTTTGTCAGTCGCTATGGGTTTTTCAGGCTTTCGCGTGGGCGGGATTTATCCCATTGAATATCCACGCAAAAACGAGCGGCGCGAGAAACGACCCGCGCCGGTTGGGGGACTTATAGCGGCGAAGCGGCTTGAGTCAAGGAAAACCCGGCCAAAATGCCTCGATTTGGCAGGAATTGGCCGTATTCGGCCGATCCGGAAGCCGCTCCGGATAATTCGCCGCAGCTGAAACCATCGGGTTCCCGCGTCGTTGTTCCGCCGAATTGAGACGCGGGCAGGGTATCCCATGGCAACAGACGAATTGGTCGCAACGACGGGCATCGCGCAACACGGTGCCGGCCGGCTGCCTTCGGTCGAGGTCGACAGCTTCAACATCGAGATCAAGGACGAGGACGGCTTTCTCGGCGACCGCGCCAGCAAGGGCGCGTTCCGGGAGATCCTCGACCGCTGGCGCAAGCCGCTGCGCAAGAGCGGAGAGGATCCGTTCGGCGACGAGCCGTCGGAGAACATCAGCAAAAAGACGCTGGATGAGATGCTGGTCGGCGACGACACCGAGGCTTCGGCGGTGGTGCACAGCGCGATCGAGGATTTTGCGCAGGAGCTCGCCTATGTCACGCGCCGCTTCCTGAAGACGAAAGCCTGGGCCAAGACCGAGCGCATCGTGGTCGGCGGCGGCTTTCGCGATTCCAGGCTAGGGGAGCTCGCGATCGCGCGCACCGACATCATCCTGAAATCCGAGGGCAACAAGATCGACCTTCAGCCGATCCGTCATCATCCGGATGAGGCCGCTTTGATCGGCGCCTTGCATCTGGCGCCGTCCTGGATCTTCGAGGCGCATGACACCATTCTCGCGGTCGATATTGGCGGCACCAACATTCGCTGTGGCGTGGTGGAGTCGCGCTGGAAGAAGGCCAAGGATCTGTCGAAGGCCTCGGTCTGGAAATCCGAGTTGTGGCGCCATGCGGACGACGAGCCGACCCGCGAAGGCGCGGTGAAGCGGCTCACAAAAATGCTGAAAGGGCTGATCACCGAAGCCGAGAAGGAAGGCTTCAAGATCGCGCCGTTCATCGGCATCGCCTGCCCCGGCGTCATCAACGAGGACGGCTCGATCGAGAAGGGCGCGCAAAATCTCCCGGGCAATTGGGAGAGCAGCAAGTTCAACCTGCCGGCGAGCCTGATCGAAGGCATCCCAGAGATCGGCGAGCACGACACCGCGATCCTCATGCACAATGACGGCGTGGTGCAGGGCCTGTCGGAAATCCCGTTCATGCAGGATGTCGATCGCTGGGGTGTGCTCACGATCGGCACCGGGCTCGGCAATGCGCGTTTCACCAACCGCCGCAAGGAGAACGGCAAGGATCGCGACAAGGAGCGGGATTCTACGGAGAATTCCAAGAAAAAGAGCCAGAAGGCCGACAAGGAGTAACCTTGACCGGTTAGGTTAAGGCCGGGATTGCGTTGCGGGATGCGCGGCTCTCGCTAGGGTCAGTTCCGTCGTTCACGCCGGCCGGTGAAGCCGCCCTTCGCGGCAGGCATTTTGATGGGCGACACGGGACCGCCAGTGTTTACCGCGTCTGGCGGTCCCAACCCCGGGTTAATCACCCCGAAATCAGCTCCAGCCAATTCGTGCGAAGAACGCCGCGATCTCCGCGGCCGCGCGCTCCGGATCCTCGCGATGCGGGAAGTGTCCGACGCCTGCAAACATCGCGACATCGACATTGCGAAACGTCTCGCCGAGGCGGTCGGTCCAGGCATAGGGGAAAAGCGGATCGTGCTCGGCCCAGCGCACGCAGGTCGGTACATCGATCGGCGGCAGCTTTGGCGCTTCGACCTTCATCATCGCCACGCGCCCGGCATGCGACGCACGATAATGCGCAAAGCCGCCGGCGAGATTGCCGTCCTTGAAAAAGTTGTCGACGAAGGCATCGAGGACGTCATCGAACGCGTCCTTGCGGTGCGACCAGCCCTTGAGGAAGTGGCTGATATAGAGCCTGCAGCTTTCGCGGCTGGCGCCGACGAGTGCGGGTGCCATCTCCATCTGGTGGAAGGATTGATACCAGATGTGGTTGAGCCGGTCGGGCGCCGCCATGCGCGGCCCGATCCCGGGATAGACGAAGTCGAAGAAGAACAGCCCCGAGAGCCGCCCCGGCGCCTGTCGGGCGAGCGGCTGCATCACGGCGCCGCCGACGTCATGGCCGACCACGCCGAATCGGTCGATGCCGAGGGCGTCCATCAGCGCCAGCATGTCGGCCATGTGCCCGTCCGGCCCAAAAGGCCCGTCCGGCTTGTCGCTGTCGCCGAAGCCGCGCAGGTCGGGCGCGATCAGCATGAAGCGGTCGGCCAGCCGTGCCATGACCGGCTCCCAGGTCAGCCAGAATTCCGGCCATCCATGCAGCAAAAGCAGCGGTTTTCCCTGGCCGGCGCGTGCCACATGGAAATTGGCGCCGTTGGCCTTGATCGCGAGGTGATCCATGGCAGTTCCTGAGGGGTGATGACGCCGGAGGGACAGTATGGACACGGAAGCGGCGGATTTTCGCCTTTCGCGCCTTGTCTGGCCTGCCATCCTCGCCTATTAACGCCCCCAACCACAGGGGCCCTGCTCCTACTTGGCGCCTTGGAGAGGTGGCAGAGTGGTTGAATGCACCGCACTCGAAATGCGGCATAGGTGCAAGCCTATCGGGGGTTCGAATCCCTCCCTCTCCGCCA
>JAEWBW010000118.1 GCA_023390955.1 Pseudomonadota bacterium
CGCGACACCACGGTGGCCGCGACCTTGCCCGCGGTGGCGCCGGTCTTCACCGCGCGCGAGAATTCCGCCCAGCTCTGCACCCGCAGCCGCTTCAGCACGGTGGCGTAGTCGTCGAGCGGATGTCCCGACAGGAAGAAGCCGACGGCGTCGTATTCGCGGCGGAGCTTTTCGGCCGGCAGCCACGGCTCGATCTGCGGCAGCATGATGGTCGGCGCGTCCGCCGACATGCCGAACATGTCGTTCTGGCCGATGGTCTCGGCCTGGTGCGCGCGCTGGCAGGCGGCCAGGATCGAATCCGCTCCCGCAAAGACACGGGCGCGGTTCGGCTCCAGCGTGTCGAAGGCGCCGGCGGCGGCGAGACTTTCGATGATGCGCTTGTTGATCGCGCGCGGATTGACCCGCGCGGCGAAGTCGGCCAGCGAGGTGAACAGGCCCCGCTTGGTGCGCTCCTCGATGATCTGCTCGATCGCCTGGATGCCGACGCCTTTCAGCGCTGCGAGCGCGTAATAGATCGTCTTCTCGCCGACCTCGAAGGTCGCGCCGGAGCGGTTGATGTTCGGCGGCTCGACCTTGATGCCGAGGCGCTGCGCCTCGGAGCGGAATTCGGAGAGCTTGTCGGTGTTGTTGAGGTCGAGCGTCATCGACGCTGCGATGAACTCCACCGGATAATGCGCCTTCATGTAGGCGGTGTGGTAGGACACCAGCGCATAGGCCGCCGCGTGGCTCTTGTTGAAGCCGTAGTCGGCGAACTTGGCCAGCAGCTCGAAGATGGTTTCGGCCTGCCCCTTCGGCACGCCGTTCTTCACCGCGCCCGCGACGAAGATGTCGCGCTGCTTGTCCATCTCGGCGCGGATCTTCTTGCCCATGGCGCGGCGCAAGAGGTCGGCGTCGCCGAGCGAATAGCCCGACATCACCTGCGCGATCTGCATCACCTGTTCCTGGTAGATGATGACGCCGAAGGTTTCCTTCAGGATCGGCTCCAGCACGGGATGCAGATATTCCGGCTCCTCGTCGCCGTGCTTGCGCGCGCAATAGGTCGGGATGTTCGCCATCGGGCCGGGGCGATACAGCGCCACCAGCGCGATGATGTCCTCGAAACGGTCGGGGCGCATGTCGACCAGCGCACGCCGCATGCCCTGGCTTTCAACCTGGAACACGCCGACCACCTCGCCGCGCGCCAGCATCTGGTAGCTCTCGGCATCGTCGATCGGCAGCGTCGCCAGATCGACGTGGATATCGCGCGGCTTGAGCAGCTTGCACGCGACGTCGAGCACGGTCAGCGTCTTCAGGCCGAGGAAGTCGAACTTCACGAGGCCCGCCGGCTCGACCCACTTCATGTTGAACTGGGTCACCGGCATATCCGACTTCGGATCTCGGTACATCGGCACCAGTTCGCTGAGCGGACGGTCGCCGATCACGATGCCGGCCGCGTGCGTCGAAGCGTGCCGGGTCAGGCCTTCGAGGCGTTGTGCGATGTCGAAGGCGCGCGCCACCACCGGATCTTCGTCGCGAAATGCCTGCAGCTTCGGCTCGCTCTCGATCGCAGCCGCCAACGTGACGGGCGCGGCCGGATTTTGCGGCACAAGCTTGGTCAGCTTGTCGACCTGGCCATACGGCATCTGCAGCACGCGGCCGACGTCGCGGAGCACGCCGCGGGCCTGCAGCGTACCGAAGGTGATGATCTGCGCGACCTGGTCGCGTCCATAGCGATCCTGGACGTATTTGATCACCTCGCCGCGGCGGTCCTGGCAGAAGTCGATGTCGAAGTCCGGCATCGAGACGCGTTCCGGATTGAGGAAGCGCTCGAACAGCAGGCCGAACTTGATCGGGTCGAGGTCCGTGATGGTCAGCGCCCACGCGACCAGCGAGCCTGCGCCGGAGCCGCGGCCCGGCCCAACCGGAATTCCCTGTGTCTTTGCCCATTTGATGAAGTCGGACACGATCAGGAAGTAGCCCGCGTACTTCATGCGCATGATGACGTCGAGTTCGAACGCCAGGCGCTTGTTGTAGTCTTCGTCCGTCGTGCCCTGCGACAGGCCGTGCACGCGCAGGCGGTTGGCAAGCCCCTCCTCCGCCTGCCGCTTCAACTCGGCGGCCTCGACCGAGGCCGCATCGGAGCTGCCGGCGGCGCCGACGGTGAAGAACGGCAGGATCGGCTTGCGCGTCATCGGGCGGAACGAGCAGCGTTCGGCGATCTCCACGGTGGAGGCGAGCGCCTCCGGAATGTCGGCGAACAGCACCGCCATTTCGGCGCGGGTCTTGAAGCGATGATCTGGCGTCAGCTGCACGCGGTCGGTTTCGGCGATCAGCCGGCCACTGGCGATGCAGAGCAGCGCATCATGCGCCTCGTAGTCGTCGTTCGATGCGAAATACGGCTCGTTGGTCGCAACCAGCGGCAGTCCCTTCGAATAGGCGATGTCGATCAGCCCGCTCTCGACGCGCCGTTCCTTGTCGATGTTGTGGCGCTGCAATTCGACATAGAGGCGATCGCCGAACAGGCTGGCGAGACGTTCGCAGCGCAAGGCTGCAATGTCGGTCTGCCCGGCAGCAAGCGCCAGCGAGATCGGACCATCCGGACCACCGGTGAGCGCGATCAGGCCCTCGGTCTCGCCTTCGAGCCAGTCGAACTTGATGTGGGAGGCGTGGGTATCGGGCGTCTCCAGGAACGCGCGTGAGTTCAGCCGCATCAGGCTGCGATAGCCGCGCTCCTGCGCCGCGAGCAGCACGATTCGCGACGGCAGCAGCGCGTTGCGGGCGTTGGGATCCTGGTCGCCGAAATCAATCGCGAGTTCGCAGCCGACGATCGGCTGGATGCCGGAGCCCGCCATCTTGTCGGAGAACTCCAGCGCACCGAACATGTTGTCGGTGTCGGTCAGCGCCAGCGCGGGCTGGTGGTCTTTCTTTGCAAGCTCGGCGAGCTTGGCGATCTTGATCGAGCCCTTGAGCAGCGAATAGGCCGAGTGAACGTGAAGATGAACAAATCCGGCGCTCGGCATGGTCGCTTGTCGGCCTCTCGCAACATGGGGACGCTTGGCGGAACCGGGCGCACTTCACATGCGCCTCGCGGCTCCGACTCGCTCACCAATGGTGGTGGCTCGGGCCGAAGGAGTCCACGGTGGCGGCGAACATTCCGCGCGCCGTCCCTCTTTTCCCCAGCCGGCACCTGACTTCAGCCGGGCTCCCGACCATCGGTTTACAAAACCGATGCTCTAGAGCTGGGGAATCACCTGCGCCCAGATCGCCACCATCCCGACGAACAGGGTGATCGAGGCGAGTGCGGCGGCTTCTTCAACGAAAATCCTGAACATGACCTTGCTCCATCACTAGAACGTATGAAGAACATTGTTCTCATTTCGTTCCCTGGAG
Organism: Pseudomonadota bacterium; assembly: GCA_023390955.1. GTDB lineage: Bacteria > Pseudomonadota > Alphaproteobacteria > Rhizobiales > Xanthobacteraceae > Bradyrhizobium. Next base: position 3,367 of record JAEWBW010000118.1, read on the forward strand.
TCAAGCGATCGGAGGCACCTCCGAAAAGAATGGTTAACTCGCTGATTTCACGCAAGAAAAAAGCCCCGGCCAAAGGCCGGGGCTTTCGTCAACCGCTCCAGGGGGAGCGATCAATCTCAGTACTTGGCGACGATCGGGCCACCGAACTTGTAGTTCAGGCGACCGAGGACCAGGTCGGTGTCGCCGCCCGAGCTGAAGCCGGTGACGGCCACGCCGGCCGGGGTCGTGAAGGTCTTGCCGTTGCGGCCTTCGAAGATGTGGTTGTATTCGACACCGAACGACCAGTTCGGGGCGAAGCCGTACTCGAAGCCAACACCGACGGTGCCGCCGAAGCGGGTGTCGTAGCCGGTCGAGGAAGCCAGCGCGCCGGTCGCGTCGAGGAACTGGTAGTTGCGATCGGTGACGGCGGCGCCGCCCTTCACGTAGACCAGCACGTTCTGCCAGGCATAGCCAATCTGGCCGGTGAACAGGCCGAACGCGTCCATCTTGGAGCGAACGGTGCCGGCAACGACGAGGTTCGCGGTGCTGCCCGAGATGTCAGCCCAGTTGCCCTGAGCTTCGACGCCGAACACCCACTGGCCGGACTGCCAGCGATCGCCGATCTGGCCACCGACGGTGCCGCCGTTGGCGTCGTAGGAACCGATCAGGGTCGCGGTCGGATCGAACACGCGACGATCGTGGGTCTGACCCCAGCCGCCGTTGACGCCGATGTAGAAGCCGCTCCAGTCATAGATCGCAGCGACCATCGCCGGCGCCTTGGTGTAGGGGCGAGCCGCGAGGTCAGCAGCCACTGCCGGAGCCGCAGCGCTGAGCGCAATGAGGCTGGCGGTGACAAGCAACAAATTCTTCTTCATTTGATTCCCGTTCGAGTGTTCTTCGGCCCCCAGGCCGTATGCACCCTCATAACAGTCGTCGCTTGAATTGCTGTAACCACAACGCAACAGTTGAGCTCAAAGGACTTGCAGCATGCGTGGAAATTCGGCGGCATACGCGAAATGCCTTGAATCACAGTGTTTGCACGAGTTCCAATGTGGACTAGATTTCGCTCAGTGAACACAAACGCGTGAGTGCTCGGCGATGAAGTGTGTTCAGACCTCGGCGACACGGAGATTCGTCATGCACCGATCTACATTCTTCCCCATTGTCGCCACAATCGCGCTCGCGATGCTCGCAAGCGCTCCCGCGCACGCCTTTGGCGAGCGGCATCCCTTCTGCCTGCAGGGCGACGAATGGCCGGGTCTGAGCAATTGCCGATTCGATACCTATGAGCAGTGCCGGGTGACCGCCTCCGGCCGCCCGCTCCAGTGCATCGCCAATCCCTATTTCAGCGGACAGAGCGCCGATCCCTTGGCCACGCCAAATCGCGCGCGTATGCAGCCGCCCGGCTACTACTACCCAACACGCTGATGCGCAGCGCCGGGTTCGCTCTCATCGCCATGGCGTGGGTCGGGCTTGATGCGCCTGCGCACGCGCAAACCTATGACCCCGCCTTTCCCGTCTGCATGCAGATCTACGGCCCGGTCGGCTACATGGATTGCCGCTACGCCACGCTGCAGCAATGCAAGGTCCTCGCCGTCGGCCGCTCCGCGATGTGCCTTGTGAACCCGTATTTCCAGGCGACGAGCGGCCGCGGGTCGAAGCGAGCCCGCTAGGACGGCGTGCACGACCGACGAGCCAAACCAGAAGGGCTCAAGCTCACTCCGGCAGTCCGGCTCGCCTCAATGCATTTTCGTAAGGGGCGAGGTCTTCGAGCCGCCGGTAAGGCATCGTATTTCTCAAATTGGAAACACGCAGGGCTGGCAGGACTTGCCGCAACCGAGCGACGGCCTTGTGTGCCTCATCGATGCGTCCCGCCATGGCGTTGCTCGCGGCGGCGACACGCAATGCGGCTGGAAAGTCGGGAACTGCACTCAAAGCTCTCGCAGCCCATGACGCCGCGTCGTCGTAGCGGCCCAGAAGGAAATGCGCATAGGCCGTTCCCGTTTGCATCCCCCTGATCCGTGGGTCGAGCGGATTGAGGCGCATGGCGCGTGCAAAACATTCGATCGCCGGGACCGGATCGAGGAGCCAGCTCTTTATCCAGCCGCTCGAGTGCCACGCCTCGGCAAGGTTGACGTTGAGGAAGAGCGCTCGATCGACCAGGGCCGCAGCCTGATCGAAATCGCGAACGATATACGCCAACGCCCAGCCGCTCGATGCGAGAGCGATTGCATCATCCTTGCCCAACTCGACCGCACGCCTGGTGAGCCTCCTGACCTCGGCAACCTCATCCGTCCTGCCGGACGCCCAGCCAACGCCCCTGCCATAGGCGTAACATGCTGCGGCACGTCCAAAAGCTGCTGCAAAATCAGGATCCAGCTCGGTCGCGCGATTGAAAAGGCGCAGCGCCTCGTCATTCGCTTGCTGGCTGATGTCCTGGTAGGAACTGGCCAAACCGCGCAAGTAAAGGGTGTAGGCGTCGAGGCTGCCGGTAGGCTTGCGCTTGGCTCTTTCGATCTCAGCCTTCTCCACTGTCGGCGCGATCGCCCCCACCACGCTCTCGGTCACACGGTCCTGCAGGTCGAAGACGTCAATGAGCCCACCGTCGAAACGATCCGACCAAAGATGGACTCCGGAGGCGGTATCGGCGAGCTGTCCGGTGATGCGCACGCGGTCCGCAACCTTGCGAACGCTGCCTTCCAGCACATAGCGCACACCAAGTTCGCGTCCGACCTGCTTCACATCGACGGCACGGCGCTTGTAGGTGAAACTCGAGTGGCGGGCGATGACGAACAGCTCCTTGAATCGGGACAGCGCCGTGATGATGTCCTCAGCCATTCCGTCGGCAAAATAGTCTTGCTCCGGATCGGAGCTCAGATTGGTGAAGGGAAGGACCGCTACCGACGGCCTGTCGGGAAGTGGAAGCGCGGGGACCGCTTGTTGTTCTCGCGTTTCGCAAACGGGATCACCCGCGCGCTCCCCCACTTCGCCCACCGCGCCCACGAAACGAAAGCCCTTGCGCGGAAAAGTCTTGATGAAGCGATGTTCTTCGCCGGAATCGCCAATGGCGTTGCGGACGGCATTCACGCGCGTCGTGATGGCGGCATCGGACACGACGCGGCCGTGCCAGATGGCGGTCACGAGGTCGTCCTTGCTGACGACGCGTTCCCTGTTGCGGATCAGATATTCGAGCAGGTCGAACACCTGCGGTGCAATGGGGACAGCCTCGGTCCCGCGATACAGTTCACGCCGGTCGGTGTCGAATCTGAACTCCTCGAAGTGATAGCGCAAGCTGTCAGCCTCTCAGGTCGCCCTCCAACTCGAAGAATAAGCCGATGGCGAGAGAAAAGTAAGCGGCTGATCAAGCCGGCCCTCCCCGCCTTGGCATTCTCATCCGCGTGCAAACAACTGACCAATTCAGCTCGTCCACGGCGTGTTGCGAATGCGCGTGCAGGCGTTCGGCTTGTGGAAATGCGGATCGCGGTCCTGGATGTAGTCGAAGTTGACCGTGCCGAACGTCGTCTGCGGCTTTTTCAGCGCCGAGCAGGTCTGCACCTCCAGAAATTCGTTCTTGAAGTCGCCGCGCGGAAAGGCGGCGATGACCTGGTCGCGCTGCTCCGGCGTGTAATCGTCGTAGCCGACGCCCACGACATCGACCAGAACACCGGCATTCGTGAGCGCGATCTCCGGCTTCATAAATTGTGGAATGCCCGGCGTTGTGTGGAGCGCAATGGCCTCCCAGACGAGATCAGCCTGCGGCTCCGCGACGCCGTATCCCCGCAGGAATTCGCGGGCGGCATCGGCGCCGTCGACTTCAAACCGCTTCGTCTCCGTATGGTAGTGATCGACGAGCCCGATGTCGTGGAACAGCGCAGCGACATAGAGCAGCTCGGCATCGAACTTCAGCTGCTGGCGCAGCCCCCTCATCGCGCCGAACACAAAGACGCGCACCGAATGGTTGAACAGCATCTCGCTTTCGCAGCTGCGGACCAGCTCGGCCGCCTCCCGCGCCATCTTGCTATCAGGGATTTTGACGCCGGAAATCACGCTCGTCATGTTCGGGCTCCTGGCCTCGTCTCTGCGATCTCGCCGCCAGTCAGGCCGCCTTGCGCGCCACAGCTTGCGGCGTGTTGCGAAAGCTGATCGCCATGCGATTGTAGGTATTCATCATGCCGATCGCGAGCGTGAGGTCGACGAGCTCGCGCTCCCCGAAGACCGCGCGGGCGGCTTCATAGGCGGCCTCCGGCACGCCGGTTTCCGCTACGCGTGTCACCGTCTCGGCCCACGCAAGCGCGGCGCGTTCGCGCGCGTCGAAGAGGTCGCCGCCTTCCTCCCATGCCTGCAGGAGCGCGAGCTTTTCGGTCGGCACGCCGGCCTTGAGCAGGTCGCGCGTATGCATGTCGAGGCAATAGGCGCAATTGTTGATCTGCGACACGCGCAGATAGACGAGGTTGACCAGCGTCGCGGGCAATCCGCTCTGCATGATGTAGCCGTAGACGCCCCCCAGCGCTTTCGCGCCGGCCGGTGCGACCTGATTGTAGTCGAGACGCATGTTCATCTCCTTGATGATCTCTTCACTTGACCAGCGTGGTCAGTTCCTTGTCGTCGCTGTCGACGACGAACACGGCAAGCAGCTTTGCGGGCTCGGTGTTGCTCGCATTGCGGCTGACGGAATGGTGGGAGCCCGGCGTCTCGTAAAAGCTTTCGCCGGCGCGATAGACGCGCTTCGGCCCGTCGTTGACCTGTGACTCGATCGCGCCGGACACGACGTAGGCGAAAATGAAGGCCGACTTGGCGTGGACATGCGACGGCGTTGATCCACCTGGCGCATAGTCGACGACGACGGCGACCATCGACTTGCCGGGAATGTTCGATATCGCCTCCCTGAACTGCGGCGTGACCGTTTGGCCGGTCTGCGCGGCGGCAGGCGCTGCGATCCCCATGACGATGGCGGCGCAGGCGGCTCGAATGATGGATCGGACTTTCATGGCGAGGGCTCCTTTGCCTCCCACAAATGTACGCCCCTTGGTCCACACGAAAGTACCAAGAACGCACGAAAATCGTGTACCACGGGGCCATGACCAAGCCGCTGCGGTTGGAGCTCGATCGACATGCGAAGACGCCCTTGGCGGAGCAGATCCGCAAAGGCATCACGGCGGCTATCGAGAACGGCGTGCTGGCGCCGGGCGCGCGCCTGCCCTCCTGGCAAGACCTCGCAGCCCAGCTCGGCGTTGCCCGCGGCACGGTGCGCGCGGCCTATGAGCGGCTCTCGTCAGCCCAGCTGATCGTCGCCTCGCGCGCCACCGGCACGCTTGTGGCCGACCGGCCGTCCCGCACTGCCCGGCGGGAGGAAGCTCCCAATCCCGGCTCGTTCATGGAGATGTACCAGGAGCTCACCGCGGGGCCTGCGATCTTCCAGATGGGCGTGCCCGCGCATCACAGCTTTCCTGCCAAGCTGCTCGCACGCATGCGCGCGCAGGCGGTTCGCGCCGAGACCAGCGCACCGGCGATCTACCCGGACCCGCGCGGCGAGCCGGACCTGCGGCGCGAGATCGCGGCCTATCTTGCGATCGCCCGCGGCATCGCCTGCGCACCCTCGCAGATCGTCATCACCAGCGGCTTCAGCGGCGGCCTTGGTCTGACGCTCCGTGCACTCGGCCTCGAACGAAAGAAGGCGTGGATCGAGGATCCCGGCTTCCCCTTCACCCGGCACGGCCTCGCGCTCGCGGACCTGTCGATCGCA
>JAEWBW010000204.1 GCA_023390955.1 Pseudomonadota bacterium
ATCCAGGCGTTGCTCTTGTTCTTCTTGCCGTAGCGCTGCGCCAGCGGCAGCCAGCCGCCGTATTTCTTGCCGACGTAGTCGGCGACGTCGGTCAGCTCGATCAGCTTGTCGATATAGATGTGCGGCGCGTCGGAGAAGCCGATGATGATGTCGGGGCCGGCGCCGGAATTGGCGGTCACCGCGGTCTGCTGGTTGATGTCCTCCCAGCCGACGAAGTCGACCTTGACCTCGACCCCGGTATCCTTGGTGAATTTGGCGGCATTGGCGCGGAACACGTCCTCGTCGGCCTGGACGAAGCGGACCGGCCGCAGCATGCGCAAGCTTGCGCCCTTCTCAATGGCAAATTTCGGGGCGGGGACGTCCGCCGCCTTGATCGCAGATTGAGCGCTCGCCGACGTCCCGGTTGCCGCGACGGCCGCAGCGGACAGGCCCAGCGCCAAGGCATCACGACGTGTGATGTCGTTCCTCATCAGTTCCTCCCTATGTGTTTCCCTTCCCGGCGTTGTTCGCCGGTGAAGGGTCGTTCCGGTTCCTGCGCGCTCTGCGCGCCGGCCGCCTTAGCTGTTCGGTCCGCGATCCATGCCGACGGGTTGCCAGCGGCGGAGCGCGGTGTTCTGCAACACCGACGGATTGACGCAGCTTACCGGCCACATGCCCTGAAGCACCAGTGACAATTCGTAGCCCACCCGGCGCTTGCGCGCCTCGTCGAACCGTGCCGAGGCCGAGGCGACATGGGCGGTCAGGGTCACGTTGTCCATGCTGAGCAGGGGGTTGTTGTGGGAGGGCGGCTCCTTCTCCAGCACGTCGAGCGCGGCATGGGCGATCCAGCCCTCCTGCAGGGCCTTGATCAGGCTTTCCTCGTCCACCGTGGCGCCGCGGCCGGTATTGATGAAGACCGAGCCCTTCTTCATCTGCCGGAAGTGCTTCTCGGTCAGCATGTGATGGACCTCCGGCCGGGCCGGGGCGTGCATCGAGACGAAGTCCGACTGCGACAGCACCTCGTTCAGCGTCGCCGGGATCACGCCGTGATCCCACATCAGCGTTTCCTGGATGAAGGGATCGTAGGCCATCATCCGCAGCCCGAACGGCGCGGCGCGCTTCGCAACTGCACGCGCGACACGGCCGAACGAGACGAAGCCGAGCGTCTGGCCCATCAGCCGGGGGATCTTGAGCAGCGCCGGGCGGCCCTCGGCCCAGCGGCCGGTCCGGACCATGTCGTCTTGCTCGACCAGGCGGCGGAAGCCCGCCAGCAGCAGCATCATGGCGTGGTCGGCGACCTCCTCGATGAAGGTGTCGGGAATGTTGGTCACGGGGATGCCGCGGGCGGTCGCCGCCTTCACGTCGACGCTGTCGACGCCGACGGAGCCGAGGGTGATGACCTTGCAGGTCTCAAGCGCGTCGATGATGGTCTTGGTGATCGGGATGCCCTTGGCGTAGATGGCATCGGCCGTCTTCGCCGCGGCGATGAACTCGGCCTCGTTGGCCGGGGCTTCGATGATCTCGGCGTCGATCGGATCGAGCGCCTCCCGCTCATAGGAATAGTCGCTGCCCGCGACCGTAAAGCTTGCGCCCTTCGGCGTGAGCACCCTGTACTTCGGCATTCCCTGCTCCCGATTTGTTTTGTCGGTTCTTGTTATGGCCCGCACCTCGCGGGCGGACCTTTACGTCTTTTACGCGAAATCTGGTCGAATGCGTACAATTCCCGGTTGTCCGCAACGCGCTTCCGGCCGCTTTCCGCACACCTTCTCCGGGCTTCTACGGATGCTCCCCGTAACACGTTGCTAATGGGTCTCCCACTAGAAGTTGATTCAAATTGTATCGATTCACTCGCGTGCTTGTTTTCCCTTCTTGCCGGAGTTTCCCTGTGAAGTTGAGCAATCTGAAGATCGCCCCCAAGCTTGGCATCCTTGTCGGCGTCACCTTGTTCGGCCTGTGCATCTCCGGCGTGCTGGCCGGCTATCTGATGAAGCGCGAGATGGTCAACGCGCGCGTCGACCAGGCGAAGTCGATCGCGGAAATGGGCCGCAACTACGCGCTCGCGCTGAAGAAGCGGGTCGATGCCGGCGAGCTGACCCGGGATGCGGCGTTCGCCGACCTTCGCCGCTACGGCAATTCGATGACCTACGACAACGGCGCCGGCTATCTGTTCGGCACCTCGTATGACGGCATCACCCAGCTCGCGCCCGATCCGAAGCAGATCGGCACCAACCGCATGGAAGTCGTGACCAACGGCCGCAGGCTCTCGGTTGAGCTGATGAACGGCGCGAAGGCCAACGGCTCGATCCTGCTGTATTATGAATACGTCAAGCCCGGCCAGGAGACGCCGATCCGCAAGATCGGCTACGCGCTCAACGTTCCCGGCTTCGACATGTATATCGGCACCGGCGCCTATCTCGACGATATCGACGCCAAGATCACGCCGGTCTACTGGCTGCTCGGTCTGGCCATGCTCGGCATCGTCATCGTCGCCGGCAGCGTGGCCTGGCTGCTCGGCCGCAGCATCAGCCGTCCGCTCGCCTTGCTCGGCGCCCGCATGAAGGACCTCTCCGACGGCAAGCTCGAAGGCGACATCCCCGGCGTCGGCCGCGGCGACGAGGTCGGCGCGATGGCGTCCACGGTGCAGATCTTCAAGGACAATGCCGTCAGGATCCGCGACCTCGAGAAGACCGAGGCGGCGGCCACCGAGCGCGCCGCGGCGGAACGCCGCAGTGCGATGGAAGGCATCGCCAGCGACTTTGAACGCAGCGTCAACGGCATCGTCCGCTCGGTCTCCTCGGCCGCGACCGGCATGCAGTCCACGGCGCAGTCGATGACGGCGACCGCGAGCGATGCCAGCGCGCGGGCGGCAACCGTCGGCGCGGCCTCCCAGAAGGCCTCCGGCAATGTCGGCACGGTCGCTGCCGCCGCCGAGGAGCTGTCGAGCTCGGTCGCCGAGATCGCCCGTCAGGTCACCCGTTCGACCGACGTCGCGAGCAAGGCGGTCAGCGACGCCGAACGCACCAACGCCACCGTGCAGGTGCTCTCCACCGGCGCCGAGAAGATCGGCGAGGTCGTCAAGCTGATTCATTCGATCGCGGCACAGACCAATCTGCTCGCGCTCAACGCCACCATCGAGGCGGCGCGCGCCGGTGAATCCGGCCGCGGCTTCGCGGTGGTCGCCTCCGAGGTCAAGGCGTTGGCCAACCAGACCGCCAAGGCCACCGAGGAGATCTCCGCCCAGGTGGCCGCTATGCAGACCTCGACCAGCGACGCGGTCGCCGCCATCACCGGCATCACCCAGACCATCGCCGAGATGAGCGAGATCACCGCCGGCATCTCGGCGTCGATCGAGCAGCAGGGTGAGGCGACGCGCGAGATCGCCCGCAACATCCAGTCGGTTGCGGCCGGTTCCAGCGAGATCAACGCTCACATCGGCAGCGTGACCTCGGCGGCCGAAGCAACCGGCGCTGCCGCCGGCGACGTGCTCTCCAATGCTCGCGAGCTGGACAACCAGTCCGGCGCACTGCGCAGTGCGGTCGACGGCTTCCTCGCCAAGGTGCGCGCGGCGTAAGCCGACGCACAAGAGTACCCGATACATCGTCATGCCCGGGCTTGTCCCGGGCATGTGCGTTTGGGTGGATCAGAACAAGGTCTCATGCCCCGGGCGCTGTGCGTCCGGGACACGAGATCAACTTACTGCTTCTCGATCCCGGCATCCGTGATCAGCTTCTCCCACAGCACCAGCTGATCCTTCAAAAATTTCTCGAACTCCTCCGGAGTCTGGGCGAACGCCTCCATGCCGCGCTCGGCGAGCTGCGCCTTGACCTCCGGTCGCTCCACGATCTTGCGGATCTCCGCGTTCAGCTTGGTCGCCATCTCCTTCGGCATGCCGGCCGGGCCGAAATAGCCCTGCCAGGAGCTGATATCGAAACCCTTGACGGTCTCGTCCATGGTCGGCAGCTCCGGCAGCAACGCCGATTTCTGCTTGGTGGTGACCGCCAGCATCTTCAGCGCCTTGCCCTTGACGTGCGGCAGGCCGGTGAGGACGTCGACGAACATCATGGAGACGCGGCCGGCAATGACGTCGGTCAGCGCCGGCGGCGAGCTCTTGTAGGGCACGTGCAGCAGATCGATGCCGGCGAGCCGCGCGAAGGTGGCGCCTGAGACGATCGCCGACGACGAGCCCGAGGCATAGGAGTATTTGCCCGGCTCTTTCTTGGCGAGCGCGATCAGCTCCGCGACCGAATTGGCCGGGATTTCCGGATTGATCACCAGCATGAACGGCAGGTCGCCGGTGCGCGCGATCGGCGTGAAATCCTTTTGCGGGTCGTAGCTCATCGACTTCAGCAGGAAGGGATTGGCCGAATGCGTGGTGTTGGTGGTGACCAGCAGCGTGTAGCCGTCCGGCGCTGAGCGGGCGACGAAGCTTGCAGCGATCGAGCCGTTGGCGCCGGCCTTGTTCTCGATCACCATGCCGGTGCCGAGCGCGGTACCGAGCTCCTTGGAGATGATGCGCGTCGTGGTGTCGGTGCCGCTGCCGGCCGCGAACGGCAGCACCAGCGTGATGTTGCGGTTGGGATAGGTCTCGGCCTGCGCCGCGGATGCGGCGGCAAGGCACAGCGCGGCCGCGCCGGCGGTGCGGATGATGCGGTTCAAGGATGCGAGCATGGTCGGACGTTCCCCCCTTTTTGTTTGATGGGAACGTAGCTTGTTCGGATCGGAATCGGAAGCGGCTCGCGTTCGTGCTGAGCCCGCAGCGTGGAATTACGACGCCGAGCCCTGGCGCGATGCGATCACGACGCCGGCGAGGACCAGCGCGTAGCCGATCAGATGAAACGCCTGCAGCTTCTCGCCGAGCAGCAGGATCGCCATTGCCGAGCCGAACACCGGCACCAGATGGAAGAAGGGTGCGGCGCGGTTCGGCCCGATCAGCGCGACGCCGCGATTGAAGAAGAGATAGGCCAGCGTCGAGGGGAAGATCAGGATGTAGCCCAGCGTCGCCAGCGTGATCGCGTCGAAATGCATGACGCTGCCGCTGGCGTACTCCCACACCGCGGTCGGCAGCAGCATCATCGCGCCGCAGCAGGTGGTGAAGGAGAGAAAGGACAGCTGGTGGATCTTCGGCCGGCGCGGAATGAAGGCCGAGTAGATGCCGAACGCCACCAGAGATGACGCGAACATGATGTCGCCGCGGTTGAAGCTGATGCCCGCCAGCGCGGCCAGATCGCCGCGCAGGATGATGACGAGCACGCCGAGCAGCGAGATCGCGATGCCACCGAGCTGCGCCCCGGTCAGCCGCACTCCGAACAGCACCAGTGACCACAGCGCCACGAACAGCGGCCCGGCCGACTGGATCAGCAGCGCGTTCAGCGCCTCGGTGTATTGCAGGGCCCAGTAAGAGATCGCGTTGTTGAAGGCAAAGCCGACCAGCGACAGGAACAGCATCAGGGGCAGGCTTTTGACCAGCGCCGGCCAGTCGCGCTTGAGATGCGGCCAGGCGAAGGGCAGCAGGATCAGGAACACGCCGAACCAGCGCACCGTCGTCACTGTCAGCGGCGGCACATGAGCGCCGACATGGCGCGCAAGCACGATGTTGCCCGCCCAGAACAGCGAGCTCAGGCTCAGCAGCAGATAGGGCTGGTTGTTGAGCCAGCTGACCGGATTTGCGGTGGGGGGAGCAGGGGAGACCATCGTCATTGATGCCCGACATTGCGCCGGATCGTCGCTGCGGCACAAGCCACGCCGCCGCAATGCTACAATGCGCGCTTGAACCAAATAGGCGGCTCCAGCGGCTAATATGTTGGACGCAAGGGCCGGCGCTTCCTGGATGCGCCACTCTGCGTCCCCTAGCGCGTTCGCGCCACGGTGGTCGTTTCCACCGTGACCTGCCGGTCAGAACCGGGCAGCCAGTTCGAAGCGCGCCAATTCGGGGATTGATATGAAGTTCATTGCTCTTGCCGTCTCATGCCTTTTGACGTTCGCAATGCCCGCGCAGGCAAGTGATGCGGACACCTTCAACGCGATGGTGGCGTTGGCCAACAAGGGCAATGCCGAGGCGCAATACCATGTCGGCATGATGTACAATAATGGCATCGGCACCCAGCAGGATACGAAGCAGGCATTCGAGTGGTTTCAGAAGGCCACGGCAGCCAACGACCCGCTCGGCGCCTACAAGCTCGGTTGTTATTACGACGGGCAGGGCGCTGGCGTTGTCGCGCTCGATGCGAATGAAGCCCTGAAATACAAGCTCGTCGCTGCCAAGGCGGGCTATGCGCTGGCCCAGAACGATGTCGCCAATATCTATGAGAAGCAGGGCAACCTCGATGAGGCCCTGAAGTGGTGGAAGATGGCCGGCGACCAGGGCTATCCGAGAGCTCTCTTCAGCCTGTCCATGGCGTATTCCGGAGGCAAGGGGACGCCGCGCGACATGTCGATGTCGTACGCCTATTTCAAGCTCTCGACGATCCCGCCCAAAAAGAACGTGAACGAGATGGCGTCGATGCTGTCCAAGCCCGAACTCGAGAAGGCGGAAAAGCTGGTCGCCGAATGGAAGCCGCAGCCGACCCCGTTGACGATCAAGGCCAAGCAAGGCGTCAGCGCGGCGGAAGCGCTGGTGAAGACAGCCAACAAATAAGAGGTCGGTAGGGCCGGCCTACGTCGCCTGCTTCCTCGAGGCCGCGAACACACCCGACAGCACCAGCGCGAAGCCGATGAAGTGGAACGCCTGCGGGTGTTCGCCGAGGAACACCATCGCCATGATCGAGCCGAACACCGGCACGACGTGGAAGAACGGCGCGGCGCGGTTGGCGCCGATCAGGCGGACGCCGCGATTGAAGCAGAGATAGGCAAGCGCGGACGGGAACACCGAGACGTAGAACAGCGTCAGCAAATTCGGTCCGTCGAGCTTCATCACCGGGCGCGCGTACAGCTCCCAGATTTCCAGCGGGATCAGGCAGGCCGCGCCGCAGCCGAAGGTGAAGGCGAGGAAGGACAGGCCGTGCATCGGCGGCCGCTTCAGCGTCAGCACCGAATAGAGCGCGAAGATGATGAGCGCGACGAGGAAGATCAGGTCGCCCTTGTTGAAGTCGATGCTCGACAGCGTGGTGAAATCGCCGTGCAGAAGGATGGTCAGCACGCCGCACATCGAGAGAGCCACGCCGAAGGCCTGCGCCGCGGTGAGGCGGACGCCGAGAATGGCGAGCGACCACAGCGCCACGACCAGGGGCGCCGCGGACTGCAGCAGCAGCGTGTTGAGGGCCTGGGTGTGCTCGAGCGCCCAGTACTGCAGTGTGTTGAAGGCGCCGATGCCCGTGATCGAGAGCGTGACCATCAGGCCGAGCCGCGAGCGGATCGCGGGCCAGTCCTGGGCGAGGTGTTTCCAGGCGAACGGCAGCACCAGCAGGAAGGCAAAGGTCCAGCGCAGGAACGACAGCGTGACCGGCGGGATATGGCCGGCGGCAAGCCGCCCGACGATGGCATTGCCGGCCCAGCACAGCGCGGTGACGCTGAGCAGCAGATAAGGCTGGTTGGCGATCCAGTGGCTGGACGTGTCGGCGCCGGTGGTCTGGCCGGTGGCGGACATTGTGATTGTTATGGCCCCGCTAAAGACGCCTGAGCCATCCGGCCCGGCGAGATCCGGGCCGGTCAATGCCCGGCGGTCTCACAGACACGGAATCGCCGGAAGCAGCAATGCTGGAGGATGCATCGCGACCATGCGCGTTCCTCTGCGCCTTTGGTCGAGGGCCTTGCGCACCCCTTGGAACATTTCTGAATTTTTAGGGGATATCAAAGGCTTGGACAGGCTTCCGGGCCCCGAAAAAACCCCGTTCTTGCTTGCCTAGAGAGGCTGCTTCCGTTATCCGGTTGGGGCTGCCTCGCATGAGATACGGCCTTGGGCCGAATTGGGGCTGGGCACAAGCTTGTCCCGGATGAATGGGGCATGCCAATTGAAGACATCTTCGAAGGGAATCCCCGCGAATGGCCAATGTTGTCGTCGTCGGCGCCCAGTGGGGCGACGAGGGAAAAGGCAAGATCGTCGACTGGTTGTCGGAGCAAGCCGACATCGTCGTGCGTTTCCAGGGCGGCCATAACGCCGGCCACACGCTGGTCATCAACGGCAAGACCTACAAGCTCGCGCTGCTGCCGTCCGGCGTGCTGCGCGACTCAAAACTGTCGGTGATCGGCAATGGCGTGGTGTTCGACCCGCAGGCGTTCCTCGACGAGGTCACCAAGCTGAAGTCGCAGGGCGTCGCCGTCAGCCCGGAAAACCTGCGTGTCGCCGAGAACGTCACGCTGATCCTGCCGCTGCACCGCGAGCTCGACGCGCACCGCGAATCCGCGAGTGCCGCGACCGCGATCGGCACCACCCGCCGCGGCATCGGCCCCGCTTATGAAGACAAGGTCGGCCGCCGCGCCATCCGCCTGATGGATCTCGCCGACCTCGACACGCTGCCGCACAAGATCGACCGTCTGCTCGCGCACCACAACGCGCTGCGCCGCGGCCTCGGCCTGCCGGAGTTCGACGGCAAGGTCATCCTGAAGGAACTGACGGCGCTGGCGCCGGCTCTGCTGCCCTACGCCGAGACGGTGTGGCGGCTGCTCGACATCAAGCGTCGCGAAGGCAAGCGCATGCTGTTCGAGGGTGCACAGGGCGCGCTGCTCGACGTCGACCACGGCACCTATCCCTACGTCACCTCGTCCAACACGGTGGCGGCGCAAGCGGCAACCGGCGCGGGCCTCGGCCCCGGCGCGGTCGGCTATGTCCTCGGTCTCTGCAAGGCCTACACGACCCGGGTCGGCCAGGGCCCGTTCCCGACCGAGCAGGACAACGAGATCGGCCGCAAGATCGGCGAGCGCGGCCGCGAGTTCGGCACCAATACGGGCCGTCCGCGCCGCTGCGGCTGGTTCGACGCCGTGCTGGTTCGCCAGGCGGTCCGCACCTGCGGCATCAACGGTCTGGCGCTGACCAAGCTCGACATCCTCGACGGCTTCGATTCGATCGAGGTCTGCACCGGCTACAAGCTCGACGGCAAGGAGATCGACCATTTCCCGGCCGGCGAGGGCGCCCAGGCCCGGGTCGAGCCGATCTACGAGACCATCGAGGGCTGGAAGGAGCCGACCGCGAACGCCCGCTCCTGGGCGGACCTGCCGGCCCAGGCCATCAAATACGTTCGCCGGATCGAGGAATTGGTGGGCTGTCCCGTCGCCTTGCTTTCCACCAGCCCGGAACGCGAAGATACTATTCTGGTGCAAAATCCGTTTGAGGCTTAACGATATCTTACCAGGACGAGCGCATAGTTGAGTTGAAATGGCTGATTACTATCCGCTGATCGCCCGCGCTATTGCCGCCCTGGACCCCAACGCTCCCGGCGAAAGCCGTCGCGCGCTCTATGAGCGCGCGCGCACGGCGCTGATCGCGCAGCTCCGCAGCGTGCAGCCGCCTTTGTCCGAATCCGAGATCACCCGCGAGCGGCTCTCGCTCGAAGAGGCCGTCCGCAAGGTCGAATCGGAGGCCGCCCAGCGTGCCCGCGAGGCCTCGCGGTCCGGTGGTTCCCGCGCCGGGAGTGCCGGTGCTGCCAGCAGCGGCAGTGGCGATGCCTTCCGCCGGGCCAGCGCCCGTGGCACTGAAGCCCCCGCATCCGCTCCGTCGCAGGCCCCGGCGGCCCAGCGTCCGGCGCGCCCAGCTGCGCCGTCCCGCCCTGATGACCAGGGCGATCGCCAGTCGCGCAGCCCGCGTGGCGAGATGCCCCGCTCGCAGCCGCCGCCGGCACCAAACC
>JAEWBW010000213.1 GCA_023390955.1 Pseudomonadota bacterium
CTTTGGTGGAGGCGCCGGGTACCGCCCCCGGGTCCGAATGGTTTATTGCGACGACCGTTTATTTCCATAGCCGGCGAACCGGCACCCCCAATATAGGGGGCAAAGGTTTCAAAAAACAGAGGTTTCGCGGGACTATCCGGTGGTTCCCTTGGGATAGGTCCGGAACGGACGCTGCTCCGCACTTGGCCGCGGACCGGCGCGGGTCCTAAGCTCCTGTCATGTCCGAGGATTCGTCACCGGCCGCCCAAGAGCCGGATGTCCCAGCCCAGATCGACCTGCCTCCCAGCCTGCCCGCGCTGTTCATGGCCTTTGCAAAGATGTCGCTGGCCGGCTTCGGCGGGGTTTTGGTGTTTGCCCGCCATGCCATCGTGGATCAGCACCGCTGGATGACGGCGGAGGAGTTCAACGAGACCTTCGCGCTCTGCCACTTTCTGCCTGGGCCCAATATCGTCAATCTGTCGATGGTGTTCGGCTCGCGTCTGCGTGGGATCGCGGGTGGCGTCGCCGCCTTTGCCGGCCTGCTGTTGCCGCCGACGCTTCTGATGACGGTTCTCGCCGTGATCTATGCCCAGTTCGGTGAGCTGGAGGTGCTGCGCCGCGTCCTGGCC
This sequence comes from Pseudomonadota bacterium, assembly GCA_023390955.1. Taxonomy (GTDB): domain Bacteria; phylum Pseudomonadota; class Alphaproteobacteria; order Rhizobiales; family Xanthobacteraceae; genus Bradyrhizobium. The sequence goes on from JAEWBW010000213.1 coordinate 609, forward strand.
GGTGTGTCCTGCGCCGCCGTCGGCCTGCTGATCGCCGTGGTCTTTCGCATGATGACGCCGCTGCTCAAGAGCCGCGAAATCATCCGGCTGCTGCTGATGGCCGCTGTGTTTGTCGCGATCGGCGCGCTGCGGCTGCCGCTTCAGGCGGTGCTGCTGGTGGCGATCCCGATCAGCATCGCCGTCACCTTCGCGCTGCGGCGGAAAGTAGCATCATGAACGAGCAGAGCCCGATCTGGACGCTGATTACGACTTTCGGACTGATGTCGCTGTTTGCGGTCGGCGGCGCTGCTGCCGCCGTGCCCGAGATGCACCGGATCGCGGTGGAGGTGCATCACTGGATGACCGACAAGCAGTTTGCCGACGCCTTCGCGATCTCGCAGCTGTCACCCGGTCCGAACGTCCTGATCGTGACGCTGATCGGCTACGCCGTCGCCGGCATTCCCGGCGCGCTGGCCGCGACGCTCGCGATGTGCCTGCCGACGGCGCTGCTTGCTTATTATGTGAGCCGCCTGCTGAGCAGGCCGAGCGGCTCGCGCTGGCCCGCCATGCTTCAGGCCGCGCTGGTTCCGCTCTCCATCGGGCTGATGGCCGCAAGTGCGCTGATCCTGGCACAGGCCACCGACCGCACCATGGTTGCAGTGCTTCTGACCGCCGCCGTTGCGGTAGTGGCCTCGGTCACGCGCGTCAATCCACTGTGGCTGTTGCTCGCCGGGGGCCTTTTGGGTTTTGCTGGCGTTGTGTGACGAAAATCGCTAGGCAGGGACCCGGGTGGGGCTTCCAATTCCAGCCGTGAAAACAACAGGCTCGTGACTACGGGTCGCGGAGGAGACGTGCATGGCCGATACGGTGGGCCACTCGATGACAACGACGCGCAACGCGTCCGCGGCAATCGGGATATTCCTGCTGGCGCTTGCGCCGCAAATGTTCGAATTGATCTGGTCGATCGGGACGCTGTTTGGATGGGGCGCGGGACGCGGCCCCGGAACGGTGGTCGTGAGCCATGTGAGCGCGCTGCTTGGTGGCGCCCCTAGCGCGCTGCCGGGATGGATCGGCGGCGAGGCCAAGAAGCTCTCCGGCGACGTGCTGCTGGCGCTGATCTATTCCTACCCCCTGTTCGCGGTTGCGATCTTCACCTTCTTCATGCCGATCCGCTCGGCACAGGACTATATCGGCGGCGTCGTGCTGATGGCGCTCGCGCTGTTCGCGCTGTGGGCGTCGAGCGACCTGCAGGGCATGCGCGGCTTCTCCTTCGGCGCCGGCACCGCGCCCCGCATGTTCGGCGGGCTGCTGCTGATCCTGGCCGCGGGCATCGCCTTCACCGGGCTGGTGAAGGAAGGGCCTGGGATGTCGCATTATTCCTGGCGCGGACCGATGTTCGTGATGGCCGCGATCCTGTTCTTCGCGCTGTCGATCCGCTCGCTCGGCCTCGTCGTCACGGCGTTCGTCAGCTTCCAGATCGCGGCGGCCGGCTCGCATGAGACGCGCTGGCTCGAAGCCATCATCGTCGGAGCCTGCCTGACGGCCGGTTGCGCGTTCCTGTTCCCCTATGTGCTGGGACTGCCGATGCCGCTGTACCCGCGCTTCCTGGTTCACTGAGGTTGTCATGGCCGATCTCTTTAGCAATCTGAGCCTCGGTTTCGGCGTGGTCTTCCAGATCACCTGGTGGTCGCCATGGTGGCTCTACGGTCTGGCGATCCCGGTCTCGATCAACGTCCTGATGTGCCTGATCGGCGCCCTTGTCGGCACGCTCGTCGGCGTGCTGCCGGGCATCGGCACGGTCGCGACGGTGGCGATGCTGCTGCCGATCACGTTCGGGCTGCATCCGGTCGGCGCGCTGATCATGCTCGCGGGCATCTATTACGGCGCGCAGTATGGCGGCTCGACCACATCGATCCTCGTCAACATCCCCGGCGAGGCGACGTCGGTCGTCACCGCGCTCGACGGTTTCCAGATGGCCAAGAAGGGCCGCGCCGGCCCTGCGCTGGCGATCGCGGCGATCGGCTCGTTCGTCGCCGGCTGCTTCGCCACCGTGCTGATCGCGATCCTCGGCGCGCCGCTGACGAAGCTGGCGCTGCTGTTCGGCCCCGCTGAATATTTCTCGCTGATGGTGCTCGGCCTGATCTTCGCGGTGGTGCTGGCGAAGGGCTCGGTGCTCAAGGCCGTCGCGATGATCGTGCTGGGGCTGTTGATGTCGATGGTCGGCTCCGACATCGAAACCGGCGCCTCCCGCATGGCCTTCAACATTCCGGAGCTCGCCGATGGTCTCGGCTTTGCAACGGTCGCGATGGGCGTGTTCGGCTTCGCGGAGATCATCCGCAATCTCGACGCCGGCGCGGAGATGAGCCGCGATCTCGTGCAGCAGAAGATCACCGGCCTGATGCCGACCAAGAAGGATCTGAGGGACTCGGCGCCCGCGATCGGACGCGGCACCGTGCTCGGTTCGATCCTCGGCATCCTCCCCGGTGGCGGCGCGGTGATCGCGTCCTTTGCCGCCTACACGCTCGAGAAGAAGCTCGCGAAGGATCCCTCGCGGTTCGGCCGTGGCGCGATCGAGGGTGTTGCGGCACCTGAAAGCGCCAACAATGCCGCGGCGCAGACTTCGTTCATTCCGCTGCTGACGCTCGGCATCCCGCCGAACGCGGTGATGGCGCTGATGGTCGGCGCAATGACCATCCACGGCATCGTGCCCGGTCCGCAGGTGATGCAGAAGCAGCCGGATCTCGTCTGGGGCATGATCGCCTCGATGTGGGTCGGCAACCTCATGCTGATCATCATCAACCTGCCGCTGGTTGGCATTTGGGTGCGCCTGCTGCGCGTGCCCTACCGGCTGATGTTCCCGTCGATCGTCATCTTCTGCGCGATCGGCATCTACTCCGTGAACAACGCGCCGGTCGACGTCATCCTTGCGGGCGTGTTCGGCCTGGTCGGCTACTGGCTGATCAAGCACGATTTCGAGTCGGCGCCGCTGCTGCTCGGCATGGTGCTGGGTCCGTTGATGGAGGAGAACCTGCGGCGGGCGCTTCTGATCTCGCGCGGCGACTGGTCGGTGTTCGTCACGCGGCCGGTGTCGGCCTACCTGCTCCAGATCGCCATCCTGCTTCTCGTCGTCGCGCTGCTGCCCAACATCCGCAAGCGCCGCGATCAGGTCTTCACGGAGTCGGAAAATTGATCAGCATGGCTAATTCCGCGGAGAGTGCACAATGATGGACCTGCTCGCGGCCCTATGGGGTTTCATCACAATTCCACTCCGGCTCGTATTTATGCCGTTCGCTCTGTGGTTCGACACCTGGCTGGGATTCATCGGTATCGTCGTCGGCCTGGCGCTCGCGGCCTACTATGGCTGGAAGCCGCTGCGCACCGCGATTGCAGGCTATGCCTGCGGAGTGCTTGTGGTCGTCATCGTGAACGGGCTCGGCGCTCAGGCTGCGCCGTGTCTGGAAAAGGCGCGGGGCTTCGATATCCTGCGGGCCTATTCCTACGAGTGCGTGGCTCCGCCGGCGGCGACGCCGCCCGCGGCAACCAAGAAGTAAAGTACCACCGGCCTGCGTCGGCTCGCCGCATAGACCCGCGGCACAGCTTCGTGAAACAGGAATGACGGCCGCTTTGGCCGTCATTTTTGTTTGTCGACGTTCTCATGGGAGATGGAGAATGAAATCCATTCGCGCGCTTTCGGGCGCATGTGCCGCGGTGCTTGCTTCGCTGTGCATCCTCGCCGCACCCGCACAGGCGCAGAACTATCCGACGCGCAGCATCACCATGATCGTACCGTTCGCGGCTGGCGGACCGACCGACGTGATCTCGCGCATCGTCACCTCGCACATGGCCCAGACGCTCGGACAGAGCATCATCATCGAGAACGTCGTCGGCGCCGGTGGCACCACCGCCACCACGCGCGCTGCGCGCGCGGCGAATGACGGCTATACGCTGATCACCGGCCACATGGGCACGCATGCCGCCTCGGTGCCGCTCTATCCGAAGCTCGCCTACCACCCCGAGAAGGACTTTGAGCCGATCGCGCTGCTCGCGGGCACGCCGATCCTGATCCTGGCGCGCAAGGACTTTCCGCCGAAGGACCTCAAAGAGTTCGTGGCTTACGTGAAGGCCAACGCCGAAAAGGTGAATGCGGCGCATGCCGGCGTCGGCTCGGTCTCGCATGTGTCCTGCGAGCTGCTGCACTCCATCCTCGACATCAAGCCGGTCGGCGTGCCCTTCAACGGCACCGGCCCTGCGATGAACGCGCTGGTCGGCGGCCAGGTCGATTACATGTGCGACCAGATCGTCAACGCGGTGCCGCAGATAAACGCCGGCACCATCAAGGCTTATGCGATCGCGACGCCGGAGCGTAACGCCTCGCTGCCCAACGTGCCGACCACGACGGAAGCCGGTCTGCCGGCCTTCCAGGCCCAAGCCTGGAACGCGATGTTCGCGCCGAAGGGAACCTCGCCCGCGATCATCGCGAGCCTGAACGCGGCCGCCTCCAAGGCGCTGGACGACGAGGGCGTGCGCAAGCGGCTGCTCGACCTCGGCAGCGTCATTCCGGCAGCCGCCGGGCGGACCCCCGAAGCGCTCGCGGCTCTCGTGAAATCCGAGATCGCGAAGTGGACCCCGGTGCTCAAGCCGGCAACTTAATCAGCACAATCAAGCCGATAGGCGAGGGGCGGGACCGTAAGGTTCCGCCCCTTTGCCGTTTCTGGGGGGAACTTCCACTTTCGCTGTATAATCTGTGGAGGCGGCGAGTCGCCGCTGTCGCAGGCAAAGGCCGGCGGCTAAGTTCGCCGTCCTCCCAAAAGGCTTACAGCGCACGCACATGCACCAGTATCAGGACCTGCTCGAGCGGATTCTCTCCGACGGCGCCGAGAAGCACGATCGCACCGGCACCGGCACGCTGTCGGTGTTCGGCCACCAGATGCGCTTCAATTTGTCGGCCGGCTTCCCGATGCTGACCACCAAGCGCCTGCCGCTGAAGGCGATCGTGCACGAACTGCTCTGGTTCCTGAAGGGCGACACCAACATCAAATATCTGCGCGACAACGGCGTCACCATCTGGGACGAGTGGGCCGATGCCAATGGCGATCTCGGCCCGGTCTATGGTCATCAGTGGCGCTCCTGGCCCGCGCCGGACGGACGCAGCATCGACCAGATCAGCAATGTCGTCGACATGATCAAGCGCAATCCGGATTCGCGCCGGCTGATCGTCTCGGCCTGGAATCCGGCCGAGGTCGACAAGATGGCACTGCCACCGTGCCACTGCCTGTTCCAGTTCTACGTCGCCAACGGCAAGCTGTCGTGCCAGCTCTACCAGCGCTCGGCCGACGTGTTCCTCGGCGTGCCCTTCAACATCGCCTCCTACGCGCTGCTCACCATGTTGGTCGCGCAGGTGACGGGACTGAAGCCCGGCGACTTCGTGCATTCGCTGGGCGATGCGCATCTCTACACCAACCATCTGGAGCAGGCGCGGCTGCAACTGACGCGGTCCCCGCGCGCGTTGCCGGCGATGCGGATCAATCCCGAGGTGAACGACATCTTCGCCTTCCGCTACGAGGATTTCGAGCTCGTCGGCTACGACCCGCATCCGCATATCAAGGCGGAAGTCGCGGTCTGACGCGGATGTCCCTGGTCATTCGCCGCGCGCGCCCCGGTGAAGCCGGCCTCGTTCTGTCATTCGTTCGCGAACTCGCCGAGTACGAAAAGCTCTCGCACGAGGTCGAAGCGACCGAGGCGATGATCGCCGAGGCCCTGTTTGGCGAGCGCCCGAATCTGTTCTGCGACATCGCGGAGTGGAATGACGAGGCCGTCGGCTTCACGGTGTGGTTTGCGAATTTCTCCACCTTCAGCGGCCGGCACGGCATCTATCTCGAAGATCTGTTTGTGCGGCCGTCGCATCGCGGCAAGGGCATCGGCAAGGCGCTGCTCGCGGATCTGGCGAAGCAATGCGTCGCCAACGGCTGGTCGCGCCTGCAATGGTCGGTGCTCGACTGGAATGCGCCGTCGATCGCGTTCTACAAATCGCTCGGTGCTGTCATGATGGACGAGTGGACGGTGTGCCGCGTCTCGGGCGAGGCCCTGACACAACTCGCGGGGAAGGCGCCGTGATCGAGGTCGTGTTCGTCGTCGCCATCGCGGAGAACGGCGTCATCGGCGCCGGCGGCGCGATCCCGTGGCGGCAGAAATCCGACATGGCGCGCTTCAAGGCGCTGACCATCGGCAAGCCGGTGGTGATGGGTCGCAAGACCTTCGAGTCGCTGCCGCGGCGTCCGCTGCGGGACCGCACCAACATCGTCATCACCCGCGATGCCGGCTATCGCGCCGCCGGCGCCATCGTGACGACTTCAGCGGCGGAGGCCTATGGAATTGCGCGCGGCGATGCCCTGCGGCGTTCGGTCGCCGAGATCGCCGTGATCGGCGGTGCCGAGATCTACCGGCAGTGGCTCGACCGCGCCGACCGTCTCGAAATCACCGAAGTTCACGCGCGTCCCGAAGGCGATACCGTTTTCGAGATCGACACGGCGCAATGGGACGAGGTGGCGCGCGTCCGTCATCCTGCCGGACCCGACGACGGCGCTGATTTCTCCTATGTGACATATCGTCGGCGTGTCCGGCATTAACCGCTTTCGCCAATGTTTACATTGACTTTTCCCACCCCGAGCATAGCTCGGAGGATGGCTAGCCGTGCGTTGTAAGGGGCCTTTGCGTCCCCTATAAAGCCGGACCGGACAAAGCGGGCGGGGGCTTTTTGACCTTGCCGAGGAGAGCGTCGAATGCCGTGGAAGAATCAGGGCGGTGGCCCGTGGGGCTCGGGCCCGAAAGGGCCATGGGGCTCAGGCCCGCAACCGGTCGGGCCGAGGCCGCCGGATCTGGAAGACCTTCTGCGGCGTGGCCAGGACCGCCTCCAGCAGATTCTGCCGGGCGGCTATTTCAGCGGCGCCGGCATCAGCGTGATCGTCCTGATCATCGCCGTGATCTGGCTCGCATCCGGCGTCTTCCGTGTGCAGTCCGAAGAGCTCGGCGTCGTGCTGCGCTTCGGCAAGCATGTGCGCACGGTGCAGCCGGGTCTCAACTACCATTGGCCCTATCCGATCGAGACGGTGCTGCTGCCCAAGGCGCTGCGCGTTTCCACGATCTCCATCGGCATGACGCTGATCGACGATCCGTCCCGGCGTGGCCGCACCATCCGTGACGTGCCCGAAGAGAGCCTGATGCTCACCGGCGACGAGAACATCGTCGACGTCGACTTCACCGTGTTGTGGCGCATCAAGCCCGACGGCGTCGGCAACTTCCTGTTCAACATCCAGAACCCCGAAGGCACCGTGAAGGCGGTCGCCGAAAGCGCGATGCGTGAGGTGATCGGCCGCTCCAACATCCAGCCGATCCTGACCGGCGCGCGGACGCAGACCGAGAACACCGTGCAGGAGCTGATGCAGAAGACGCTCGACGGCTACGGCGCCGGCGTCCAGATCACCCAGGTGCAGATGCAGAAGGTCGATCCGCCGGCGCAGGTGATCGACGCCTTCCGCGACGTTCAGGCAGCGCGTGCCAACCAGGAGCAGCTGCGCAACGAAGCCGAGACCTACGCCAACAAGGTCGTGCCGGAAGCGCGCGGCCGCTCGGCGCAGATCCTGCAGGTCGCCGAAGGCTACAAGGAGCAGGCGATCGCCGAGGCCAAGGGCCAGAGCGCGCGCTTCCTCAAGGTGTATGAGGAATACAAGAAGGCGCCCGACGTGACGCGTCAGCGCATCTATCTCGAGACCATGGAGCGCGTGCTCGGCGGCTCGGAGAAGCTCGTCTATGACGGTGGCGCCTCGGGCCAGGGCGTGGTGCCCTATCTGCCGCTCGGCGAATTGACGTCCAAGAAGGCGCCTGCCGCCGGCCAGCAGACCAGCGGAGGCAGCCGATGAGGTCTCCCGTTACAGGCATCGTCTCGCTGATCGGGCTCCTGATCGTCCTGATCGTGGCCTACATGTCGC
>JAEWBW010000236.1 GCA_023390955.1 Pseudomonadota bacterium
CGCCGATGATGGCGAGCATCAAGGGCAGATCGTAATGCGCGGCGCGCACCACCGATTCCGGGCTGCCTCCGACGCCGATCCAGGTCTTCAGCGTACCGTTCTCGACCGGCGGATAGACGAGCTGATCCTTCAACGGCGGACGCAGCTTGCCCTCCCAGGTCACCGGCTTCTGGCTCAGCAACGCGGCAAAGAGGTCGAGCTTCTCCTCGAACAATTCGTTGTAGCGGCGGAGGTCGAAGCCGAACAGCGGGAAGGATTCGGTGAAGGAGCCGCGGCCGAGGATCACCTCGGCGCGTCCGTTGGAAAGGGCATCCAGCGTGGCAAAGCGCTGGAACACGCGGATCGGATCGTCCGAGCTCAGCACTGTCACGGCTGAGCCTAAATGGATGCGCTTTGTGCGGGCGGCGATGGCGGCCAGCACCGTCTCCGGCGAGGAGATTGCAAAATCGGCGCGATGATGCTCGCCGAGCCCGATGAAATCGATGCCGAGCTCGTCCGCCAGCACGGCTTCGTCCACGACGTTACGGATCACCTGCGCATGCGGCAGCGGCGCGCCACCAACGTCCTTTGTCACGTCGCCAAAAGTATCCAGTCCGAATTCAAGCGGAGCGTTCATCGATCAAATCTCTGTGGGATGATTGCCGAAATCTAATCGGCAGTCCTGATCTCACCAGACCGCTACGGGAAACGCTCGGTTTCCATTACTGGTCTTGTCGCAGGTCTGGGCGCGCTTAGCCGGATATTCGCACGACCATCTTGCCGAGCGCAGCGCGCGTCTGCATTGCATGGAATGCGTCGCGGAAATTGCTGAGCGCAAAGACGCGGCCGACGGCAGGCGTCAGCTTGCCTTCGCCGAGCCAGCTTAGCAGCTCCGACATCAGACGTGCCCCGATCTCGGGTTCACGCGTCGGGATCTGTGCGAGGTCGACGCCGAGCAGGGCGCCGCCCTTCAGCAGCGGCAGATTGAACGGCAGGGCCGGAATCGCGCCCCCGGCAAAGCCGACCACGAGATGGCGCCCGCGCCAGGCGATCGAGCGGAAGGCCTGTACGGAGATGTCGCCGCCCACGGGATCGAATATCACGTCGGCGCCGTGTCCTTGCGTCAACTCCTTCAGCTCGTCGCGCCAGCCGGCTTGCGTGTAGTCGATCACGGCGTCCGCACCGTGCTGCCGCGCGAAGTCGCGCTTGTCCGGTGTCGATGCGGCGGCGATCACGCGGGCGCCGAGCAGCTTGCCGATCTGGACGGCGGCTGTTCCGGTTCCGCCAGCCGCGCCCAGCACAAGTAGCTGCTCGCCTTTCTCCAGCATGGCGCGCGCGCTGAGCGCATAGAGCGCAGTCAGATAATTGGCGCGAAACGACGCGCCGACTTCGGCCGATACATTGTCCGGCATCGGGTAGACCGCATCAGGCTTGACGACGATTTCTTCGGCGAGCGCGCCCGACCGCGCCATTCCCATCACGCGCATGCCGGGCTGGAAGCCGGCCGGCCCGCCCGGCGCTTCGATCACGGTCCCCGCAAATTCCGTCCCGGGAATGAAGGGCAGGGGATCCTTGGTCTGATAGCGGCCCTGGACCTTCAGGCCGTCGACAAAACCGATCCCGGCCGCTTCGACCTTGATGCGCAACTGCCCGAGCGCGATGGCTGGGGCCGGCACGTCCTTCAGCTCGACCTGGTCGATGGATGAATATTGCTCGACGACGACAGCCTTCATGGCGGGCCTCTATCTTGTTCCTACCGCCACATCCCGCGCATCCGCGCGCCGATGTCAACCTTCGGTCCCTGCGCGGCGGTGCGCGCCGCACCGGGCACGGCCTTCGGCCAGGTCGTGCGCTCGAACAGCGGCACCAATGTCTCCGGGATGAAGCGGGTGCGGGAAGCGTAGACGTGGCGGTCGCCCTGCGCGGCCTGGCCGTGGGTGAAGAAGCGCTGCGGCACGATCAGGTGCAGATCGTCCTTGGCGCGCGTCATCGCCACATAGAGCAGGCGGCGCTCCTCCTCGAGCTCGGCGCTGGTGCCGGCGCCGAGGTCGGACGGCATGCAGCCATCGACCACGTTGAGGACGTAGACCGATTTCCATTCCTGGCCCTTTGCGGAATGGATGGTGGAGAGGATGAGATAGTCCTCGTCCAGCAGCGGCACGCCGGCCTGGTCCGAGGTCGCATCCGGCGGATCGAGCGTGAGCTCGGTCAAAAATTTCGTGCGCGAGGTATAGCCGCTGGCGATCTGCTCGAGCTGGATCAGATCGGCGCGGCGCGTCTCGGAATCTTCGTGGATACGGTCGAGATGCGGCGCGTACCACAGCCGCGCGCGCTCGAGATCGGCCGGCCATTCCGAGTAGCGCAAATTCCCGACCAGCTCGATGAAGTCGGTCCAGTCGGCGCCGCAGCGGGGCGGCGAAGGCGTCTTGCACAGCGTCGTGAGTGGATCGGCGCTCTCGGCCATATGGTCGAGCACGCGTTGCGCGGTCGCGGGACCGACGCCCGGCAGCAGATGAAGAATGCGAAAGCCCGCGACACGGTCGCGCGGGTTCTCGATGAAGCGCAGCAGCGCCAGCATGTCCTTGACGTGCGCGGCATCGAGAAACTTCAGCCCGCCGAACTTGACGAACGGAATGTTGCGACGGGTCAGCTCGATTTCGAGCGGGCCGGAATGCGAGGAGGTCCGGAAAAGCACCGCCTGGTGCTTGAGCAGCGAACCCTGCTCGCGATTGGCCAGCACCTGCTCGACGATGTAGCGAGCCTGCTCAGCCTCGTCGCGCACGGCGACAAGCTGCGGCTTCTGCGAGGAGGCGCGGTCGGTCCAGAGGTTTTTTGTAAAGCGCTCGCGTGCGAGGCCGATCACGCCGTTCGCCGCCGCCAGCACCGCTTGCGTCGAGCGGTAGTTGCGGTCGAGCGTGATGATGTCGGCGCGCGGCGAGAACTGGGTCGGGAAGTCGAGGATGTTGCGCACGGTCGCGGCGCGAAACGAATAGATCGACTGCGCATCGTCGCCGACCACGGTGAGGCCGCGTCCCTCCGGCTTCAGCGCCAGCAGGATCGAGGATTGCAGGCGGTTGGTGTCCTGATATTCGTCGACCAGCACGTGGTCGAAGCGGCTGCCGATCTCTTCGGCGATCAGCGCATCGCTCATCATCTGCGACCAGTAGAGCAGCAGATCGTCGTAATCGAGCACGTGCTGCGCCTGCTTGGCATCGACATAGGCCGCGAACAGCCGCTTCAGCTCGTTCGCCCAGCCCGCGCACCAGGGATAATGCGCGCCCAGCACCTTCTCGATCTCCATCTCCGCATTGACGCAGCGGGAGTAGATCGACAGGCAGGTGCCCTTGGCCGGAAACCGGCTCTCGGTGCGTGACAGCCCGCATTCGTGCCGGACCAGATTCATCAGGTCGGCGGAATCCTCGCGGTCATGGATGGTGAAGGCGGCATCGACGCCGATCCGCTCGGCATACTCGCGCAGGATCCGCGCGCCGATGCCGTGAAACGTGCCGGCCCAGCTCAATGCATCGCGCATAATGGCGGCGTTGTTTTCGCCCAGCACCTTTCGCGCAATGCGCTCGACGCGGCCGGCCATCTCGCCAGCAGCGCGGCGGGAGAAGGTCATCAGAAGAATGCGGCGGGGGTCGGCGCCGGCAACGATCAGATGCGCGACGCGATGGGCAAGCGTATTGGTCTTGCCGGAGCCTGCGCCGGCAATGACGAGCAGGGGACCGCCGACGGTGGTCCCGTCCCGCACGCCATGCTCCACGGCCCGACGCTGCTCCGCGTTGAGCGTGTCCAGATATGTCGCAACCGCCACGAATCGCCCCGGTGAAACAGGCAGAATCAACGATCCCGGCTGGATGCGCAATGCGGCTGGACGGAACGGGAATTACCACCTAGGGAAAAGCCATCCTCAGGTTCCATCCCCCCGGAAGCGCGTGCCGCATGACCGAGCTCAACGCCGACCAGTTCGAGATGCGGCGCCTGGAATCGCTCAGCAACACCATTTTTGGTGTCGCCATGACCCTGCTGGCCTACGACCTGCCCAAGGCTGGTGTCTTCAAGGCTGCGCCGGACTGGAGCGATCTCGCCCACGTCTATTCCGGCAAGCTCGGCGGCTTTGCGCTCAGCTTCATCATCGCCGGCGTGTTCTGGATCAGCCATCACCGCCGGCTCGCCCGCCAGCCGATGGGAAGCCGCGGCGCCGTGATGCTGAACCTGTTCTTCCTGCTGTCAATCGTGCTGCTGCCGGTGACCAACGGCCTCTACGGCAACTACACGACGAGCAGCGCCGTGTCGGTGATCTACGGCCTGCACCTCACCATCATCGCCGCGCTCAATGCCTGGCTGTGGTGGACCGTGCTCGGCGGCTGGCGGCACGAAATGATGGCCTCGCTCTTCCCGGTCCTGGTCTTCCTGCCGGGCACGGCGGTGGCGGCGGTCGCGCCGCAATACGCGCCCTATATGTGGTTCATCGCCTTCGGTGCGCTCGCCATCCGCCGTTTCGCCGGGGGCAAGCCGGCGGCCGACGGCTAACCGCCGGCCACTCGCTACTTCAGCCTGCTGTCGCGCCGAACCCGTCGGCCGGCACGAAAAGCTTGATGGGGCGGATCTCGTAGACCGCAGTCTGATTGACCCGGCGCAGTTTCCGCGCAATCTCGATCGCCTCGTCGTCGGTGGCGCATTCGATGATGTGGAAGCCCAGAAGCTGCTCCTTGGTCTCGGCAAACGGACCGTCCATCACCACACCCGCGCCGGGGCCGCGCAAGGTGCGGGCCTTTTGCGTGTCGTCCAGACGGGCGGCCGGCCCAAGCTGTCCAGTTGCCCTCAGGGGCGCCTGAACTGCGATGACTTTGGCCACGACCGCGGCGTCCTCCTCGGGAGTCCAGGACAAAAGCTCGCTTTCCACGTGATAGGCCAGGATGGCGTAGTGCATCTTCACCTCGTCGTTCTTTTGCTGCGCAAGCCCCAAGGACGTATCACCGCGGCCGCCGCCGACAATCCCCTGCAACTAAATATTGCGTCGCAGGAGTGCGACGAAACCGTCCGGAAACCCGATTGCCTGCCCCATTCTTGAACGCCGCCTGAAGCCGGGGCGACTGATGGCGACAAGATCGCACAAGCGATGTCGGAGGCGGCAATGTCAGGTCATAGCATCAAGATCATCAGCGACGCGCGCAGAAGCGTGGCGCAAGACCCAGCCGATTTGCACGACCATGCCGGCCATCACCGCTATTATGGCAGCTCGGCCCTCAACGGTGGCGAGCCGATCGTCGAAACCCGACGCGGCAAACGGCCGCGCAATGTCTGCGGTTTTTGAGAGGACTATAATGGCTGCATCGCTCGCCTTGCTCGCAGCGCTGCCGCACCTGGTGCTCCTGCTCGCGTCGATCCCATTTGTGTTGTCGCTGCCAAGCGGCACGAACAAGCCGATCTCACTGTGCCTCGTCGCCAGCCTGTTCACGGGGTTGCTGAGCTCCGATCCCGAGCGCGCCTTCCTGGCCTGGCTGATCGGCATGCTGATCGCCGGCCTCGCGCTGCACGAGCGCTTTCGCCAGATCTGATCCCCCAAAAGAAAAGGCGCGGCGGGAAAACCCGTCGCGCCCGATTTCTTGTCTCGCTGGTCCAGGGCTGAGAGCGCCCCGTTGCCAAGCTCAGTTAAAGCTCAGCGGGCGATCCCAGCGAGGTGACAGCGTTTGGATAGACACACTGGATCACCTCCTTTCGTTGGTTTCGGAAGACCTCAATATAGGCCGCCATCGCGGCGCTGTTAAGCCCCGCGTCCCGGCCGGAAATCGGTGGAACAGGGCTGTTCATGGCCAAAACCGGGGCGTGGAGGGCAGTTGAGACCGCCGCCCGGCCGTGTTAGGTGATCGCCAACGCGGGTGTAGCTCAATGGTAGAGCAGCAGCCTTCCAAGCTGAATACGAGGGTTCGATTCCCTTCACCCGCTCCAATCATTTCAATACTTTAAGCCGACAAAGCGTTTTGCTTCCGGCAATGCCGGGATGAACCCTGGCACGATTTCCGGCTCTGTTCGCGGCGTACTGCTGACCCGCGCATCTCGGTTGCCGCTGCTTCTTCGAGACGCCGTCCTTGGTTCATCGTTATCCCCGCGCTCCACTTGCAGCTCGGCTTGGCTCGTTAACGGCACGGGGCGCGGCTGACGTTCATATTAGGAATCAAAGCTGCCTATCCAGGTGTAAAACGTTGTGGCGCGTTTAGACGGGGTCTAGTTGTGGACGGGAAGTGCTCGCACGCGGCACAGCCTGGATGAGTTCCTTAGAGACAATCGAGGTCAGAGCCCTGAGGCAGTGGACGAACGAGCGCGACGCAATTGAATTCGGGACATTCCGCCTGATCGTGTCCCGCAGGTTGCTTTTGAGGCACAACCAGCCGGTCACGGTCGGAAGCCGCGCGCTCGATATCCTGACGGTCCTGGCGGAGCGTGCCGGAGAAGTCGTCAGCCACAGGGAGTTGCTCCGGCGTGTATGGCCGGATCTCGTGGTTGAGGAGGCCAACCTCCGCGTCCATATCGCTGCCTTGCGCAGGATCCTGGGCGATGGACTCATCGCCACGATATCCGGCCGGGGTTATTGCCTTGTCGCATCGATAAGGCTCGTCGATGGAGAGGAGTCGCCGGCGAACGTTCCGACGTGGCGCCTCCAGGGTCGACTTCCTCCCAAGTTGCCGCGGATGATCGGCCGCGACGGTACGCTCGAAACGTTGCATCGCATGATCCAGTCCCGGCGCTTCGTCACGATCGTCGGCCCCGGGGGCTTCGGGAAATCCACCGTAGCGATCGCTCTCGCGCATCAATTCGCCGGCGATTTCGAAGGCGCGACGTTTTTTGTGGATCTCAGCACGCTTCGCGACGGCGCGTTCGTCGTATCGGCGGTTGCGTCTGCCGTTGGTTGTGTCGCCGAGACACAGGATTCGCTACCCAGGCTGCTGGCGTTTCTCGCCGACAGGCGGCGTCTCATCGTCCTCGACAGCTGCGAGCATGTTATCGAAAGCGTGGCGGCGCTCACGGAAGGCCTCTTCCGGGAAGCACCGCTGGTGCACATCATCGTCACCAGCCGCGAAGCGTTGCGGGTCCACGACGAAAACGTATTCCCCCTGCAGTCGCTCGATAGCCCGTCAGCGGACCTGATCTCCAATGCTGACGAGGTGCGCAGCTATCCTGCGGTCCAGCTGTTCATGGACCGGTCGATTGCGGCCGGTCATCGGCAGGAGCTCACGGACGAGGACGTCCTGATCGTTGCGGACATTTGCCGACAGCTCGACGGAGTTCCCCTGGCCCTCGAACTCGCCGCCAGCAAAACTGTCACGTACGGCGTTCGCGGGCTTGGACAACGGGTCGGCGACCGCCTGATGTTGCTCTGGAGAGGGCGGCGTGGCGTGCCTCGGCACGAGACCCTCGCTGCAATGCTCGACTGGAGCTACGATCTCCTGACCGAGCACGAGAAATCTGCGCTCCGCTCACTGTCGACCTTCGTTGGCGTCTTCACCCTCGACATGGCCCAAGCGGTCGCCTCGCGACCGGATCAGGAAGGTTTCCAGACCCTGGATGCTGTTGCGAGCCTGGTCGACAAATCGCTGATATCGGTCGCGCGAAACGGCCAGGGAGTGTCATATCGGCTGCTTGAAACGACGCGTGCTCATGCCGCCGTCAAGTTGAAGGAGTGTGGTGACGAGCGCGCCGTCCTGCAACGGCATGCATCCTGTTTTGCCGCGATGCTCGCGAACGCACGGATTGAAAGTCGAGCTGGAGCCGGGCTGGAGATCTATGCGCGAAATATCGATGACATAAGAGCTGCGCTCGAATGGAGCTTCTCGGCGGCTGGAGACGCGGCGATTTGCCGGACGATTGGCCCGGCCGCCGTGTCGCTGTTCCTCGCGGTTTCGCTGCTGGGCGAGTGTCGTCACTGGTGTCTGCGGACGCTTGCGATACTGTCCGACGATCTCCGCGGCGGGAGGCTCGAGCTGGATTTGCAGCTGGCATTGGCGATCTCGTCGCACCACGCTCACAACGACACGACAGAGGTGCTGGGGGCGCTCGAGCGGGGACTTGTGCTTGCAGAGTCGCTCGGTGATGCCGCGTGCCAGCTGGAGTTGCTCGCGGGACTCAACGTTCTCGGGACCCGTCTCGCCGACGCAGGCGCTCCATTGGAGGCCGCGAAGCGGTACGCTGCCATCGCGCTGGCGCGGCGCAACACAAGGGAGATGGTGACCGCCGAATGGATGCTCGGGTCCAGTTATCACGTGATCGGAGATCAGGCCGCCGCGTTGCAAAGCTATGAACGGGGTCTCGCGCGTGCGGAGTCGGTCGGACTCGGCGGGATCAGGTCCTTCGGTTACGATCACAGGGCAAGGGCCCTGGTCGGGTATGCGCGGACGCTCTGGCTGTGCGGGCAAGCCGATCAGGCAATTCAGTTCGCACGCGATGGAATCGAACTTGCCGGGCAGGAGGCACGTCCGGCATCGTTCGACGTTTGCCTTGTTCTCGCCTTTGCGATTCCGATGTTTCTCTGGCGGGGAGACCTCCAGATTGCCGAGGGACTCATCGAGCAGCTTGCCGACCACGCGAACAGGTACTCGCTGAAGTCGTACCAGGCCGCTGGTCTTGGCTTGCGTGGAGAACTGATGGTGATGCGGGGAGAAGCGGAGCTCGCTGTTGAAGCGCTTCGCTCCGCACTGCCGACCCTGCAATCGGAGCGGCGCTTCTTCTTCGTGTCGGCATGCTCGCGCGCCCTTGCACAGGCGCTGGTTCTCACCGGGCGCGCCGCGGAAGCACCGATCGTTATCGATGCGGTCATTGGCGAAGCCGCACCCGGCGGCGGTCACTTCGAACTGCCGGAATTGATGCGGACCCGCGGCGAGGCTCTGCTCGCGGCGTCACCTGACAATTGGCCGGAGGCGGAGGCGACGCTCGAAGCTGCGCTCGACCTGGCGCGCCGGCAGTCAGCGATTGGATGGGAGTTGCGTCTGGCGATGCTGCTCAGCCGCGAAAGACGGGATCGAGGTCGCAAGTCCGAGGCGCGAGCCCTGCTTGCCGGGGTTTTCGCCAGGTTCACGGAAGGGTTCGATACGCCCGATCTGCGTGAGGCAGAACGTCTAATACGCGCGTTTGACGGGTAGGACCCCGAAGACCGGCTCCCCTGACGAGCCGGTCATTTCGCCGAGTGCCCGCTTTCGCGCCGCAGGCTTTCGGTTGAACGGCGGAGGATGTCGTGGAGCCATTCGTGAGAAGGCTCATCATCGACCCGTTCGTGCCAAAGCAGCCTGACCTCGACCGGCGTCGTCGGGTAGGGCAATTCGTGAGTCGCGATGGCATATGTCCGCTCGAAAGCCTTGGCGAGCGGGCGCGGAACGATCGCAGCGAGCCCGGTGTCCTCGATCACCGCAGGCAGCGCCAGGAAGTGCGGCAGCGAAACCGCCATCCGGGGCGGTCGGTCGCTTCCGGACAAGGCCTTCTCCAGAGCGTCGCGATCGTACATCTCCGATCGTCGCGCAAGGCCGCGTTCGGAAATGTATCCGCCAACGGCGCCTTCCTGTTCGCCTCCGAACGACACGACGACCAAGGGGAGCTGTTCGAGCTTGGCCTTGTCGATCCGTCCGAGCCCCTTCTTTGCGCCAACGATCAGGACGTCATCATATTCGAACATCAGCGCCGTCTTGAAGCGACGGGGAGGGGACGAGAAGACGCCGAGTGCCACGTCAATCCGGCCAAGATCGATCTGCTCGGCGAGATCGATCCGGGTCACCGGCTTGATGACGAGATCGATCAACGGCGCCTCGGCGCCCATCAGCTTCAGGAGCGGCGAGGCCAGCACCATCGTGGTGAAGTCGTTCGCTGCGAGCGTGAATTGCTTGGTCGAAGCCTTCGGATCGAAATGAGGCAGCTCAACCGCGACCTCGAGCGTGCGCAGGGCTTCCCGGATTTGCGGCGCCATGGCCAGCGCGCGTGCTGTCGGCTGCATGCCGGTTGCCGTGCGAACGAACAGGTCATCCTCCAGCATCTCGCGCAGACGTGCGAGCGAGTGACTGACGGCGGACTGGCTCAGCGCGACCTTGTGGCTCGCCCGGAGAACGCTTCGCTCCTCCATGACGGCATCGAACACCTTCAGGAGATTGAGATCCAATGTGTTGAATGACAGGGGCACAATCGAGATCCGTCGTGGCTCACTTGCAACGCAATTAGCGCCAACCTTGCCGACGTGCAATCCGGGCTTCGGCCGGAGCATTCCCACCTTGCAGCCGGAAGCATGCAGATGCCAGCTACCTTGCAGGGGGCTCAGGACAATTCTGCAGCAATTTCACTTCCGCCTCACCGTTGCCGCGCCATTATCCCGCACGTTCGAAGACGCGTCATGAAGCCGGAGGAGGGCGAGATGGATAGCCGTGAAGAACTGATTCAGAGCAGCATTCGCTTCCTGGGAGAGGTCAAGAACATGACGCCCGGTGCGGAGATGGAGCGATGGCTCAACAGCACCTACGGCGAGGATAGCGCGGTCTATCAGGAACTCTCGCGTTTGGTGACGCAAGGCGTCGAGGAGGGCTGGGCGGCAAATCTGGAGGTCGAAGGGCCGAACTACCGGCGAAGCCGCATTCTCGAACCCGGACCGGAGACATTTCAATTCAGCATCACCGCTGTCTATATGAACAGCGATGATCCGCGGCGCTTCAGGGACTGGGACGACGGCGATGTCCTGCGCGGTCAATATCATGGTCATCCATACGGCGAACTCAATCTCGTCGTGCCCCTCAATGCCGGCGCTCAACTGAAAGGGCTGCAGGGCTGGCAAGGGGCGGGCTGGACGGCGCCCGATCCGGGAAGCCGGCACTATCCGGAGGTCAGGGGAGGGGCCGTGATCGCGCTGTTCTACCTGCCCGCCGGCCGGATCTCGTATGATTTCGTTCCGCCGGCCTGAACGCTGGACATCCGGATATTGGGGACGTGATCCCGGGACGGGATGCGATCAAGGCGGGCGGGCGATCTCAGAGCGAGCCGTCAGGATTTTGCACGATCTTACAAAGCTGAACACGCTCTCCGGCGCGGGACGCGTAAATTGCGCGAATGATCCTCGAGCAAGCGTAACCGTCGGGAGTATCCATCATGCGTAACGTCGACAGCCGGAACGGAGGAGCGACCGTTGCCGTGTCGTGCCCGGACGGGCATTCCGATCGGGTTTCAAGAGAGGTTCTTTCCGATTTCGAACTCGTCCTCCTTGCCACCGCCGGACACGATCTGCGGCAGCCGCTTCAGATCTTGCAAGGCGCACACGAGCGGTTGGGGCATGGGCCTCGTACGACGTCCGAGCAGCGTCTCCTGGCGATGGGGCAAGTCGCGATCGATCAGCTGAAGCGGCAACTCGACCAACTCGTGGGCTGGGTCCGCCTGCGCGAACGCACCCGGCACATGCAGTTCCGGCCGGTGGATCTCGGGGCCCTGCTGCGGGAAGCCGAGCGGGAGAGTGATCTCCTGGCAGCCCAGAAGGGCATCGCTCTTCGCTTCGTGCCCACCGGTTCGATGGTGACCAGCGATGCCCTTCTGCTGGGCGGGATACTAAGGAACCTGATCAGCAACGCCATCAAGTACACGCGGCCAGGCGGCCGTGTCCTTGTTGGTTGTCGCCATGTCGGCGAGAACATCCGGCTCGACGTCATCGATACCGGAATCGGTATGAGCAACGACCAGCTGTCGGGAATTTTCGAGGCCTTCACCCGGCTCGATTCGATTGAAACCGACGGGCTCGGCATGGGCCTGTTCATTGTGCGACGCGCGACCGGGATTCTCGGGCACTGCATCGAGGTGAGCTCGGTGCCGTCGCGAGGCACTCGGTTTTCCATAATGGCTGCAAGAGCCTGAGGGAGCATCAGTGACGGCATCGCCAACTCGCCACCCGGTGCGGCGGCATCTTTGCCTCAGATGGTGCCACCGTCACTGACGCGGATGACCTGATCCGTTGATCCGGACGTCATTCGGACCGTCGAGGAAGGCTAACACCGTCGGAGCGGGCGGTGCCGCGACGAAGGGCTCGTCGCGGCCAATGCCGGCAAAGCCCTCTCTAACCGGCCCAGCGGGATTCCCGGATTAGACTGCAGAAGTTGATGCGGTGGAAATGAGGGACCTTGTCCGCGAGAACATCGGCCTTCACGTTACCGAACGTCGTCTGAGGCTTGTGCTTGATGCCGTCGTAGAAGGCCTGAATGATATCTTCCTTGAAATGAGGCGTGCGCGGATGGGCAGAGACGATCGCACGGCGCTGGGCGTCGGAGAACGCTTCGTAGTCGATCCCGAGAACGTCCATTTCGACCCCGGCGGTCACGAGGGCAATGACGGGATGCATGTGCTGAGGAATTCCAGGGGTGGTATGCAGCGCGATCGCCGTCCAGACCAGATCGATGTCTCCTTCGGCGATCTTGCGGCTTCGCAAGAAGTCGCGCGCAGCGTTGGCCCCATCGACCTCGAAACGCTCGTCGTGACTGCAATGCTTCGGCGTGAGGCCCATGTCGTGGAACATGGCGCCGGCATAGAGTAGCTCTCGATCGAAATTGAGGCCGCGCCTCACTCCGGAGAGCATTCCGAAGTGATAGACGCGGCTGGAATGATTAAACAGCAGCTCGGATTCGGTGTCTCGAACAAGTTCGCGTATCTCCTTGCACAGCCTGGTGTCAGGT
>JAEWBW010000238.1 GCA_023390955.1 Pseudomonadota bacterium
GCCTTCGTGCAGACGCTGATCGACCTCGCCCGCCGCCTCGACATCAAGACCGTGGCCGAATGGGTGCAGGACGAGGACGCCGCCAACATGCTGCGCGACTGGGGCTGCGATTACATCCAGGGCCGCCTGATCGGGCTGGCCTCAGCCGAGCGTCCCTGGAGCGCGTCGCCGGACAGCGCACTGCCCGCGGCGGGATAGCTCACGCCCCTTCATCCAGCGCCTCCAGCTCGCGCTTCTTGCGGAGCGCGGGCAGCAGCGGTGCGATCAACAGGATCAGCGCCAGAGCGAGGCAGGCCGTCGAGATCGGCCGGTTCACGAAGGTCCAGAGATCGCCCTGCGACAGGATCAGCGACTTGCGCAAGTTGTTCTCCATCATCGGTCCCAGCACGAAGGCCAGCACCAGCGGCGCCGGCTCATAGCCGAGCTTGCGCATGAAATAGCCGATGATGCCGAACGCGATCATCACATAGACGTCGAACACGTTGTTGCTGGAGCAGTAGACGCCGAGGATCGTGAACAGGATGATCAGCGGGAACAGGATGTTGTAGGGCAGCTTCAACAGCTGCACCCACATGCCGATCATCGGCAGGTTGAGGATCAGCAGCATGACGTTGCCGATATACATGCTGGCGACGATGCCCCAGAAGAGCTCGGGCTTCTGCGTGATCAGCAGCGGCCCCGGCTGCAGGCCGTGGATGACGAAGGCGCCGAGCAGCAGCGCCATCACCACGTTCGGCGGAATGCCCAGGGTCATCAGCGGAATGAAGGCGCCGCCCGCGGCTGCGTTGTTGGCGGATTCCGGCCCCGCGACACCCTCGATCGCACCATGGCCAAAACGTTCGGGTGTCTTCGACAGCCGCTTCTCCAGCGCGTAGGACGCAAACGAGGCCACCACCGCGCCGCCTCCCGGCAGGATGCCAAGCAGGAAGCCGAGGAAAGTGCCGCGCGCGACCGGCCCCGCGCTTGCCTTCCAGTCTTCCTTGTTGGGCAGCAGCTGCGTGATCTTGGCGTTGATGATGTCGCGCTTGATCGCCTGCTCGGTGTTGAGCAGCACCTCGGCGACGCCGAACAGGCCCATCACCACGGGCACGAGGCCGATGCCGTCGATCAGCTCCATGCGGCCGAATGTCAGCCGCGGCTGCGCCGTGATGCTGTCGAGCCCGATCAATCCGAGCACGACGCCGATGCACGCCATCAGCAGCGCCTTCGGC
This sequence comes from Pseudomonadota bacterium, assembly GCA_023390955.1. GTDB lineage: Bacteria > Pseudomonadota > Alphaproteobacteria > Rhizobiales > Xanthobacteraceae > Bradyrhizobium. The sequence continues at coordinate 1,212 of JAEWBW010000238.1, forward strand.
ATCGAGCCCTGGGTGAGGAAGGTGAGCACAACGAGGCCGAGCACCATCAGGCTGAAATACTCGGCCGGGCCGAACGCGATGGCTATGTTGGCGAGCTTCGGCGCCACCAGCATCAACGCGATCAGCGCGAACGTGCCGGCGATGAAGGAGCCGAACGCGGAGATGCCGAGCGCGGGACCCGCGCGTCCGCGCTTCGCCATCTGGTGGCCGTCGATGCAGGTGACGACGGAGGCCGCTTCGCCGGGGATGTTGACCAGGATCGAGGTGGTCGAGCCGCCATACATCGAGCCGTAATAGATACCGGCCATCATGATGATGCCGGATTCCGGCGTGCCCGACAGTGTCACGGGCAGCAGCAGCGACATCGCCGAGATCGGCCCGATGCCCGGCAGCACGCCGACCAGCGTGCCGATGAAGACGCCGATGAAGCAGTAGAGCAGGTTGATCCCGGTCAGCGCGACGCCGAAGCCGTGCGCGACGTTGGCTAGCGTATCCATGCGGTCAACCGATCCCGAACGTGCCAGAGGGCAGTTGAATCAACAGCAGGCGCTTGAGCACCCACCACATGCCTGTGGGAACCAGCACGGCGACCGGGATCGCCAGCGTCCAGCGCACGGGATCGATCAGCCGCAACAGCAGCAGCATCAACGGGATTGACGATAGCAAAAATCCGAGCGGCTCCAGCGCAAAGGAGAACGCCGTGAGGCAGGCGATGACGAGCAGCGGCTTGCTCCAGCGCACATTCTCCCAGCGCGAGGCCAGCGTCGGCCCGCCCTCGGTGATGGCCGAGACGATGATGGAGCCCGCGAACACGCACATCAGGATGCCCGTGTAGAACAGCACATAGCCTGAGCCGGGATCATTGATGGTGCCGAGCTTCAGCTTCAGGCCCTGCCAGATCACGAAGCCGCCGAGCCCGAGCCCGATCAACCCGCCCCAGAGTTCGGAGTTGTTGAGGCGGAGTTTGACGTTGGTTTGGTCGTTCATATGAAACACCTCTCGACCACCGTCATCCATGCGCAACGGCGGAGCCGTTGTCGCAGAGGTAGCCGCTTCTTCAGCGACCCTCGGAGGGCGGCGGTGCCCCGATCCATCCTTCGAGGCGAGCCGCAAACGCGGCTCGCACCTCAGGATGACGCCAGCATGTGGGGAAGTCTTACGTTACTTCTTCGCGAGCCCGAGCGTATCGATGACCTTGCGCTCGGAGTCCGTGACCTCGACGACGAACTTCTTGTAGTCCTCGGTGTTCTTGTAGTTCGGCACCATGTCGTACTTGGCGAGCGTCGCGACGACGGCGGGATCCTCGACCGCCTTCTTGAAGGCGTCGTGCAGCTTGGCGACGATCTTGGGGTCCATGCCCTTCGGACCCGCGATGCCGAACGGGGAATCATAGACCATGGGATAGCCGAGCTCCTTCAGCGTCGGCACATCAGGATAGTTCGGCGACCGCGCGCCGGTCCACACCATCAGCAGCTTCAGTTTGCCGGCATCGACCAGGGGCCGCCATCCGGTGGAATCGGCCTGCAGCATCGTATGCTGGCCCAGCACCGCGGCGTTGGTCTCCGCGCCGCCCTTGAACGGCACCTGCGTGAGCTTGATGCCGGACATCGCCGCGATCTGCTCCATGCCGATATGGAGCGAGGTGCCGGTGCCCGGCGTCGCGTAGGTGATCTTGCCGGGATTGGCCTTGGCGAAATCGACCACGTCCTTCCAGGACTTGAACTGCGACTCCGCGCTCGTGGTCACGCCGAAGGTGTAGCCGGTGAGATGCACGATATAGGTGAAGTCCTTCGCCGGATCCCACGACACCTCCTGCATCAGGGGCAGGCGGAATACGGTGATCGGGATCTGCGAGATGGTGTAGCCGTCGGGCTTGGCGGCTGCCGCCATCGTCGCGGGGCCGACCGTGCCGCCGCCGCCGGCCTTGTTGTCGATCACGATCGGCTGGCCCAGCAGTTTCGAGGCGCTGTCGGCAATGGCGCGCATCGAGATGTCGGTCGATCCGCCGGCCGGCCAGGGCACGATCAGCGTGATTGGCTTGCTGGGATAATCCTGCGCAATGGCGGAGGTCGAGAGCAGCGCTCCCATAACGGCAAAAGCAAACGTCTTCAGCCCGTATCGCATCGAAATTCCTCCCTCGCAGCGGCCTTACGGAACCGCCGTTTCTCATTGTTATGACGGGATTGTTCCTGAAATTGCGCGAGAAGAAAAGCGCATTGCGCCGGACGTGCCCGGCGTCACAGGCAGCTATTCCGGGAGAAACGGCGCGTGCGACAATTCGTCATTCGCGCTCCTGCCGAGCGGCGGAATTTCCGCGTTTGCAAACGAGGATTGTCGTGTGAGCGCGGGTAGGGCGCTTACGCCACGCGCTTGATCGCGCCGAGCCGCTCGATGGTGCGGCTGACGTCCGCGGCCGGCACCGGCCGGCCGAAATAATAGCCCTGCACGGCGGTGCAGCCGCAGGCGCGGACGAAGTCGAGCTGCTCCTCGGTCTCGACGCCTTCCGCCGTGGTCTCGACGCCGAGCACGGAGCCGAGGCTGGCGATGGTGCGCACGATGGCGATGCTTTCCGGGCTTTCGCCGAGCGTGCCGACGAAGGAGCGGTCGATCTTGATGCGGTCGAACGGGAATTTGCGCAGATAGCTGAGCGAGGAATAGCCGACGCCGAAATCGTCGAGGCTGATGCGGACGCCGAGCGCGCGCAGCTGGTGCAAAATCTCGATCGTGGCTTCGCTGTCGTCGAGCAGCGCGGTCTCGGTGACCTCGAGCTCGAGCCGTTGCGGCGCAAGGCCGGACTCGGCAAGTGCGCTCGTCACCATGGCGGCCAGCCCGCGCGAGTGGAACTGCACCGGCGACAGGTTCACGGCAACGGTGATGTCCGGCCATGCCGCCCCGGTGGCGCAGGCTGCGCGCAAAACCCATTCGCCGATCGGCACGATCAGCCCGGTCTCTTCCGCGATCGGAATGAACTCGGCAGGCGAGACCATGCCGCGCGTCGGATGCTTCCAGCGCAGCAGCGCCTCGAAGCCAGTCAGCTCGGAGGAATCGAGGCGTACCTGCGGCTGGAAGGCGAGGTGGAATTCGCGTGCCTCCAGCGCGCTGCGCAGATCGTGCTCCAGCGCATGGCGGACGCGCGCCTCCTCTTCCATCTCGGGTTCGAAGATCTGATAGGCGCCGCGGCCCCTGGCCTTGGCGCGATAGAGCGCGAGGTCGGCACATTTCATCAGCTCGTCCGGGTCAAGCCCGTGATCGGGGGCCAGCGCGATGCCAACGCTGACGCCGACATGCATCGACTGGTTCTCCAGCGGCGGCGGTCGCGCGATGATCTCGACCAAGCGACGGGCGAGCCGCTCAGCCGATTCCGGCTGCGGGCCGCGCTGGATCAGCGCGAACTCGTCGCCTCCGAGCCGCGCGATCGTGTCGTGCTCGCCGGCATGTTCCTTCAGTTGCGCCGCGACCCAGCGCAGCAGCCGGTCGCCGACCGCGTGGCCGAGGCGGTCGTTGACGGTCTTGAAATTGTCGAGGTCGAAATACAGCACCGCCATCGCGCCGCCGGCGACCGCGACTTCGGCGAGGCCCTCGCTCATCTTCTCGCGGAACAGGGTGCGGTTGGGCAGGTCGGTCAGCGAATCGTGGCGCGCCATGTGCGCCACGCGCGCCTGGGTCTTGTGGCGCTCGGTGACGTCCTCATAGGTGACGACCCAGCCGCCATGCTCCATGCGGGTGTGGTTGAGCTTGATGATGCGGCCGTCGCCGAGATGGCGGTGGACGGTGTGCGATCCTTCGCGCAGCCGTTCGAGGTAGTCGGCGTAGAGCTGGGAAGCCGTGATCGCCGGATGATTGCCGAGCGCGCAGCTGTGCTCCATGATCTCGCGCATGGTGACGCCGGGCTTCACGACGTCCGGCGAGAGGCCATACATCTCGACATAGCGCTTGTTGGAGACGATGACGCGGAGCTGGCTGTCGAGCATGACGAGGCCGTGCGGCATGTTGTTGAGCGCCGCATCGAACCGGCGATATTGCTCGCTCAGTTCCTCCACGGCGCGCTCGCGCTCGGTGATGTCTTCGTAGGTCGCGACGAAACCACCTTCTTCAAGCGCGCAATAGCGTACCGAGATCATGGTGTCGTTGGACATGCGCCGGCGCATCGGCGAATTGTCACGGCTGGCGATCCGATCACGGGCGGCCTGGAGAATCTGGGGCGTGCTGTATTCGGATGCGAAGGCGCCGTTGGCGATCGACGTTTCGATCAGCTGCGACAAATGCGTGCCGGGCGTGGTCTGGTCCGGGGTCATCCGGTAAATTTCGCGGTAGCGGTTGTTGCAGGCCCGCAGCCGCATGTCGCTATCGTAGAAGGCGAGCCCGTGCGCCATGTTCTCCAGCGAGGCGTCGAGGATGAAGTTCTGCTGCCGCAGCGCTTCTTCCTGCTGGCGCCGTTCGGTGACGTCCTCGTGCGAGGTGACCCAGCCGCCCTCCGGCAGGAAGCGTGACACCGCCTGGATGATCCGCCCGTCATAGCGGGTGAAGAACACCGTGGCCGGGTTCTGCTGGTGGACCTCCTGCATCCGCGTGTCGTGATAGTTCTCGGTCGAGGCGGGCGGCCGGTTGCCGCGCGCCAGCCAATGCTCGACCAACTCGCTGTGCAAGATGCCGGGCTTGATGATCGCGGGATCGAGATCGTACAGCTCGACGAACTGGTTGTTGCAGACGATCAGCCGCGCGTCGGCGTCGTACATCACGAGGCCATGCGACATGTTCGCGAGCGCGTGCTGGCCGCGCTCGGTCTCGAGCCGCAACTGGGCCTCGACCCGGGCCAGCCGTGTGACGTCCTCGCAGATCGTCATCCAGCCACCCTCGGGCAGCGGCTTGGTGTCCAGCGCCATCACCAGGCCGTTCGCCAGCCGGCGTTCGAGCCGGAACTTCTCGCCCTTGGCGATCCGTGCGATCCGCTTGTTGTAGAAATTGTCGATCTCGTTCGCGGGCATATTGCCGAGCGAGGAGCTGTGCGCGAGCACGTCGCGATAAGGCGTTCCCGGGCGGACAACGTCGGGCGACATGCCGAACATCTCGATATAGCGCCGGTTGACCAGCACGATCCGGTTGTCCGCGTCGTAGACGCAGACGCCCTGTTCCATGCGGTCGAGCGCAAGCTGGCTCAGCCCGAGCAGGGCTTCGGAGCCATGCTGGCGGCGCGCGTGAGGCTCTTCGTGGCCGAGCTTCCCCATCCGACGGGCGTTTCCCAAAAGACAATTAATGGTCGTTAATTGGGACGGAAGCCTAAAGATCATCCGCAAAAATCGTCTTAAGCGCCGTAGTTTACGGGGCGTGATTTGCCGGGGAACCTTGGGCGGAGACAGGCTGCAGCGGTGTCTGCGTATGGCAGTCGCGCCGTGCAGGGAATGATTCAGGGCCTACGGCCCGTAAAGCACGAGCTCGGTGTCGGTAAGGTCGGCCAGCATCGGCCGGTGCGGACCCTTGAAATATTTCCGGCCCCGCCGCTCGGTGTAGATGCCGGTCAGGCCCTCGATGGGACCGTTGGCATCGATCATCACGGAGACCTTGCCCATGCGCAGCAGGAACCGGCCGATACGTCCGGCGCAAGTGACGAACTCGTCGGTGCTGCGGCAATAGATCAGCTGCATCGCCGGCGGCGAGATCCAGCCACGGCGGATCGTGACGGGTTGCAGGACGAAGGGGAAGGCGCCTTGCGGCGTCCGGCACACGATGCTCAGGCAGCTGTAGCGCGCGTGCCGCGTCAGCACCTCGGTCTCTTCAGCGGTGAGGCCGTCGATGTGCTTGGCGTGCTGCGAGATCACCTCGATGCTGGACCAGCGCGGTGCGCGCGACATCAACGGCACCGAGAAGAACAGGCCGCGGCAATAGGCTTGAAAGCCCTGTGTCTCGATGATCGGCCAGGTCTGTGTCGCCGGGCTGATGTTGAGATAGGTGACGTGCTTGTGCCGCTGCGCGATCTTGGTCAGCAGCGGCGCGTAGTTGCGGTAGGCCGGGTCGACGTACCAGCTCGAGAGATTGCACTGGATGGCGGTTTCTTCGCCGTGCTTGCGCTCCGTGTAGATCAGCAGCAGCACGCCGACGGCGGCGCCGTCATCGTCGAGCATGTAGCCGAAGCGCGGATAACCCTCGGGCATGGACCGGAACGCCTGCCGGCGCAGGCCCTGGATCCAGTACTCGCGCGACCGGCCGACGAAGCCGCGCGTCAGCAAGTCCGCGACGGCATCGACGTCGGACTCCCTGATCTCGCGGCATCTGACCTTGGTATGGATCACGCTCGTCCTACCCGTGGAAATGATCGGCCTCGTCGCTCAGCGCCAGCCTTCGACATGGGCATCGGCCGCGATTTGCGGCGAGAGGCCCAGCATGTCGCGCACCTTGACCGGCCAGGCCGAGAGATCGGTGCCGTGGGTGTGGAACATGGCGACGGCCAGGCGATCCATGCCGAAGGCGACGCAGCCGGTATGGGCCGGTTCGCCAGCGGCGTCCTGGATGCCCCAGGTCGTGCCGAAATGCTCGCGGTGATAGTTGAAGCTCATGCAGGCGGTCGGCTGCTCCTCGGAGCGCAGCGGGATCAGCAGTTCGAATTTGAGCTGCTGCTGCTTCTGGCTCACCGCCTTGATCTGGCCGACGCGGCCGAAGAAGGGGTCGCTGGCATAGTCGACGCGGAAGGTCAGGCCGAGATCACGGGCGATCGCCTGGGCACGCACCATCCAGCGCTCGCGGAAATCGGCGACGTCGTCGGGGCTGCCGATGCAGACATATTCGCGCATCCGGAACGACTGCAGCCGGTCGAGATGAAGCGACGGCTCGCGGCGGAAGCAGTCGGCGGCGACGTCGAAGCGCAGGCCACCCTTCGGCAGCGGGCCGCGGCTCGCCGCGATCGGGTAGACCGGATAGCAGGCCGCCGGCGACAGCACGAGGTCGGCGGGCGACAGCGAGGACGTCCAGTCTCCGCCGGCATCGAAACGGCTCACCGCCGCGTTGATCTCGCGCTCGGTGCCATGC
>JAEWBW010000468.1 GCA_023390955.1 Pseudomonadota bacterium
CCACCAGGCTCATCACGCGCGGCTTGGTCAGCGCGAGGAGATCGCGCCAGTCGGCGGGCAAAGAGGTTTGTGCGATGGCGGGAGTCATGATTCTAGGGCGCGAGCTATAGAGGCGGACGGTGCGGACTGGAACCCTCGGCGAGTCTCGTTAGGCTGGCGTCATGACGTTGCGATTCGCACTGGCGCTTACCGCCTTGTTTCTCACACAACCGGTTGCTGCGCAGAAGGCCGAAACGCCGCCGCCTGCAAGCGAGGTGAAGGTCGCGCTCGATACGAGCGCGGGCCGCATCGTTCTTGCGCTCGACCCGGTGCACGCGCCGGTGACCACCGCCAACTTCCTCAAATATGTCGATGGCGGCCGCTTCAATGGCGAAAGCTTCTACCGAGCGATGAAGTTCGGCGACGGCGGGCTGATCCAGGCAGGCGTCACCAGCAACGCTCGAAAGCTGCTCCCGCCGATCAAGCATGAGCCGGTGAGTGAAACGGGCATCAAGCATGTGGCCGGCACGGTGGCGATGGCCAATCTCGGCCCCGGAACCGCGCGCGCCGACTTCTTCATTCTGACGACGGACGCGCCGTCGTTCGACGCGACGTTCGCCGCCTTCGGCAAGGTTGTCGAAGGCATGGACGTCGCAAAGAGCATTCTCGCCGCGCCAGTCTCAGCAACCAAGGGCGAAGGCGTTATGCGCGGCCAGATGCTCGATCCGGTCGTCAAAATCACGAAAGCGAGCCGTCTTGCGAATTAATCGAGTCACCGCGCCTCGGGAAAGCTTTGCAAACTAATGCGTTATGCGGCGATGCAACTTAGCCATCGCACGTCTGGTGCTCTTCGCCTCGGCGCATTGACTGCGGTCGCTGCGCTTGCCTCCCTCCCAGCCGCGGCAACTTCACCTACGCCTCGCATGTCTGCGCCCCTCAAGTTCTTCGAGGGCAGGACGGAGATGCTGAGCACGGTGAAGGTGATGTTCAAGTCGCCGTACAAATCGGTGACGACGGGCGACGGCAGGATCCTCGGCGATGGATCGCTGTCGCTGGTCCAGAAGGTCCGCGACGAGGGCAAGCCGACGGAATCCCGCCACTGGCGCATCAAGCAGGTCGCCGCTGGCCGCTTTGCCGGAACGATGACCGAGGCTGTCGGGCCGGTTCAGGCCGAAGAAGTAGGCGGCAAGTACCGCTTCCGCTTCAAGCTCAAGGGCAATCTCGCGGTCGAGCAATGGCTGACCCCGCTGCCCGGTGGCGAGGCCGCGCAGAGCAAGATCTCGGTGCGTAAGGCCGGCATCAAGGTCGCGACTTCGGACGGGATTATCCGCCGAGTCTAAGTCAAAGCGAACGTCGCGCCTTCTACGGCTTTCGCTGCCTCGAGACCCATTTCGGCGATCACCTTTAACTTGATGAGCCCGTCGTTGGTGGCGGTGCTCATCATCATCATTTCCTGCTCGAACTCGCGCCTCGTCATATTGTCGATGAAGGTCGCTTCGTTGATCAGGCGGACGCGGCAATGGCCGTCGTTCATCGGCTCGAAGATGAAGCGCTCGATATTCGTCACCAGCCTTCCGACGCGCGGCTCGATGTCGCACTTATAGGCGTAAATCTCGCCCGCCCTTTCCTCGATGACCTCGAGCTTGAAATCGAGGTCGGGCATCGAGGTCATCCGCAAATGGAAATGCGGCGATTGGCCTTCGACCGAATGGCCCAGCTGCCGCTTGGCGTTGCGAGGATCGGCCCAGTCTACCAGCGCGTAGACATCAGCCGGCGCCCGCTCGATCAACATGTCGAAATCGAAGGTGATCGGTCCGCTGGGCACGGGCTTCTTCTTGAACAAGCCGAACATGAGCATCCCCCTTTGCCCGAGACTTTATTCGAGCGGGCTTAAGGGAAGGTTGTGCTGCGGCCGGCGTCCATGAAAAAGGCCGCCCTGCTTTCGCAAGGCAGCCCATTCTTCATATCTGCCTTCGGGCCTAGTTGACCTTTGGCAGCGTCGAGAACTGGTGGAACGGCGGCGGGCTCGACAGAGTCCACTCGAGCGTCGTTGCGCCTTCGCCCCAGGGATTGTCCGGCGCCTTCTTGCCCGCGAACAGCGACCAGATGATGTTGACGAAGAAGATCGCCATGCCCGCGATCGTGACCATGTAGCCGTAGGTCGCGATCTGGTTCCAGTGCGTGAACGCCGGGGTGTAGTCCGGAATACGCCGCGGCATGCCATCGAGGCCCAGGAAATGCATCGGGAAGAACACCATGTTCACGCCGACGAACATGATGAAGAAGTGCAGCTTGCCGAGCAGCTCGTTGTACATGCGGCCGCTCATCTTCGGGAACCAGTAGTAGAAGCCGGCGAAGATCGCGAACACCGCGCCGAGGCTGAGCACGTAGTGGAAGTGCGCAACCACGTAATAGGTGTCGTGCATGTAATTATCGACGCCGCCGTTCGCGAGCACGACGCCGGTGACGCCGCCGACCGTGAACAGGAAGATGAAGCCGATCGCCCACAGCATCGGCGTTTCGAACGTCAGTGAACCGCCCCACATGGTCGCGATCCAGCTGAAGATCTTCACGCCCGTCGGGACCGCGATGATCATCGTCGCGGCGGTGAAGTACATCTTCACTTCCATCGACATGCCGGTGGTGAACATGTGGTGCGCCCAGACGACGAAGCCGACGACGCCGATCGCGACCATGGCATAGGCCATGCCGAGATAGCCGAACACCGGCTTGCGGCTGAATGTCGCAATGACCTGGCTGACCATGCCGAAGCCCGGCAGGATCATGATGTACACTTCGGGGTGTCCGAAGAACCAGAACAGGTGCTGGTACAGGACCGGGTTACCGCCGCCCGACGGGTCGAAGAAGCTGGTGCCGAAGTTGCGGTCGGTCAGAAGCATCGTGATCGCGCCGGCAAGGACCGGAAGCGCGAGCAGAAGCAGGAAGACGGTGACCAGGATCGACCACACGAACAGCGGCATTTTGTGCAGGGTCATGCCCGGCGCGCGCATGTTGAAGATGGTCGTGATGAAGTTGATCGCACCGAGGATCGAGCTGGCGCCCGCAAGGTGGAGCGAGAAGATCGCCATGTCGACGGCCGGACCCGCGGAGCCGCTGGTCGAAAGCGGTGCGTAGACCGTCCAGCCGGTGCCGGCGCCGAGGCCGGTTCCGCCCGACACGAAGGTCGATCCCAGCAGGAGGACGAACGCGGGGATCAGCAGCCAGAAGCTGATGTTGTTCATGCGCGGGAACGCCATGTCCGGAGCGCCGATCATCAGCGGTACGAACCAGTTGCCGAAGCCGCCGATCATCGCCGGCATGACCATGAAGAACACCATGATCAGGCCGTGCGCGGTGATCAGCACGTTCCAGTGGTGGGTCCACTCGTCGAAGTTGGCGGTGCCTGCGCCAAGCGGCCAGGCATGATTGAGCACCTGGATGCCCGGCTCCATCAGCTCTGCGCGCATGATGCCGGAGATGCCGCCGCCGATGATGCCCGCGACGATCGCGAAGATCAGGTAGAGCGTGCCGATGTCCTTGTGGTTGGTCGACATGAACCAGCGGGCGAAGAAGCCCGGCTTGTGATCGGCATCGTGCCCGTGCGCGTCATGCGTATCGTGCGACTTCAGCGGGAGAGTGTCGGCGGTGGTTGCCATGATGCTTTCGTTTCCGCTCTTAATTCTGGGCCGTAGCGGCCTGATTGGTGGCAGGCTGGGCGACAGCCGGTTGCCCGTCGTCGGGCTGCTGCGCGGTCGGCGTCGGTGTCGCCGCCGCTGCCGCAGGCGTGGCCGCGGCCGGAGCTGCAGCTGCCGGAGCGCCCGGCATGGTGCCGCCCTTCGACGCGATCCACTGCGCGAATTGCGCCGGCGGAACGACTTCGACGACGATCGGCATGTAGGCGTGACGCGCGCCGCAAAGCTCGGTGCACTGGCCGAAATAGACGCCCGGACGGTCGACCTTGGCCCAGGTCTCGTTGATCTGGCCCGGGTTGGCGTCGATCTTGTTCCAGAACGCCGGCACCCAGAAGGCGTGGATCACGTCGTTCGACGTCACCAGGAACTTTACGACCTTGCCCGCCGGAATGACCATGCGGTTGTCGACCGCGAGCAGCGGCGGACCGTCGGCGTCGGTGCGGAAGCGGTCGCCCGCCTTCACGTCCTTCTGTTCCTTGAGCAGGTTGGACACGATCTCGAATCCGCCATTGTCGGGGTAGGAATAGGTCCAGAACCACTGGTTGCCGGTCACCTTGACGGTGAGGTCGGCAGGAGGCGGCGTGTACTGCGTCTTCAGCAAGCGCATCGACGGGATCGCGATCGCGACCAGCACGAGGACCGGGATCAGGGTCCAGGCCACTTCAAGCGCGGTGTTATGC
>JAEWBW010000502.1 GCA_023390955.1 Pseudomonadota bacterium
CCTTGAAGCCCACCGCGCCAGCGGGCACATTGCCCGCCCAATCAAAAGCGTGGGTGGAGCATGAGCACGTTCGAACACATCATCGTCGAAAGCAAAGGCGCGGTCGGCATCGTCAAGCTGAACCGGCCGAAGATGCTCAACGCGCTGTCCTTCGGTGTCTTCCGCGAGATCGCGGCCGCCATCGACGACCTCGAGGCCGATGATGCGATCGGCTGCATCGTCGTGACCGGCAGCGAGAAGGCATTTGCCGCCGGCGCCGACATCAAGGAGATGCAGCCGAAGGGCTTCATCGACATGTTCTCGGAGGATTTTGCGGCGATCGGCGGCGACCGCGTCGCGCGCTGCCGCAAGCCGACCATTGCCGCGGTCTCGGGCTACGCGCTCGGCGGCGGCTGCGAGCTCGCGATGATGTGCGACATCATCATCGCGGCCGACACCGCAAAGTTCGGCCAGCCCGAGATCACGCTCGGCACCATCCCCGGCATCGGCGGTACGCAGCGCCTGACGCGCGCGATCGGCAAATCCAAGGCGATGGACCTCTGCCTCACCGGCCGCATGATGGATGCGGCGGAGGCCGAGCGCAGCGGCCTCGTCAGCCGCATCGTACCGGCCGACAAGCTGATGGACGAAGTGATGGCAGCGGCCGAGAAGATCGCCGCAATGTCGCGCCCCGCGGCGGCGATGGCCAAGGAAGCCGTCAACCGCGCCTTCGAAACCACGCTCGCCGAGGGCATGAGCGTCGAGCGCAACCTGTTCCACTCGACCTTCGCGCTGGAAGATCGCTCCGAGGGCATGGCGGCGTTCATCGAGAAGCGAAAGCCGGTGAACAAGAACCGGTAAAGCCCGGGACGCGCGCCTGGTCCGGCAAATTTTCTGTGACGAACCTGCAACAAGCACGGATTTCATTAGGGTTTCAGCCGCGGCAGTTTGCCTGCGAGACCCGTGCTGGTTAAACAGGTAACAGGGCATCCGTCGGCGGGGGCGGACAGCCGAGGTTACGGGAACAAATGAACGGGCGTACCGCCAGAACTGGCCGCGTGGGGACGCGGCGCCGATCGGGCGTAGGTCCTGTCGTTGCTGCATGGACCGCGCTGACGATTGGCTGCGCTTTGCCCACGGTGGCTTCCGCCGAGGCCTTGCCCGAAGCGTTGGCCAAAGCCTACCAGACCAATCCCGCACTCAATGCCGAGCGTGCGCGCCAGCGCGCCACCGACGAGAACGTGCCACAGGCCCTCTCCGGTTACCGGCCGCAGATCGTGGCGAGCCTGAGCGCCGGCCTGCAGTCCGTGCGCAATCTGCTGCCCGACAACATCGTCCAGACCGCAGGCCTGAAACCCTGGGTCATCGGCGTCACCGTGACGCAAAACCTGTTCAACGGTTTTCGGACCGCCAACAGCGTGCGGGCCGCCGAGCTCCAGGTGCAATCCGGGCGTGAGGCGCTGCGCAATGTCGGCCAGGGCGTGCTGCTCGACGCGGTCACCGCCTACACCAACGTGCTCGCCAACCAGTCGCTGGTCGAAGCGCAGCGCTCCAACGTTGCCTTCCTGCGCGAGACGCTCGGCGTCACCCAGCGCCGCCTCAACGCCGGCGACGTGACGCCGACCGATTCGGCGCAGGCCGAAGCCCGCCTCAACCGCGGGCTCGCCGATCTCAACGCCGCCGAGGTCGCGCTCGCGGTGAGCCAGTCGCTCTACGCCCAGGTGATCGGCAACGCGCCGGCGCAGCTTCGCGCCCCGGAGGTGGTCGATCGTTATCTGCCGCGCAGCCGTGAGAGCGCCATGACCATGGCGATCCGCGAACATCCAGCGGTGATGGCCGCGGGTTTCGATGTCGACGTCGCCTCCACCAACATCCGCATCGCCGAAGGTGCGTTGCTGCCGAGCGCCAGCATTCAAGGCAGCGCCAGCCGCAGCCGCGACAACGACCCCACGCTCGGCACCTTCGCCAACGACCAGGCTTCGATCGTCGCCAACGTCACCGCGCCGATCTATGACGGCGGCCAGGCGGCGTCGCAGACACGGCAGGCCAAGGAGATCACCGTGCAGAGCCGGCTGGTGCTGGATCAGGTGCGCAATCAGGCGCGCACGGCGGCGGTCAGCGCCTGGGTCACCAATGAAGGTGCCAAGATCGCGGTGTCCGCATCCGAGTCCGAGGTGAAGGCCGCGACCGTCGCGCTGCAAGGCGTGCAGCGCGAGGCCGCCGGCGGACAGCGCACGACGGTCGACGTGCTGAACTCGCAGGCCGATCTGATCCAGGCCAAGGCGCGGCTGATCGGAGCGCAGCGCGACCGCGTGATCGCCTCCTACACGCTGCTCAGCGCCGTCGGCCATCTCGACGTCAAGACGCTGGCGCTCAACACGCCGGACTATCTGCCCGAGGTGCACTATCACCAGGTCCGCGACGCCTGGCACGGCCTGCGTACGCCCTCGGGGCAGTGATCGCAGGGAGATCGCAAGGTCCCGCGCCGCAAAGGGCCGCCTGCTTCAACGTGACATCGATGCGCGCTAAGGTAGCGCA
>JAEWBW010000543.1 GCA_023390955.1 Pseudomonadota bacterium
CGTCAATCGGTCGTCCTCGATCTGCGCCACATACACTGCCGCATTCCACGCTGCAAAGGCCGTCGAGGTTCCGATAGTGCCCGTCACCTCGTTGGGCAGCGCTTCCATATCATACCTGAAGATCGAACGGTTATCCGCATATGCATTAAAATTTAAGTCCCGGCCCAACGATCCGAGCTCATACTTAACGGCGCGCAATAGCTCATGCCGGGTCACAGAGAAAGGATTTTCTCCCGGCCAGATCGCCTGGATCATTTCCATGCCCGGATCCTGGCCGTGAGAGTGGATTCCGATCAATCGCCCGCCAGGCCGAAGCGCCTTCGCCAGGGGCGCAATGATCCGTTTCGCCCGGAAATTGACCGAGGACAGGGCGCGGTATGGCTGCGATGCAATGACGAGGTCGAAATTGGCCTCGGTCTGGCCCGGTCGGGGAATGGTCGAATCCAGCAGGAACTTGTGGTCCTCGCGATAGAGCACGAGGACGACGGGCCGCTCGTACAGCGGCATGGCCGTTCGCGGGCTAATCGCCGCGCGCCAGTTCTGCTCCAGAAATGGCTTCAGCTCCGCGATCTGGGTCTCGAACTCGCCGGTCGAGGAACCCCGCAGCGGAACCTCGTGCCAGACGGTCGCAGCCGCTGCCGCGGGCGATGCCGGCGTGAGCCAGGGCGCCTCCGAGTAGAACATGTTGGTGAAGACGAAGACCGACGCCGGATGCTCGAAAATGCGGTCCGGCACCTTCTCCAGCGTCAGGCGCAGATCCTCGAGACTGAGCTCCTTGCCGGCGACATAAAACGGCATGTGCGGATAGCGCTGATGCGTCGCCCGCAGCACCCGAGCCAGCACCGTGCCGTCGCCGACACCCGCGTCGAAGATGCGCAGGGCCGGCGGGCGCGGATGAATCGTCGAGAGCTCCAGCGCAACCCTGTCCGCGACCACCCGCTTCTCGCTGCAGGTGTGCACGAACAGCAGGTACTTCTGCCGGTTCTCGAAGAAGCGGAAATTGCCGCGGGGATCGCGCTTTTCCTGGGGCACCTGCAGACCCCGCGGCGGCGGCAGGCCCCCGGTCGACGCGGCCATGTAAGCCTGGATCCGGTCCAGCGTATCGATTGTGATGCGCTTTCCCTCGCGCAGCCGGTGCACGAGCTTCCCATCGTTCACGGAGCGCCGGCCGAACGTCGATTCCGCCATGTCCGCCTTGCGGCAGAACTCGGTGATCTGGCTCAGGATTTCGTCGTTCTTCATGGGTGGGATTTCGGTGGGCAGAACTATTGGGCACGGCCCTCCTAGCAAATTCTGCCCACTCAGGGAATACCCTGGAATTGCTCCACACATGCCAAAAGCACGTGTGGTGAACCCCGGCTGACCGCCGGGCAACAAACAAGCGCCATACCTCGCTGGGGACATCCTTCATGCGCCGCCTGCTCGTCGCACTCGCTCTGCTCACCGCGGCCGTCTGGTCCACCCCAGGCTTCGCGCAGGCGCGCAACCAGCTCGGGCCGCTCTGTACCACCGACACCACGCCGGCCGATCAGATGATCGACGCCTGCAACAAGATCGTCGCGCTCAAGGTCTTCAAGGGCCCGCAGCTCGCGACGATCCATTTCTGGCGCGCAGTCGGCTGGAACAAGAAGGGCGACTACAGCAAGGTCATCGCTGATGTCACCGAGGCGATCCGGCTGCAGCCGAGCCAGGCGGCCTATAATCTCAGGGGCTCGGCCTATTACGACAAGGGCGAGTACGACATCGCGATCGCCGATTTCGACGATGCGCTGAAGCTCGGCGCGCCAAGCGGCATCATCTTCCACAACCGCGGCAATGCCTGGCGCGGCAAGGGTGACTACGCCAGGGCGATCGCCGACTACGACGCCGTGATCAAGTCCGATCCGAAATCCACCTTCTCGTTCCAGAACCGTGGCATCTCGAAGGAGGCGCTCGGCGATTACGACGGCGCGCTCGCCGACATCAACCAGGCGATCCGGCTCGATCCGACGCTGCCGCAGCCGCTGATCAACCGCACCGCGATCTGGCGCGCCAGGGGTGACCTCGACCGCGCGATCGCCGACGGTAGCGAGGCGATCCGGCTGGCGAAAGAAAAACCACCGACCAACATCATGACGCCGCCGAACAGCGTCCTGATCTCGGGCTACATCCATCGCGCGCTGGCCTATGAGGCCAAGGGCGATTACGCGCATGCGCGCGAGGATTACAAGGCAACGCTCGGCATCCCCGCCTCCGATGCCGGCAGCAAGGCCAATCAGGCCACCGCAAAGGTGCGGCTGTCGCTCGTCACCGAAGCGCCTGCACCGGTCCCGCGCGACGCGCCGACAGCGACCGAGCAGCAGCCGAGCACGCCGACGCAACAGCAGGCGAACACGACGCCGGCGCCCTCGCCGTCTCCGCTTCCAGCCGGCCGCGGCAAGCGCATGGCGCTGATCATCGGCAACGGCGCCTATCAGCACGTTACGCGGCTGCCTAATCCGCCGAGCGACGCGCGTGCAGTGGCCAAGAGCCTGCGCGACATCGGCTTCACCGTATCGGAAGGCGTCGACCTCGACCGCGCGGCGATGCAGAAGGTGACGCGCGATTTCCTGCGTGATGCCGCGCGGGCGCAGGTTGCCGTGGTCTACTATGCCGGACACGGCGTGCAGGTCGACGGCCGCAATTATCTCATTCCGGTCGACGTCGAGCTGAAGCCCGGCACGGCCATGACGGAAGCGATGATCGACATGGACACGATCATGGCAGGCCTCGACGACCAGGTCCGCACCAACATTCTGATCTTTGATGCCTGCCGCAACAATCCGATGGCGCCAAAAGTCGCGAACACTGGCGCCAGCCGCGCCATCGAAGGCGCATCCGGTCTTGCCGCGCCGACGAGCCTGGGCGCAGGCGCGACGCTCGGGGCCGGCACGCTGATCGCGTTCGCAACCGCGCCCGGGCAGGTCGCGCTCGACGGCGAAGGCGCCAACTCCCCCTTCTCAGCCGCGCTGTCGCGCCACATCGGCACGCCGGGCCTGGAGGTGCAGCAGATGCTGACGCGCGTGCGGGCCGAGGTGGTGTCGACCACGAAGAACAAGCAGGTGCCGTGGTCGAACTCGTCGCTGCTCGGCGAGGTGTATCTGGCGGAGAAGTGAGGGCGCGAGCTGACGCTGCCAGCCCGCCACAAACTCGACGTCGTCCCGGCGAAGGCCGGGACCCATTACCACCGAACGTGGATTGGCGAAGACTAGCCGTTAGCCAGCTCGCACTACGGCTTGTTCCCGGCGTATGGGTCCCGGCCTTCGCCGGGACGACACCGAGAGAACGGCGAGGCCTTTGCGCCTCACGCGTAGCGGAAAGACTGGGGCCTTACTGGCCCCACACTTCCTTGGCGATCTCGACTGCGAGCCCGAGCTTGTTCCACTGCTCTTCCTCGGAGAGGATGTTGCCTTCCTCAGTCGAGGCGAAGCCGCATTGCGGGGACAGCGCGAGCTGGTCGAGCGGCGCGAACTTGGCGGCTTCTTCGAGACGGCGCTTGATGTCGTCCTTCTTCTCGAGCTCGCCGAACTTCGAGGTGATGACGCCGACCACGACAACCTTGTTGCCCTTCGGCAGGAAGCGCAGCGGCTCGAAGCCGCCGGCACGATCGCTATCATATTCCAGGAAGTAGCCGTCGTAGTTGGTGCCGGCGAGCATGGTCTCGGCCACCGGCTCGTATCCGCCCGAAGAGATCCAGGTCGAGCGGAAATTGCCGCGGCACACATGCGTCGTCACCACCATGTCGGCGGGCTTCTCGGCGAGCGCGTAGTTGATGATGCGCGCATAGGTCTGCTGCAGGCCATCGGGATTGTCGCCACGCGCGCGCGCCTTTTCCAGCTCCTCCGGCGAGCAGAGATAGGCCCAGACGGTGTCGTCGAACTGCAAATAGCGGCAGCCGGCGTCGTAGAACGCCTTGACGGCCTTGCGATAGGTCTTGCCGAGATCCTCGTAGAAGGCGTCGAGATCAGGATAGACGTCCTTGGAGATCGACTTGCGGCCGCCGCGGAAATGCAGCACCGCCGGCGAGGGGATCGTCATCTTGGCGGTGACGTGGGCCTGGTCCGCGTACTTCTTCAGGAAGCGGAAGTGGTCCAGCATCGGATGGGTATCAGGGAAATCGAGCTTGTCGATGACGCGGACGGAGTCATGCCGGGTCTGCACGCCCGCGAACTGGATGCCTGCGTCGGGGTGGAACAGCTCGCAGCCGGTCAGCTTGGCGAGGAAATCGAAGTGCCACCAGGAGCGGCGGAACTCGCCGTCGGTGGCGAGCTTCAGGCCGATCGAAGCCTGCTTGTGCACGACCTTCTCGATCTCCATGTCCTCGATCTTGCGCAGATCGTCGGCCGAGATCTCGCCCTTCTCCAGTCTGGCGCGTGCTTCCTTGATCTTCTGCGGACGCAACAGGCTGCCGACCTCGTCGGCGCGGAAGGGGGCTTTGGTTCGCTGCATGGTTTACTCCCGAAAGATTTAGTGGGCGGCCGCCCCGGCGACGCCAAGGTGGCGCTCGAGGACCGACGGGTCGGCCTTCAGCGCGGCGCTCGGGGCGTCGTGGACGATCGTTCCGCGCTCCAATATCACAACGCGGTCGGCCAGCCCCAGAATCTTTTGGGCATTCTGCTCGACGATGATCGAACAGATCCCGCCGGCGCGGGTGATGGACCCGATCGCCTTCAAAAGCTCCTCAACGATGATGGGAGCCAGGCCCTCGGTCGGCTCGTCCAGCAGCAGGACCTTCGGATTAAGGGTCAGGGCGCGGCCGATGGCCAGCATCTGTTGCTCGCCGCCGGAGAGCTGGTTGCCGAAATTGCTCCGCCGCTCCTTCAGCCGCGGGAACATCTCGTAGACCTTCTCGACCGTCCAGGGGCCGGGCTGGGCCACCGCGGTCATGTTTTCCTCGACCGTCAGCGAGCGGAAGATGTTGCGCTCCTGGGGCACCCAGCCGATGCCGGCGCGCGCCCGCTGGTCCGCCCGCAGGGCCGTGATGTCGGTGCCGCCAAGCGCGACCGAGCCCGAGAAGCGGCGGGTCACGCCGACGATGGAATTGATCAGCGTGGTCTTGCCGGTGCCGTTGCGTCCGAGCAGGGCCAGCACCTGGCCCTCCCCGAGCCGCAGGCTCATGTTGGGCAGCACGACCGCCTCGCCGTATCCGGCACGCAGGGAGTCGACGGCGAGCAGATCAGACATGTGCTTCCTCGCCGAGATAGACGGCCTTGACCTGCGGATCGCGGGCGACCTGGTCGGGCGGGCCTTCGGTGAGCATTCCGCCGGACACGAGCACCGAGATGCGGTCGGCGAAGGAAAAGACGAGATCCATGTCGTGCTCGATCAGCAGCACGGTAACGTCGCGAGGCAACCCGCCGACGACGGCGAGAATGTCGTGGCGCTCGCTCTCGGGCACGCCGGCGGCGGGCTCGTCGAGCAACAGCACGCGCGGCTTGGCGGCGATCGCGACCGCGATCTCGAGCAGGCGCTGCTTGCCATAGGGCAGCGTCACCGTCTGCTCGTTCATGACGTCGAGCAGGTGGAAGCGCTTCAGCAGCTCGGCGATCTCGTCATTGACGTCGTTGCGGGTGCCCATCCGCCGCCACCAGTCGCCGCCATGGCCGAGCCGCTCGGACACAGCGAGACCAATAGTCTCGAGCGGGGTCAGGTCGGCATAGAGCTGGTTGATCTGGAACGTGCGCGACAGGCCGCGCAGCACACGCTTGTGCACCGGCAGATCGGTGATGTCCTGGCCTTCGAGCAGGATACGGCCGGAGTTCGGCTTGAGGACACCGGTGAGCTGGTTGATGATCGTGGTCTTGCCGGCGCCGTTCGGTCCGATCAGCGCGTGGCGGGCGCCCTGCTCCACCTTGAGCGACAGATCGCGGGTGACGCGCAGGCCGCCAAAGGTCTTTTCGAGATTCCTGGTTTCGAGCACGATGGTCATGCGTCGGCCTCCGGCACGGCGACGACCGCTTTGCGCCCGGCGATCCGCTTGATCAGGAGGTTGGGCAGGAACAGAACCCCGTAATGGATCCGCTGGCGGCCGACCAGCACGAGCACGACCAGAACGAGGCCGATCCAGAACTGCCAGTATTGCGGAGTGATCGTCGAGAAGACCTCCTGCAGCATGCGGAAGATCACGGCGCCGATCAGCCCGCCATAGAGATAGCCGGCGCCGCCGATGACCAGCACCAGCATCAAATCGGCGGAACGCTCGAAAGCGAACACATCGAGCGAGGCGATCGCAGTGGTCTGGGTGAACAGCGCGCCTGCGATGCCGGCATAGAACGCCGCGAGCGTGTAGATCGCGACCAGGCGGCGGTTGACGGGAATGCCGATCGCGGCAGCGCGCAGCGGATTGTTCTTGATCGCGCGCAGCGACAGGCCGAACGGCGAATGCACCACGCGGCGGGCGAACAGGAACAGCAGGAACAGCACCACCAGCGAATAGAAGAAACCGGTCTTGCCGAACATGTCGAAGGCGAACATGCCGAGGATCGGCTGCATCTCGATGCCCTGCAGGCCGTCGGTACCGCCGGTGATGTTGGAGAAGCGCTCGGCGAGTGCTTCCAGCAGCAGCGCGATGCCGAGCGTCACCATCAGCCGGGTCAAGTCGACGCCGCGGATCACCAGGAAGCTGGTGGCAAAGCCCAGCACCATCGCGGCGAGGCCGGCGACGATCAGAGCCAGCACCGGCTCGGTGACGATGCCGTGCAGCGCCAGCAGGCCGGCGGCATAGGCGCCCACACCGAAGAACGCCGCGTGTCCGAGCGAGACCACTCCGGCATAGCCGAGGATCAGGTCGAGCGAGAGCGTGAACAGCGCCAGCCGCAGGATGTCCGTCATGATCAGATAGCGCGACGGAAACAGGAAGCCGCAGGCGAGCACGACGACCCAGAAGATGGCTTCGCCATAGTGCCAGCGGGCGTGGCGCTGGGCGTGATAACCGACGTCGGAAGATGCGTTCATCGGTGCAACTCAGCGCGCGGCGGTGCGGCCGAACAGGCCGTTCGGGCGCCAGATCAGGATCACGATCATCATGGTGTAGATCACGAACGGTCCCATTTTCGGCACGTAATACTTGCCGGCGACGTCGCCGATGCCGAGCAGGAGCGACGCAAGGAACGGGCCGGTGATCGAGGAAGAGCCGCCGACGGTGACCACGATCAGGAAGTAGATCATGAACTTCAGCGGGAAGTACGGATCGAGCCCGAGGATCTCGGCACTGAGCGCGCCACCGAGGCCGGCGAGTCCGCAGCCGAATGCGAAGGTGAAGGCGAACACCTGCGGCACGTTGATGCCGAGGCCGCTGGCGGCGCGCGGATCGTCCACCGCGGCGCGCAGGCGGCTGCCGAAGCGCGTCTTCGCCAGCACCATCTGCAGGCCGATGGTGAGCAGGCCGCAGATCACGATGATCATCAGCCGGTAGCGGCCGACGCCGACGCCGAACACGTCGAACTGGCCCTGCAGCGCAGCCGGCAGGTTGATGAAGACCCGCGACGAACCCATGAAATAGTCGACGGCCGCGACCGACATGAACGTCAGGCCAATGGTGAACAGCACCTGGTCGAGATGGCTGCGTGTATAGAGATGCCGGTAGAGCGTCCGCTCCAGCAGGATGCCGATCATTGCGGAGGAGACGAAGGCGAGCGGCAGCGCGGCGAAGAACGGCCAGCCCATCTTGTTGACCAGGATCATGCAGACATAGCCGCCGGCCATGGCGAAGGCGCCGTGGGCGAGATTGACGAAGTTCATCAATCCTAGCGTGACCGCGAGCCCGCAGGCGAGCACGAACAGCAGCATGCCGTAGGCAACGCCATCGAACAGGTTGGTGAGGATTGCAGTCATTATCTCAGCTTGAAGTTAGTCGTCATGGCCGGGCTCGTCCCGGCCATCCACGTTCTTGTCCGGGCTTTGCGTGGATGCCCGGGACAAGCCCGGGCATGACGCTGAGAGTGGATCCCGGATGCGCGCCAGGCGCGCTCCGGGATGACCCGCTTTCGCGGGTCACTTCTTGGTCTTGCCGAGATCCTTGACGGCTTCGAAGGTTGCGAACTCGACGTTGTAGAGCTCGCCGTCGACCTTCTCGACCTTGCGGATGTAGATGTTCTGCACGATGTCGCGCGTCTCCGGATCGATCGAGATCGGACCGCGGGGGCTTTCCCACTTCTGCCCCTTCATGGCTTCGACCAGCTTGGTGCCGTCGGTGTCGCCATTGGTCTTCTTCAGCGCCTCGTAGATCAGGTGGATGCCGTCATAACCGCCGACCGCCATGAACCCCGGACGGCTGTTGAACGCCTTCTTGTAGGCGGCGACGAAGTCCTTGTTCATCTGCGAGGGATGCGCGGCGGAATAGAGATGCGCGGTCACGGTGCCGAGCACGGCATCGCCCATGTTGTTGAGCAGGTCGTCGTCGGTGACGTCGCCCGGTCCGATCACCTTGATGCCGGCCTTGTCGAGGCCACGCTCGGCATACTGCTTCATGAAGTTGCCGCCCTGGCCGGCCGGCACGAACACGAAGATCGCGTCGGGCTTGGCGTCCTTCATGCGCTGCAGGAACGGCGCGAAGTCGGGGTTGGCGAGCGGCGTCTTGACCTCTTCGACCACCTCGCCGCCGCCGGCGGTGAAGTTGCCCTTGAAGAAGTTCAGCGCGTCATTGCCGGGCGCGTAGTCGGAGGTGAGCGTCGCGACCTTCTTGATGCCGTTCTTGACGGCCCAGTCGGCGATGATGGTGGACGACTGCGCCAGCGTGAAGCTGGTGCGCACGATGTAGGGCGAGCGCTCGGTGATGATCGAGGTGCCGGCGGCCATCACGATTTCAGGGATCTTGGCCTGCGTCGCCAGCGGCGCTGCGGCGAGCGCAGCCGGGGTCACGCCGAAGCCGGCGATGAAGTTGACCTTGTCGTTGACGATGAGCTCTTGCGCGGCGGTCTTGGTCTTGTCCGGGATCGCGGCGTCGTCCTTGAGGATGATCTCGATCTTCTTGCCGGCGACGGTGTCGCCCTTCTGCTGCATGTACAGCTTGATCGCATTCTCGATCTGCTTGCCGGTCGAGGCCTGACCGCCGGTCATCGGCAGGATCAGGCCGATCTTGACCGAGTCCTGCGCGCTGGCGGAGCCTGCCGAAAGGCCTGCGATTGCGACCACTGCTGCGGCCAATGAAAGCTTGCTATGAACGAACATCAAACTGTCCCTCCCCTTAATTCCTGCGTTTGCGCCTTGAACCGAGTACCCGGTTCTTGCCTCACTTCAGCTTGCAACCAGGCCATGTAACGCGCGGCCACATGGCGTCTTTCGTGCCCCTGTTGTCAATCGGACGTTCGGCGACCATTCGGCGCAAGCCGCGAGGTCCAACCGGAGCCGTCAGGGGGTATCGAGCCCGTGGCTCGAAGCCACCGGCTTGCGCCCCTCGACCATTTGTACACTTGTACAAATAAAATGGTCTTGTCAACGAAAAGACTTCTCGCCGATCAGGCCAAGTTGTCGCGAGGCGCGCGGGCAGTCTAGGAGCGCCCGTCTTCGCCGGGGAGTGGAGAAATCCGTCTTTCTCTTGGAGAATTTACGCACCCGGCGGGGGCAATTCATCGAATTTTGGTAGTTCGATACCTACCTCGAATAAGCCAATTTTACCTTGTTGAAGCCTAGGGTCGCAGAAGGCCGCAGGTCCTCCGGCCGCTCCTCAACCGTTCCCATGATGGTCATGCCTGTCCGTTCGCTCTCGATTGCCGTGCTCGCCCTGCTCGCGCTGGGCCTTGCCGGCTGCGGCTCGGTCAACGAGCGGCTGTCGGCCGGCATGGGCGATGCCATCCCGCATTGGGCCGGCGGCCTGCCGGCGGATGCGCCGCCGCGGGCGGGCACACCGGAATACGATGCCTGGATGAAGGAGCGCCAGCGCCTGCGCCAGATGCCGGCCGCTGACCGGCCGAAGGACGGGACTGAGCAGCCCACCGGCTCGACCCCACCCGCCCTGCCGCGCTGACCGCTAGTCCACGAACACAACGGTCTTGCGGCCGTTGAGCAGGACGCGATCGTCGAGATGATAGCGGATGGCGCGGGCGAGCACGCGACGCTCGATATCGCGGCCCTTGCGCACCAGGTCTTCCGGCGTGTCGCGATGGCTGATCCGCTCGACGTCCTGGTCGATGATCGGGCCTTCGTCGAGGTCGCGCGTGACGTAGTGCGCGGTGGCGCCGATCAGCTTGACGCCGCGCTCATGCGCCTGATGGTAGGGCTTTGCGCCCTTGAAGCCCGGCAGGAAGGAGTGATGGATGTTGATGCATCGCCCGGACAGCTTTGCCGAGAGGTCATCGGACAGGATCTGCATGTAGCGCGCCAGCACGACGAGATCGGTTCCGGTCTTGCCGACGAGATCGAGGATCTGGGCCTCCTGCTGCGGCTTGGTGTCCTTGGTGATCGGCAGGTGGTGGAACGGGATGTCGCCGAAGTCGAGCCCGGCGTAGACCTCGCGCGGGTGATTGGAGACGATCGCGGCCAAGGTCATCGGCAGCTCGCCGGTGCGCCAGCGGTAGAGGATGTCGACGAGGCAGTGATCGGCCTTCGACACCAGCAGCATCACCTTGCGATGCACGGCACGGTCACGCATCTGCCATTCCATCGCGAAGCGCTCGGCGATTGCGGCAAAGCCGGTCTGCAGCGCCGCCAGCTCGACCGCGAGGTCGGCCGCGGTGAACACCACCCGCATGAAGAACTTCTTGGTTTCGACGTCGTCGAACTGCTGCGCGTCGAGGATGTTCTGTCCGTTATGGGCGAGGAAGGTCGACACCGCCGAAACGATGCCGGGGCGATCGGGGCAGGACAGCGTCAAGACATATTGATGATTGGGCATGGCGTTTCGGGCACGGCTTGATGAAGGTTTGGGCAGGACGCGGAACTCTCCGCGATTTGGGCCTGCTCTATCACCGACCGCGCCCTTGCGCCAATCCCAACCACGGAGTCAGGATGAACGGACCATTGCGAATTTTGACCGGAGCTTGTCCATGGCCGACCGCTTGAACGGCGCCCGCATCCTCATCCTGGAGACGCGGGAGGAAGCGCAGTTCTCGAAGCTGCTCGCCGAACAGGGCGCCGAGGTGGTGCAATGCCCGATGTTCACCATTCATGACGCGCCGGATCCCGCGCCGGTGGAAGCCTGGATTCGCCGCGCCATCGACCGGCCGTTCGACGATCTCGTGCTGATGACCGGCGAAGGCCTGCGTCGAATCATGAAGCTGGCGCGCGCGCGTGGGCTCGACGGCGCGCTGGTCGCTGCCCTCGGCGGATCGCGAAAATTCTGCCGCGGACCGAAACCCGGCAAGGCGCTGCGCGAGGTCGGACTGGAGCCGCAGCAGACCACGGAGAAGCCGACCACAGACGGTGTCATCGAGATGCTCGGCAAGCTCGACCTGACGGGACGGCGCCTCGGCCTGCAGCTCTATCCCGACAAGGATCACAGCACTCTGATCGGCGCACTGGCGAACCAGGGCGCCGACGTCGATACGGTGCTGCCCTATGCTTACGACTCCAAGGCTGCGGACGCCAACATCGTGGCCGCCATCAACGAGATGGCCGAGGGGCGCATCGACTGCATCGCTCTGACCAATCTCGGCCAGATCCGCCGCCTGTTCGACGCAGCGAAGATGCATGATAGCGAAGCACGTCTGCGCGAGGCGCTGAACCGCACCCTGATCGCGTCGGTCGGACCTGCGGTGAACGGCGAGCTCGAAAGCCACGGCCTGCGTCCGAACATCGTGCCGGCGGAAGATGCCTACTTCATGCGGCCGCTGATCTCCGCAATGGCGTCGACGCTTGCTGCGAAGCGGCCGACGAGTGCGCCGCGGTAAGATCACAGGAAGCGCATTGCGGCGATGCGCCAGTGTTGATTGACACCAACATCACCAACGCTACCCTGCCGTGGAGTAAGAAGAAACCGCTAGGCAGGGAATCGCCGTGACACGCGCCTTCGCGTCTTGAGCGCACCCATACGACAATCCGCGCTCGCACCGTTCCGCATCCGCAACTATCGTTTCCAATGGCCGTCCGATCTGCTCACCTCGTGGGCGTTCGAGGTCGAAACACTGGTGCTCGGCTGGTACATCCTGGTCGAGACCGGCTCTGTTCTGCTGCTCACCGTACTCGCCTCGCTGCAGTTTGTCGGCACGCTGGTGGCGCCGGTCTTCGGCATGATCGGCGACCGCATCGGCCATCGTGACCTCCTGGTCGTGATGCGCCTTGCCTATACGGCGCTCTCCTCGATCATCATGGTCCTGGCGCTCACCGGTCACCTGTCGCCGCTCACCGTCATGATCATCGTCACGATCACGGGCCTGATCCGTCCCTCCGACCTCGGCGTCCGCGGCGCGCTGCTCGCCGACATTATGCCGCCCGAGCAACTGGTGGGTGCGATCAGCGTCGCACGCACGACCCAGGACAGCGCGCGCATTGTCGGCGCGTTGACCGGCGCAGGCCTGTTCGCAGCGCTGGGCATCGGCTACGTCTATGTGGCGATCGTCTGCCTCTACATCGCCGCCGCACTGCTCATGCTGTGCCTGAGCCGGCCGGAGAGAACCGTCGTCACGACCGAGCTTCCGGCCAACAGCCATGCCGTGTCGCGATTGATCAGCGACCTCAAGGAAGGCATCGTCTACGCCTGGAGCGGCCCGGGAATGCGCGCGGCGCTTTGCGTCGCTTTCCTCGCCAATCTCACCGCATTTCCCCTCACCAACGGATTGATGCCTTTCGTCGCGCGCGACATCTTCCATACCGACCAGACCGGTCTCGGTTACCTGTCGGCGAGCTTTGCCGTCGGCTCGCTGATCGGCTCCATCACGCTCAGCGTGGTGAGCGGGGTGCGCATCGCCCGGCTTCTGATCGTCGCGACGATCGCGTGGTATGCGATGCTGCTGGTGTTCGTGGAGATCAGGACCATGCCGGTGGCGATGGCCTGCCTCGTGCTCACCGGCATCGCACAGAGCATGTCGATGATCGCGGCGGCCGTGATCCTGATGAAAGCCGCGAGCGCGCATCTGCGCGGCCGCGTCATGGGCGTGCGCATGATGGTGATCTACGGCCTGCCGATCGGATTGCTCGCGGCGGGCAGCCTGATCGACGTCATCGGCTTTTCCGCGACGGGCTCGCTCTATGCGATTTCGGGCATCCTCGCGATGCTGGCGATCGCCATCCGCTGGCGCGCCGATCTCTGGCCAGCCCACGCTCCGGCCAATGCGCGATGACCGAACTTACGCCGATGGCGATCGCAGCGGCAGCAGCGCGGCAATCCGACTGTCGCGCAGATAGAGGCCGCCCCATGCAAGAACGGCCAGGTACACGCCAAACAATAAATGGCTGAAGAGCGGATTACCGACGCGCAAATGAGACGCGACGGTGCCGCCCATATAGGCGGTCAGCAGGATCGCCCCGAGCACGGCCGTGCGAGGAAAGGCATAGAGCGCGGTGCAGACCAGGGCCACGACGCCCAACGCTCGCGCGAGGTCGGCGGAGGCAGGATAGCCGAGCTCCGCCGTCGCCTTGATCACCACGTCGAGCGGGACGAGCTTCATTCCGGCGTCGAACAGCATGAAGGCAATCACAAGCCCGCTCATCACGAGGCCGGCCACGCGTCTGGATTTGCTCATCGTCATCCCCCTACGACTTCTTTCCCTTGAGAAGGGCGACGATCGCCATGGCATGGCCATGACCGAGGCCGAACTCCTCCTTGAGCGCGGCGACGATGGCGCCGACCTTCATGCCGGTCGCCAGTCCCGTTCCGGTCGCAAACCCCTTGGCCTTGCCCCATTTGCGGAACTGGTCCGGGCTCTTGCCGGTCTTGGCCTCGATGTTGTCGAGGTAAGCCTGAAAGCTCACGACAGCACTCCCCGTCTTCCGCCCCGCAACCGAGGCCGGAGGAGCCACGAGTACCGCGGTCAGGACATCGTCGTCTTGTACGAAAACGACAATTGCGGCCGCTCGCGCGCAAGGCGCGCAGGCGTCATGCCGACGAGCTGCCTGACCGATCGGGTCAGGTGCGCCTGGTCGAAATAGCCGGCGCCTGATGTCGCGTCGAGGACCGAGCTCCCGCTCATCAGCAGAGCCGCCGCGTGACGCGCGCGCTGGATCTGCTGGTAGCTGCTGAACGTCATGCCCGTGACCCGGCGAAAGTGCCGCTGCACCGAACGTTGGCTCATCCAGTCGACGTCGCCCGCGACCGCCGCATCGGTGGCATCGCTGCGTGCGATGACGCCCGCACGCGCCAGGCGCGCAACCAGAAGCTCCGCATCGTCATAGCGAGGGATGTCCCAACACTGGTTCGACAACAGGAAGCGGCCGCCGGGGAGTACCGGAAAATGGATGTCCTGGCGGTCGATCAACGCGGCCGTCGGAATCCCCGGCAGGTAAGTCCCCAGCCGAAAGCGGATCGCGAGCCATTCGCCATTCGGCGGACATTCGACGAGCGCCCCGCGTGTCACCGGCCCTCTCAGCGTCACCGCCGAAAACTCCGGCAGCCTGGTGACGACCAGCTCGATGTTTCCCTCGGCCATCGACAGGAACGAACCGCCGCTCCGGCTCCGCCACACGCGCTCGACATAAGGCGAGTTCGACTCGCGATCGCAGAATTCGATGAGCGCCGGCCGATCCGGAGAGAGCATGTCGTCAGTCCCCGTAACTCCTGAGCCGCCCGATATCGAGGATGGTGACGCCGCCATATTCGAGCCGCAGCAGCCCTTCTTTCTCGAGCTTGTTCAGCGCCCTGTTGGCGTTCTGCCGGGACATGCCGGAGAGCGCGCCGATCTCCTCCTGGGTGATCTCCAGATGCGTGGTCGATTCCGGATACAGGATCGGGTTGAACAGCGAGGCGATGCTGCGGGCGAGCCGCGCGGTGGCGTCCAGCGTGCGGTTGACCTCGAGCATGCCGATGAACTGGCCGAGCCGCTCGTTGAGCTGGCGGACCAGGAAGCGGTTGAAGCCGACGCTGTTCTCGAACAGCCACATGAAGGCGCTGCGCTCCATCAGCGCGACCCGGCTGTCGCGCAGCGCGACGACATCGTAGCGCCGCGGCTCGTTCTTGAGCACGCTGCCCTCGCCGAACCAGGCGCCAGCCGTGAGACCGGCAAGGCTGGTCTCCTTGCCATCACGCGAGACCCCGCCCATCCGGGCAAGGCCACTCACCATGCCGGCCCAATAGTCGAACCTGTCGTCGCGCATGAACACGGTTTCGCCGGTGCCATAGGACCGCTCGGTGATCCCGGCCCGGGCCACCTCGATCTCGCGATCGGTGAGCTCGCGCGACCAGGCGGCCACGCGCTTCAGATGATCCTCTGAAATCATGATCCCGAAGCCAGCCGCACCGTATCGTCACTCCGCTCCTCTGCTGCATCGCAGCATAACCAATCCGCCGTCCATCCGACGAAAGATGAAGGCCACGCCCACCAACAAACTTTGTCGCCGAATTGTCAGGCGGGAGACATTTCAAAATAGCGCTTTCCCGTATGGAGGACCACCTTGCGCGATGCGGCTTTTGTTCCCACGGGAATGGGCTGGCGGATGCGATCGGGTCGTGACCATCAGCTGCATGGTCTCACCGGCGCGGCCGTACTAGGATCGCAGCAAGGCAATGGACGAATGAGCGCAAAAGCGCCGTCGCGGGGAGGACGTTGTTGGTGGCCAGCGATCTGGAAGTGCGCGGTGTGTCATTGCGATTCGGCGGCGTCCGCGCGCTGACCGACGTCAGCTTTTCCATCCACAACGGCGAGCTGTTCTCGATCATCGGCCCGAACGGCGCCGGCAAGACCTCCATCGTCAACTGCATCTCCGGCCGCTACAAGCCCACCGAAGGCCAGCTGTTCTACCGTGACAAGGACATCACGGGGCTGACGCCCAATGCCCGCGCCTCGCTCGGCATCGGCCGCACCTTCCAGAACCTGGCGCTGTTCCACCACATGAGCGTGCTCGACAACATCATGGTCGGCCGCCATCACCTCCTGAAGAACAATTTCCTCACGGGCTCGCTGTACTGGCTCACCGGCGCGCGCAAGGAGGAGCTCGAGCACCGCCGCAAGGTGGAGGAGATCATCGACTTCCTCGACCTGCAGTCGGTGCGCAAGGCCACCGCCGGCACCCTGCCCTATGGCCTGCGCAAGCGCGTGGAGCTCGCCCGCGCCATGGCGCTGGAACCACGCCTCATCCTTCTCGACGAGCCGATGGCCGGCATGAATTTCGAGGAGAAGGAAGACATGGCCCGCTACATCGTCGATCTCAACGAGGAGTTCGGGATGACGGTGGTGATGATCGAGCACGACATGGGCGTGGTGATGGACATCTCCCACCGCGTCATGGTGCTGGATTTCGGCAAGAAGATCGCCGAGGGCGACCCGGCCGCGGTGCTCGCCGATCCCCACGTCAAGCGCGCCTATCTCGGCGAAGAGGACGAAACGCTGGTCGATCCGGACGATGTTCCGGCCGCGCAGGAGAGCGCGGCATGATGGATTACGCGGGCCGCGTCGCGCAGGCCGACACCTATCCAAAGATGCTGCGCCTCAACGCGAAAGAGCACGGCAGCGAGATCGCGCTGCGCGAAAAGGACCTCGGGCTCTGGCGCCTGTTCACCTGGAATGACTACCAGACCCGGGTCCGCGACTTCGCGCTCGGCCTGGTCGAGCTCGGCCTCGGCCGCGGCGACGTCATCGGCATCATCGGCGACAACCGTCCGGACTGGGTTGCAGCTGAAGTTGCCACCCACGCGATCGGCGGCCTCAGCCTCGGGCTCTATCGTGACGTGCTCGACGAGGAAGCCTCCTATCTCCTCACCTATGGCGAGGCGCAGCTCGTCTTCGCGGAGGACGAGGAGCAGGTCGACAAGCTGCTGGCGCTTGCTGAGCGCGTGCCGAAGCTGAAGCACATCATTTATTCCGACCCGCGCGGCATGCGGAAATACGACGACCCGCGGCTGATGTCGGCGGAGAAATTCGCCGAGCTCGGCCGTGCCCGCGCCACGCGCGAGCCCGCGCTGTACGACCAGTTGGTCGACGCCACCAAGGGTGAGGACGTCGCCATCCTCTGCACGACGTCAGGCACCACCTCGCATCCAAAGCTCGCGATGCTCGCCGCCGGCCGCGTGCTCGGCCATTGCGCGACCTATCTCGCCTTCGACCCGAAGGGCCCGGACGACGAATACGTCTCGGTGCTGCCCCTGCCCTGGATCATGGAGCAGGTCTACGTGCTCGGCAAAGGCCTGCTCTGCCGGATGAAGATCAACTTCGTCGAAGAGCCGGACACGATGATGAACGATCTGCGCGAGATCGCGCCGACATTCGTGCTCTTTGCGCCGCGCGTGTGGGAATCCATCGCCGCCGACGTCCGCGCCAAGGTGATGGACGCCACGCCGTACAAGCAGTATTTGTTCGAGATCGGCATGAAGACCGGTCTTTCCGCGCTCGCGCAGGGCAAGCGCTCAGGCTTTGCCGACGCGATCCTGTTCCGCGCGCTGCGCGACCGTCTCGGCTTCACGCGCCTGCGCTCGGCTGCGACCGGCGGCGCTGCGCTCGGGCCCGAGACGTTCAAGTTCTTCCAGGCCATGGGTGTGCCGCTGCGCACGCTCTACGGCCAGACCGAGCTCTTGGGCGCCTATACGCTGCATCCGGAGGGCAAGGTCGATCCTGATACGACCGGGATACCGATGGCCGACAGCGTCGAGATCCGCATCGACAATGCCGACGTCCACGGCGTTGGCGAGATCGTGGTGCGCCATCCCAACATGTTCCTGGGCTACTATAAGAACCCCGAGGCGAGCGTTGCCGACATCAAGGATGGCTGGATGCTGTCGGGCGATGCCGGCTATTTCAACGACAACAAGCAGCTCGTCGTCATCGATCGCATCAAGGATCTCGCCGAGACGTCGCGCGGCGAGCGCTTCTCGCCGCAATTCATCGAGAACAAGCTGAAATTCTCGCCCTACATCGCGGAAGCCGTGGTGTTAGGGGCCGGCCGCGACACGCTCGCGGCGATGATCTGCATCCGCTACTCCATCATCTCGAAATGGGCGGAGAAGAACCGGCTCTCCTTCACCACCTACAGCGACCTCGCATCGCGGCCGGAGGTCTACGCGCTGCTCCGAAAGGAAGTCGAGACCGTCAACGCCACGCTGCCGCCGGCGCAGCGGATCTCGCGCTTCCTGCTGCTGTACAAAGAGCTGGATGCCGACGACGGCGAGCTCACCCGCACCAGAAAAGTGCGCCGCAGCGTCATCAACGAGAAGTACGAAGGCATCATCGACGCAATCTATCGCGGCGATGCCGACATCCCCGTCGACACCGTGATCCGCTTCCAGGACGGCACCACCCAGCGCGTGCGCACCACGCTGCGCGTGGTCGATCTTGGCGGACACGGTCATGTGGCGGAGGCGGCGGAGTGAGCCAGGTGATCGCCGCGAGCGGCGCTGCTCTTCGCCTCTCCCCGCTTGCGGGGAGAGGCCGGAGCGCGTCAGCGATCCGGGTGAGGGGGAGCCTCCGCGAGGACGGCGACAATCGTTTCGAGGACGCCAGCCAGGTTGCGCGAGACGTCATTGTTCCAGAACCGCAAGACGCGGTAGTTGTGATCTGCCAGCCATTTGTCGCGAACGGCATCGCGCGGACTGTCTGCGTGCTGCCCGCCATCGACCTCGATGATCAGCCGAGCTTCTCGACAAACAAAGTCGACCGTATACGGACCGATCGGCTCCTGCCGGACGAACTTGTGGCCGTTCAGCCTGCGGGCACGCAGGCGATACCAGAGCGTTCCTTCCGCATCCGTCGACGCAGCACGCAAGCGTCTGGCGCGATCGGTCTTGGATTCTTCGGCACCTCGCATGCGGAAGCTCCCCCTCACCCGCCGCGCGTTCCGCGCGCCGGCCTCTCCCCGCAAGCGGGGAGAGGCGAAGATAACACGGAACCCGCATGAACACCGCCTTCCTCTTCCAGCTGCTGGTCAACGGCCTCGTGGTCGGCACGCTCTACGGCGTCGTCGCGATGTCGTTCGTGCTGATCTACAAGGCGACGCAGGTCGTCAATTTCGCGCAAGGCGAACTGCTGCTGGTCGGCGCCTGGGTATGCTGGG
The DNA here is from genome assembly GCA_023390955.1 of Pseudomonadota bacterium. Classification (GTDB taxonomy): domain Bacteria; phylum Pseudomonadota; class Alphaproteobacteria; order Rhizobiales; family Xanthobacteraceae; genus Bradyrhizobium. Next base: position 19,087 of record JAEWBW010000543.1, read on the forward strand.
CGCTGCTGGCGAAATACCAGGTGCCGTTCTGGATCGGCATGCCGATGACGCTGGTGTTCATGTTCGTGTTCGGCATCGCCATCCAGGTCCTGATCCTGCGGCCGATGATCGGCGAGCCCATCATCTCCGTGATCATGGTGACGATCGGCCTCTCCACGGTGCTGCAAGCCACGCTGAAATGGATGTTCGGCGTCAACCCGCAGCCGTTCCCGCGCGTGTTCGAGAGCCAGTCGGTCAATCTGCTCGGCCTGCAGATCCAGACCGTCTATGTCATGAGCCTCGTCGTCTCGGTCGCGATGATGATCGGGATGGCCTGGTTCTTCCGCGCCTCGAAATACGGTCTCGCCATGCGCGCCACCGCATTCAACCAGCAGGTCGCGCAGTCGCTCGGCATTTCCGTCAAGAGCGTGTTCGCGATGGCGTGGGCGATCTCGGCCACCGTTTCGGCGGTCGCTGGTGTCGTCGTCGCCGTGGTCAACGGCGTGTCCTCGGGCCTTGCCGCCTACGGCATCAAGGTTTTCCCGGCAGCGATCCTCGGCGGGCTCGATTCCGTCGGCGGCGCCGTGCTCGGCGGCATCATCATCGGGCTGCTGGAGAACATCGCGCAATATGTCGACAGCGAGTACCTGCACTGGGGCAATCTCTACGAGATCGCGCCGTTCTACGTCCTCATCATCGTGCTGATGATCAAGCCCTACGGCTTGTTCGGCACCCACGACATCGAGCGGATCTGATCCATGGCCGGCCCTGCCCTCATCCCCGCTGGTGATTTCCGCACCTCTTATGCCGCGGACACCACGATCTTCCCGACCAAAACCAGCCGCAACTTCGCGATCGCCGGCGTGCTGCTGCTATGCCTCGCGCCGCAATTCCTGAGCGGCTACTGGCTCAGCATCCTGATCCAGATCGGAATTTTCTCGATCGCCGCACTTGGCCTCAACATCCTGGTGGGCTTCACCGGCCAGATCTCGATCGGTCACGCGGCCTTCTTCCTGCTCGGCGCGTTCACCTCCGCCTACATCTCCAACCACGCGCATGTCCCGGTATTTTTCGCGATCCCGCTCGCGGGTGTCATCACCGCGCTGGTCGGCCTGATTTTCGGCATTCCGGCGGCACGCCTGAAGGGCCTTTATCTCGTCATCGCGACGCTCGCCGCGCAATACATCCTGCTCGACTTCTTTTCCCGCGCCGAATGGTTCACCGGCGGCTCGGTGCCGGCCAGCGCCAACCCGTTCTCGATCTTCGGCTATACGCTGCGCGGTGACCGGCAGTATTTCTACGTCGTGCTGGCCTATGTGCTCGCGAGCTACATCCTCGTCACCAATCTGATGCGCACCCGCGACGGTCGCGCGCTGGTGGCGATCCGCGACCATTATCTCTCCGCCGAGATCATGGGCATCAATTTGACGAAGTACCGCACGCTGTCGTTCGCGCTGGCCGCCTTCTTTGCCGGCATCGCGGGTGCGCTCTATGCGCATTACCAGCAGGTCGTCTCGCAGGAAGGCTTTGGGATCGAACGATCGATCCTGTTCCTCGCCATGATCATCATCGGCGGCACCGGCTCCATCATGGGCACGCTGATGGGCACCGCCTTCGTGGTGCTGCTGCCGGAATCGATGGAATATCTCAGCCACTATCTGAAGGGCGGCGCCATCGACAAGGCGTTGTCGCTCAACACCAACATCACCTTCCTGCGCGAGATCGCGATCGGGCTCATCATCATCGCGTTCCTGATGTTCGAGCCGGACGGGCTCGCGCATCGCTGGCGGCAGATCAAGGCCTACTGGAAACTCTACCCGTTCTCGCATTGAGCGCGGGCAACTACTCTGAAAGCAACGAATAAACAGGAGGAAGCAACCAATGAAGACAAAATCCCTTTTGAGCACCGCATCGCTGGCGCTTGCGATCGCGGCCTTTTCGGTCGGCGCGCAGGCGCAGATCGCGATCGGCCATCTCGCCGATTACTCCGGCGGCACCTCGGACGTCGGCACGCCCTATGGCCAGGCCGTCGCCGACACTTTCGCCTGGATCAACAAGAACGGCGGCATCGGCGGCAAGCAGGTCAATGTCGACACCAACGACTACGGCTACCAGGTGCCGCGCGCGATCGCGCTCTACAAGAAGTGGTCGGCGCCGGACACCAAGGTCGCAGCGATCATGGGCTGGGGCACGGCCGACACCGAGGCGCTGACCGGCTTCCTCGCGCAGGACAAGATTCCCGACATGTCCGGCTCTTACGCCGCCGCGCTGACCGACCCCGAGGGGACCAGCGGCAAGGCGAAGCCCGCCCCCTATAATCTGTTCTACGGCCCGAGCTACTCGGATGCGCTGCGCGCGATGCTGATGTGGGCGGCCGACGACTGGAAGGCCAAGGGCAAGAGCGGCAAGCCGAAGTTCGTCCACATGGGTGCGAACCACCCCTACCCGAACGCGCCGAAGGCGGCCGGTGAAGCGCTGGCGCAGGAACTCGGCTTCGAGGTGCTGCCGCCGCTGGTATTCGCGCTCACCCCGGGCGATTACAGCGCGCAGTGCCTGAGCCTGAAATCGTCGGGTGCCAACTACGCCTATCTCGGCAACACCGCCGCTTCCAACATCTCGGTCATGAAGGCCTGCAAGACCGCCGGCGTCGAGATCCAGTTCCTCGGCAACGTTTGGGGCATGGACGAAAACGCCGCCAAGACCGCGGGCGACGCGGCCAACGGCGTCGTCTTCCCGCTGCGCACGGCCGTGAGCTGGGGCGGCAACGCCCCCGGCATGAAGACCGTTATGGAGATCTCGAAGATCTCCGATCCCACCGGCAAGCTGTATCGCCCCGTGCACTATGTCGCGGCGGTGTGCTCGGCGATGTACATGAAGGAAGCGCTCGACTGGGCCGCCAAGAACGGCGGCGCCAACGGCGAGAACGTCGTCAAGGCGTTCCACCAGAAGAAGGACTGGGTGCCGGCCGGCATGGAGGGCGTCTGCAATCCCTCGACCTGGACCGAGAAGGATCACCGCGGCACGCTGAAGGTCGACCTGTACCAGACCAAGATCTCGGGTGCGACCGACGGCGAGCTCAACGACCTCATGGCCAAGGGCACGATCAAGATCGAGAAGATCAAGACCGTGGAGCTGCCGCGCAAGCCGGAATGGCTGGGCTGGTAAGCTCTTAATCTGCTCGTCGTTCCGGGGCGATGCGAAGCATCGAACCCGGAACCTCGAGATTCCGGGTTCGGTCCTCCGGACCGCCCCGGAATGACGGGCTGATGCGATGAGACAGCGGAAGACAAAATGACCGATACTCTCGAAGCGTCCCGCGCCAAACCGGCCACCGCTGCCGCGCTCCTCAACGTGCGCAACATCGAGGTCGTCTATGACGACGTCATCCTGGTGCTGCGCGGCCTCAGCCTCGAGGTGCCCAAGGGCGCGATCGTGGCGCTGCTGGGTGCCAACGGCGCCGGCAAGTCGACGACCCTGAAGGCGATCTCCGGGCTGCTCAAGACCGAGGACGGCGAGGTCACGCGCGGCGAGATCGTGTTCGACGGCGAACGCATCGACGGCATCGATCCCGACAAGATCGTCCGCCGCGGCATCTTCCAGGTGATGGAAGGCCGGCGCATCGTCGCCGACATGACCTCGCTGGAGAACCTCAAGCTCGGCGCGTTCACCCGCAACGACCGCGAGGTCGATTCCGATCTCGACATGGTGTTCGACTATTTCCCGCGCCTGAAAGAGCGCACCGGCCTTGCCGGCTACCTCTCCGGCGGCGAGCAGCAGATGCTCGCGATCGGCCGCGCGCTGATGGCGCGCCCGAAGATGATCCTGATGGACGAGCCGTCGATGGGGTTGTCGCCGCTGCTCGTGAAGGAAGTGTTCTCGATCATCAAGAAGATCAACCGCGACCTCGGCGTAACTATCCTGCTGGTCGAGCAGAACGCGCGCGCAGCGCTGTCGGTCGCGAGCCACGGCTACATCATGGAGCAGGGCAAGGTCGTGCTCGACGGCACCGCCGACGAGCTGCGCGACAATGAGGACGTCAAGGAATTCTACCTCGGCGGCGCCGGCGATCAGCGCAAGAGTTTCAAGAACCTCAAAAGCTTCAAGCGCCGCAAGCGCTGGCTCTGACTTGGCGTTTTCAAGCGAAGTGGGAACCGGTTCGCGTGAAGAAACCGCGTCAAAACAAGAGACGTCTAGCCGAGCACCTGCTCGGCTTCCGTGACCGCGCAAAGCACATGGTAGAACGACGACGCAGGAATGGTGTCGACCAGCGACTTGCCGTCGCGGTCGAGCTGATCGTACCAGCCGCCCCGCACGGGATGGCTGAGGTAATGCCGTTCCAACCGCACCAGCGCAGCGCGCGCTTCGTCTGCCGCGCCCGCCTCGCCGGATTCGGCCTGCGAGATCCACGCCTTCGCCATCTCTGTCTGCGGCCACAGCCGGCGCGTCGCGCGGCGGATGTTGCCGGCGGCATCGCCTTCGTC
>JAEWBW010000568.1 GCA_023390955.1 Pseudomonadota bacterium
GCGCCGTCATCGGTCACGAACACTTCGCCGTGCTGATACGGCGACATCGTTCCGGGATCGAGGTTGAGATAGGGGTCGAGCTTGCGGAGGCGGACCTTGTACCCGCGGGACTGCAGCAGGGCACCGAGTGCCGCTGAAGCCAGACCCTTTCCGAGCGAAGAAACCACGCCGCCGGTGATGAATATGTACCGCGCCATGGGACCTAACCTCTAATCCCTCGAATTCGATTCGCCAAAGCGATTCGTATTCCGCCCCAAAGATTCTGCGGGCCTGTGGGTGAGCCAAAAATAAAAGTGGTGACAGTACCTTGATGGGGATTGTTGATGCGGGACGGTAGCCGTCGTCCCGCATGGCCCCCCTGCTTTATTGCGAGCGCGGTGCCTGCGGACCACTCGGCGCCGGCGCCTTCTGCTGCTCATCCGCCTTCTTCAGCGAATCCAGGATGCCGCCCGAGGTCGGTGCCGTCACCGGCGAAGCACCACCGGCGGGCTGGGTCTGCGACGCCGGCTGGCCGATGATCGAGGACGGCTTGCGGTCGTAGCCGGCATACCAGGTCAGGAACAGGCTGGTGATGAAGAAGCCGACGGCAAGGATCGCCGTGGTGCGGGTCAACAGATTCGCGGTGCCGCGGCTCGACATGAAGCCGGCGCCGCCACCCATGCCGAGGCCGCCGCCTTCAGACTTCTGAAGCAGCACGGCGCCGATCATCACGGAGACGATCATGAGGTGGATGACGATGACAACGGTCTGCATGCTACCCTTCCGTCACAAGGCAACAGCGCCGGTCGCGGCTGCTATCACGCTTTGCGGGTTTTCCTGAAGTTGCGCGGTGTTACACGATCGGACGTGGCAATGCCACCCCCGGATCGCCCGCATCGCGCCCTTGCTGTTAGCTAGGGACAGCCCTTGGCGATGGCAAGGAAATCGGACGCCTTGAGGCTGGCGCCACCGACCAGCGCGCCGTTGACGTTCTTCACCGCCATCAGCTCGGCCGCGTTCGAGGGCTTGACCGAACCACCATAGAGGATCCGCATCTTCGCCCCCTCGGCGCTAAACCGGGAGGTCAGCTGTTCCCGGATAAATCCATGAATTTGCTCGACATCCTTGGCTGTGGGGGTCAGGCCGGTTCCAATCGCCCAGACCGGCTCATAGGCAACGACAAGATTGGCGGCGCGCGAGCCGTCCGGCAGCGAACCCTGGAGCTGGCCGCGCAGGATATCGAGGGTCTGGCCGGCATCGCGCTGGCCTTGCGTCTCTCCGACACAGACGATCGCGGTCAGGCCGGCGCGCCAGGCCGCTTCCGCCTTCTGCCGCACCAGGGCATCGCCCTCGCCGTGGTCGGCCCGGCGCTCGGAATGGCCGACGATGATGGCCGAAGCACCGGCATCCGCCAGCATTTCCGCCGAGATATCGCCGGTATGGGCGCCGGAGGCCTTGGGATGACAGTCCTGGGCCCCAACCGCGGCCTTCTGGCCCCGCGCCTTGTCGGCAAATCCGGCGATCAGGGTCGCCGGCGGACACACCAGCAGGTCGGCCTTGCCCGCCAGTTCGGCCGCGCCGGCAAGCATGGCGTCGAATTCGGCGACGGCCGCCTTCAGCCCATTCATCTTCCAGTTGCCGGCGATCAGCGGTCGGATGGCGTCTGTCATGTCAAAATCCAGCGAAAAATGTCCCGGTCCATGCGCTAGCAGAGCGGGCGCCGCACTTCCAGTGACCGCCATCCGTTAACACAGCTTTGGAGAGGGCGAGGTTGCGGGGGGCAAGCCGCCACTTTATGATGCCATATCAATCCGGTGACGCGCTTTTGCAGACTCTGCATGAAGACGCGACCCGGTTCCCTTTCCTGCCAAACAAGTTGGACCCAATGCTTCGAGGAATACGCAAGGCCTCATCAAACTGGCTCGGCAAAACCATTATGGCCGTGGTGATGGGCGTATTGATCATCAGTTTCGGCATTTGGGGCATCGCTGACATTTTCCGCGGCTTCGGCCAATCGACGGTCGCGACCGTCGGCCGCACCGAGATTTCGCTGAACGAATTCCGCCAGACCTACACCGAGCGCCTGCAGCAGATCGGCCGCCAGTTCGGCCGCCCCCTGACCTCGGAGCAGGCCCGCGCCTTCGGGATCGATCGCCAGGTGCTGCAGCAGACCATCGCCGAAGCCGCCCTCGACGAAGAGGCGCGCCGGCTCGGGCTCGGCCAGTCGGACGAGCAGATCCGCCACTTCATCATGAACGATCCGAACTTCAAGGGCGTCGGCGGCAACTTCGACCAGAACCGCTTCCAGGCCATGATCCGCAACTTCGGCTATACGGAGCAGCGCTACGTCGCCGAGCAGCGCAAGGTGTCGCTGCGGCGCCAGATCACGGGCTCGATCACCGCCGGCCTCGAGCCGTCCAAGACCCTGATCGACGCCTTGAGCCGCTACACGGGCGAGCAGCGCTCCGTCGAATTCGTCAAGCTCGACGCCGCGCAGGCCGGCACCATCGATCCGCCCTCGCCCGAAGCGCTCGCCGCCTATTTCGAGGACCACAAGGTCCAGTTCCGCGCGCCCGAATATCGCAAGCTTTCCTTCGTCGCGATCACGCCGGAGGATATCGGCAAGTGGAACGAGGTCTCCGACGACGACGCAAAGAAGCTGTTCGAGCAGCGCAAGAACCAGCTCAGCACGCCGGAAAAGCGTCAGGTCCACCAGATCGTTTTCCCGAACGCTGCAGACGCCCAGGCCGCGCGCGAAAAACTCACCGGCGGCATGTCGTTTGAGGACCTCGCCAAGGAGCGCGGGCTCAACACCTCCGACGTCGATCTCGGCCTCGTGGCCAAGACCGGCATCCTCGATCCGGCCGTGGCCGATGCCGCCTTCGCGCTGCCGGTCGGCGAAATCAGCCAGCCGGTGCAGGGCCGCTTCGGCGTGGCGCTGGTCAAGGTCGACAAGATCGAGCCGGGCGCGGAAGCCGACTACGCCAAGGTCGCACCTGAGATCAAACGCGAGATCGGCGCCGAGCGCGCGCGCAGCAAGGTCGCCGAACTGCGCGACAAGATGGAAGACGAGCGCGGCGGCGGTGCGAGCGTCGTCGACGCGGCACAGAAGCTGGGCCTGACGGCCGTGACCATCGACGCCGTCGACCGCTCCGGCCGTGGGCCGAACGGACAGCCCATCGGCAACATTCCGCAGGGCCTCGACGTGGTGTCGCAGGCCTTCAACAGCGACGTCGGCGTCGACAACGATCCGATCTCGTTCCGCAACGGCTATGTCTGGTACGACGTGCTGGGCATCACGCCCTCGCGCGAGCGCAGCCTCGACGAAGTCCGCGACCAGGTGGAGGCGCGCTGGCGCGCCGACCAGGTCGCGACCAAGCTGCGGGAGAAGGCGACTGCGATCGTCACCAAGCTCGGTCAGGGCGGCAAGCTCGCGGACGAAGCGGCAGCGATCAACCTCAAGGTCGAAGAGGCCACGGGCTTCAAGCGCGACGACACGCCGGCCGGCCTTCCAGCAGCCGCAGTCGCGGCGGCCTTCCGCACCGTCAAGGACGGCGCTGGACAGACGCCGGCTGCTGCCAGCGGCGAGGTCGTGATCTTCCGCGTGACCGATATCGTCGACCCCAAGGTCGACTTCGCCTCTGAAGCCGTCAAGAAGATGACCCAGAGCCTCGACCAGGCGCTCTCCGAGGAGCAGGTCGCGGCCTATGTCACCAAGCTGCAGACCGACATCGGAACCAGCATCAATCAGGCCGCCTTCGCGCAGGTGACGGGCGCGAACCAGTAATCAGTTGAAAGCACGCGATGGACGACCTGAAATCGATAATCGGAAAAGTGGCGACCGGCGCCAGCCTGTCGCGCGACGAGGCGGCTTCCGCCTTCGACGCCGTGATGTCCGGCGAGGCCACGCCCTCGCAGATGGGCGGGCTGCTGATGGCGCTGCGGGTACGCGGCGAGACCGTCGACGAGATCACCGGCGCGGTTGCAGCGATGCGCTCCAAGATGCTCACGGTCGAGGCGCCTGCGGACGCCGTCGACATCGTCGGCACCGGCGGTGACGGCTCGGGCTCGGTCAACGTCTCGACCTGCGCCTCCTTCATCGTCTCCGGCGCCGGCGTGCCGGTGGCCAAGCATGGCAACCGCGCCTTGTCGTCGCGCTCGGGCGCGGCCGACGTGCTCGCCTCGCTCGGCGTGAAGATCGATCTCAAGCCCGACCAGGTCGGCCGCTGCGTGCGCGAATGCGGCATCGGCTTCATGTTTGCGCCCGCTCATCATCCTGCGATGAAGAACGTCGGCCCGACCCGCGTCGAGCTCGCTACCCGCACGATCTTCAATCTGCTCGGACCGCTGTCCAATCCGGCCGGCGTGAAGCGGCAGATGGTCGGCGTGTTCTCGCGGCAATGGGTGCAGCCACTGGCGCAGGTGCTGAAGAATCTCGGTTCGGAATCGGTCTGGGTCGTGCACGGGTCCGACGGGCTCGACGAGATCACCCTCACCGGCCCGACCTTCGTGACCTCGCTGCACAATGGCGAGATCAAGAGCTTTGAGATCACGCCCGAGGATGCCGGCCTTCCCCGCTGCGACGCGGCCGGGTTGAAGGGCGGCGACGCCGACGCCAACGCCGTGGCGCTGCAAAGCGTGCTCAGCGGCAAGCCGAGCCCCTACCGCGACGTCGCGCTGTTCAACGCAGCCGCAGCCCTCGTCGTGGCCGGCCGCGCCAAGGACCTCAAGGAGGGCGTTGCGATCGGCGCGCGCTCGATCGACAGCGGCGCGGCCAACGCGAAGCTGAAGCACCTGGTCACGGTCTCCAACAGCTGATTTGCTCATGTCCGACATCCTGACCAAGATCGAGGCCTACAAGCGCGAGGAGATCGCGGCGGCGAAGCAGGCGCGCCCGCTGTCCGCCGTCGAAGCACAGGCCAAGGCCGCGCCCGCGCCGCGCGGATTTTTGCGCGCGATCAAGACCAAGATTGCCGCCGGCGACTTTGCGCTGATCGCCGAGATCAAGAAGGCTTCCCCGTCCAAGGGTCTCATTCGCGCCGACTTCGACCCGCCGGCGCTTGCAAAAGCCTACGAAGCCGGTGGCGCTGCCTGCCTGTCGGTATTGACTGACACGCCCTCGTTCCAGGGCCATCTCGACTTCATGGTGGCCGCGCGCGCGGCGGTGTCGTTGCCGGTGCTGCGCAAGGACTTCCTGTTCGACACCTACCAGGTGGTCGAGGCCCGCGCCCATGGCGCCGATTGCATTTTGATCATCATGGCCGCACTCGATGACGCCCTCGCCAGGGATCTCGAAGAGGCCGCGCTGGCCCTCGGCATGGACGTGCTGATCGAGATCCACGACCGCGCCGAGCTCGATCGCGCGCTCAAGCTTCGCTCCCCGATGATCGGGGTCAACAACCGTAACCTGCGCACCTTCGAGACGACGCTCGCGACCAGCGAGGCGCTTGCGCCGCTGATCCCGCAGGATCGGCTGATGGTCGGCGAAAGCGGCATCTTCACGCCCGCCGATCTCGCGCGGCTCGAACGGGTCGGCATGTCGACGTTCCTGGTCGGCGAAAGCCTGATGCGGCAGGCCGACGTCACGGCGGCCACCCGCACGCTGCTTGCACGCGAGCACGCGGCCGCCCCCCGCGCCACGGGCACGCGCTGAGATGGCGCGTTCAAAGAAGGCCGCGCTGACCCATATCGGCGCCTCCGGCGAGGCGCGCATGGTCGACGTCTCCGCGAAGCCCGCGACCGAGCGGCTCGCGGTCGCCGAAGGCCGGGTCGTGATGAGCAAGGCGACGCTCGCCCTCATTGTCTCCGGTAATGCCAAGAAGGGCGACGTGCTCGGCACCGCCCGCATCGCCGGCATCATGGCAGCCAAGCGCACCTCGGATTTGATCCCGCTCTGCCATCCACTCGCGCTGTCCAAGGTCACGCTCGACATCGAGCCCGATCCAAAGCTGCCGGGTTGCCGCGTGCGGGCCAGCGTGAAGGTCACCGGTCCCACCGGCGTCGAGATGGAAGCGCTGACCGCGGTGTCGGTCGCCTGCCTCACCGTCTACGACATGATCAAGGCGGTGGAGCGCGGCGTGCGGATCGAGGGCATTCATCTCGTCGAGAAGAAGGGCGGCAAATCCGGACACTACAAGTCCGGATCCAAGGACCGCGCCTGACCTCGCCTCCCGTTCACCGCAGCGCGGAGCTGATCGATCCGAACTTCGTGTTGAGCTTGGTGCCCAGCCCGTTGATCACCGTGATGATCGCGAGCGCGATGCCGGCCGCGATCAGTCCGTACTCGATGGCGGTGGCTCCGGACTCGTCGGCGATGAACTTCTGAAGCGTCGTCGTCATGGTGCGTCCTCCTGTTTTGCGAAGGACAACGCTTGCAGACCGCATGCCAGCACGCTGCCGAGCAGCGTCAACACATTAGATGGTTAAGCCTCACCTAACGTCGGCATGTCCGGCAAAAACTGACGGGCATTCGTGTCTGCGTCGGCAATTTTTGCTCGGAGTTTCGATGCAGCGTTAACCGGGCGCTAACTGCGCTTCCTAACGTCGCCTCCATACCGTTCCCGTAAACGTGCGGGTGTACCGGGATCACGATTTGATCCTGGCGTGTGCACGGCAGTAATCGATACCATGACGAGACCTGGCAGCCGCCTTCTCGACCAAACGGCATTTCTTCGCAGCGGTCCGATCCGCTGGCTGGTCGTGGGCGGCGTTCTCCTGATCGCAGCCATCATCATCGGCGCAACGCTGATGGGGCAGAACTTCCGCGAGCGTGCCTTGCGCAACAGCGCGCGCGAGCTCGAGAACAGGGCGTTGCTGCTCGCCCATCATTTCGACCAGCAGCTGCAGGATTTCGAGATCATCCAGAAGGATCTGATCGAACACATCCGCAGCATCGGCGTGACGACGCCCGACGCTTATCGCCAATGGTTCTCCAGCCACGACTCCTACCGGCTGCTCCGCTCGAAAATGGAAGCGTTGGCCGATGTCGGCGGTGTCAACATCATCGACGCCGAGGGCAATCTGATCAACTCGTCGACGGTCTGGCCGGTGCCGAAAGTGAATTTCGCCGACCGCGACTACTTCAAGACCTTCAAGTCCGGCCCGAACTCGCCGGACGTCCTGATCGAGCCACTGTTCAGCCGCGTCTCCGGAATGTGGACGACGGTGATCGTCCGCAAGGTCACGGATCCGAACGGCAAGTTCCTCGGCGTCATCGGACGCGGGATCGAGCCCGCCAATTTCGAGAACTTCTTTGCGTCCGTCGCACTTGGCGAAGGCGCAACGATCTCGATGCTCCATCGCAACGGGGCCATGCTGGCACGCTATCCGCACGTCAACGAGCTGATGGGCCAGAATTACAGGACCGAGCCCGCGCAACGGATGTTCGGACTAGACAGTTTCTCGGGCCGCTTCATGAGCCCGGTCGATGGGCAGGATCGCCTGATCGCATCCCATGCCCTGCCCCATTTCCCGGTCCTGATCGTCACCACCAAGACCACCGCCGCGGCGCTTGCCGACTGGCGGGAACAAATCGGACTGCTGATTTCGGTTGCGGCCGCCTCGGCGCTCGCCATCGCCGGCGTCCTGATCGCGATCGTGCGCAAACTGCTGGAGCAGCACCGCCTGTCGCGGGTTCAGCTGACGCTGGAGAAGCAACGCCTCGATCGCGCCGTCAACAACATGACCCAGGGGCTGCTGCTGTTCGACGACACCCAGCAGCTCGTGATCTGCAACCAGCGCTATCTGGAAATGTACGGGCTGTCCGCCGACGTGGTGAAGCCCGGCTGTAGCTTTCGCGATATCATCGCGCATCGCAAGGAGACCGGCTCCTACAGGGGCGATGTCGACAGATACGTCGCGCGCGTGCTGCGCGACATCCACGTCCGCAACTCCATGGTCGTCGACACCTCCGACGGGCGCTCGATCCAGATCGTCAACGAGCCGCTGGCCGACGGCGGCTGGGTGGCGACGCACGAGGACATCACCGAGCGCCGGCGCATCGAGGAGCGCATCACGCATCTGGCGCATTACGACGCGCTGACCGACCTGCCCAACCGCGCCATGTTCCACGAGCACCTGCGCAACGAGCTGGCCTCGATCGCGCATGGCGAGCAGCTTGCCGTGCACTATATCGACATCGACGAGTTCAAGGGCGTCAACGACGCGCTCGGCCATCTCGTCGGCGACGAGCTCCTGAAAGCCGTCGCGGCGCATCTGAGCGGTTGTGCCGGCGAGACGGATTTCGTCGCCCGGCTCGGCGGCGACGAGTTCGCCATCGTTCAGAGCGAGGTCCGGTCGGTGCACGAGATCGAGGATCTCGTCGGCCGCGTCTTCCGCGCCATCCGCGAACCCTTCGACTGCATGGGCCACCGGCTCGCCACCGACGCCTCGATCGGCATTGCGCTCGCGCCGTCGCACGGCCTCGAGCTCGACCAGATCCTGAAGAATGCGGACCTTGCGATGTATGCCGCCAAGGCCGCAGGCCGCCGTACCTACCGCTTCTTCGAGGCGGAGATGGACGCCCGGGTACGCGAGCGCCGCCAGCTCGAGACCGACCTGCGCGACGCCATCGCGCTCGGCTCGCAAGGCGGGCTCGAAGTGTATTATCAGCCTTGCCTCAGCCTGAAGGACGACCGCATCACCGGCTGCGAGGCGCTGGTGCGCTGGCGTCATCCCGAGCGCGGCATGGTCTCGCCTGCCGAGTTCATTCCGATCGCCGAGGATACCGGCCTGATCAACGAGATCGGCGAATATGTGCTGGCGACCGCCTGCCGCGATGCCGCGACCTGGCCGGACGACATCCGCCTCGCCGTCAACGTCTCACCGGTGCAGTTCAAGAGCGGCACGCTGGCGCTGAAGATCATGGCAGCTCTCGCGGCCACCAACCTGCCCGCTAGCCGGCTCGAGCTCGAAATCACCGAGGCGGTGCTGATCCGCGACGACGACGCAGCGCTGGCGATCCTGCATCAGCTGCGCGCCATCGGTGTCCGGATCGCGCTCGACGATTTCGGCACCGGCTACTCGTCGCTGAGCTATCTGCACCGCTTCCCGTTCGACAAGATCAAGATCGACCGCTGCTTCGTCAACGACATCGCCGGCCCCGACGGCTCCGCCAGCATCGTGCAGGCCGTGGTGAACCTCGCGACCGCGCGGCGCATGACCACGACGGCCGAAGGCGTCGAGACCGAGGAGCAACAGCGGCTGCTCCGCACGCTCGGCTGCAGCGAGATGCAGGGCTATCTGTTCAGCGCGGCCAAGCCGGCCGACAAGATGCAGGAGCTGTTTGCGCTCCATCGCAGCCGCCTCGCCCAGCGCAGCGGCCACGACAGCAGGCGACGCGAGGCGGGCTAGCGGTTCTTCACCTCGCCCCGCTTGCGGGGAGAGGTCGAATTCGAGCAACGCTCGAAATTCGGGTGAGGTGGAGTCTCCGCGAGTCCAGCACCGTCCCTGTGGAGAGCCCCTCACCCCAACCCTCTCCCCGCAAGCGGGGCGAGGGAGCGCACCGGTGTCTCGGCGCAGTTAGTTCGGCACCGCCTTCGGCGCGGGCTTGGCGGCCGCGGCATTCACCGTGACGCCATGCAGGAAGTCGAAGGCGGCGTGCAGCGCCTTGTCGTCCTTCTCCTCCGGCGGAACGTAGGATTGCGAGCCGGTCTGCTCGGAGCCGTCGGCGGCCGAGAGATGACCGCGCATCGAGGCCTCACCCATGGTGTCGACCTTGCCCTTCAGTTCCGGCGGGATGTCCTGAAGGATCTCGATGTCGGGCGCGATGCCCTGGGCCTGGATCGAGCGGCCCGACGGCGTGTAATAGCGCGCCGTGGTCAGGGCCAATGCACCGTTGCCGCTTCCAAGCGGAATGATGGTCTGCACCGAACCCTTGCCGAACGAGCGCGTGCCGATCAGGGTCGCGCGCTTGTGGTCATGCAGCGCGCCGGCCACAATCTCGGAAGCGGAAGCCGAGCCGCCGTTGATCAGCACCACCAGCGGCTTGCCCTTGGTGAGGTCGCCGCCATGCGCGGTGAAGCGCTGGGTCTCTTCCGGAGTCCGGCCGCGCGTCGACACCACCTCGCCGCGCGCCAGGAATGCGCTCGACACCGACACCGCCTGGTCGAGCAGTCCGCCTGGATTGTTGCGGAGGTCGACGACATAGCCCGCGAGCTTGTCCTGCGGGATCTGCTTGGAGATCGCGGCAATCGCCTTCTTCAGCCCATCGGTGGTCTGTTCGTTGAACGAGGTGACGCGGATATAGCCGATGTCACCGCTCTCGGTGTGAAACCGGACCGGGCGGACGTGAATGATCTCGCGTGTGATCGCGACCTCGAGTGGCGCGTCGGCGCCCTTGCGCACGATGGTGAGCTTGGTCTTGGTGTCGACCGGCCCCTTCATCTTGTTGACGGCCTGCTCCAGCGTCATGCCCTGGACGGCGTCACCGTCGATCTTGCTGATGAGGTCGCCCGACATGATGCCGGCCTTGGACGCCGGTGTGTCGTCGATCGGCGAGACGACCTTGACGAGGCCGTCTTCCATGGTGACCTCGATGCCGAGGCCGCCGAACTCGCCGGAGGTGGTCTCCTGCATCTCGGTCCAGGCCTTGGCATTCATGTAGCGCGAATGCGGATCGAGCGAGGT
>JAEWBW010000673.1 GCA_023390955.1 Pseudomonadota bacterium
CTGCACCGCGCTTTTCCCCTCGCCCTCGGTCGGCAAGATCAGGCGCAAGGGGAACGCGTTCGTGTGTGAATCGGTGTGAGCGGCTTGTCTCGCCTCTCTCCACTTGCGGGGAGAGGGAGAGGTTGAAGGCTCAATCAAACAGGCTCGGCGTGTGGTTCACCGGCGCGCCTTCGATCTCCAGCATTTTCAGCTTGGTCACGACGCCGCCATTGGCGGAGAAGCCGCCGGGCTTGTTGCCGGCCGCGAGCACGCGATGGCAGGGCACCACGATCGGGCACGGATTGCGGCCGAGCGCCTGGCCGACATCGCGCGACAGCTCGACGCCGCCGAGCCGCTTTGCGATGTCGCCGTAGGTCAGCGTCTTGCCCGGCGGAATGGCGCGGGCAATCGCGTAGACGCCGCGGTTGAACTCGGGAACACCGTCGAGATCGAGCGGAATGTCGGTGAGATCATCAGGCTCGCCATCGAGCAATTTTACGATCCGGTCGATCGCCTGCTGCACCTCGGCGGTCGGCGTCGTTTCGGTGGCATCGGCATGTCGCTGCGCAATGCGGGTCCGGATCTTCTGCTCGCCGCCCATCGGCAGCTGCGTGCCATTGATGCCGCGGGGGCCCCAAGCGATGGCGCAGAGGCCGATCCTGGTGTCGAACAGGGCGAAATGCTGGTCGGTCATATCAGGCTTCCTTGGGCGATATCCCATAGGCCCATTGTGATCTGCCGTGGAATGTAGGCTTGGAAATAGTTGCGATCCACCCGGTTTCCGGGAATCTTGCACAACTGGTTCCACAGAAGCGTCCCCTTGCCGCGAGCCCAACAATGCAAAGCCTCCACGTCAACGGCTACGACATGCCTTATCTCGAAGTGGGCGAGGCCAATGCCGGACCGCCGCTGGTCTGCGTGCACGGCTCACTCTCCGACTTCCGGATCTGGGGCTGCGTGATGGGGCCGCTGTCGGAGCGGCACCGCGTGATCGCCGTCAGCCTCCGTCACTTCTTTCCGGCGCAGTGGGATGGTGTCGGCGACACCTATTCGATTAGCCAGCATGTCGCCGACGTGATCGCCTTCCTGGAACAGTTCGATGGCCCCGTCGACCTGATGGGTCACTCCCGCGGCGGGCATATCTGTTTCCGCGTCGCGCAAGCGCGGCCGGATCTGATCCGCCGCCTGATCCTGGCCGAGCCCGGCGGCGAGCTCGATGCGAGCCTCGATCCCGATTACAAGGGCGGCCCCTCGCCGCTGCTGGCGCGATTCACCACTGCAGCCGAGAAGATCGCGGCCGGTGATGTCGATGGCGGTCTCGCCTTCTTCATGGATACGCTGGAAGGGCCCGGCACCTGGCCGCGGCTGCCGCCGATGGTCAAGCAGAACTTGCGCGACAACGCCATGACGCTGATCGGCCAGGTCAGAGACGAGCGCCCGCCATTTTCAAAGGCCGATGCTGAGGCGATCAAGATGCCGACGCTCCTCATCCTGGGCGCGCGCACGAAAGGCCTGCTGCCGAAGGTGCTGCACGCGCTGGCGGCGCATGTGCCCTATTCCAGGACGGCGATCATCGAGAACACCACGCATCCGATGTTCGAGCAGGCGCCGCAAAAATACTCCAATATCGTCCTCGATTTTCTGGCGGGCTGATCATGCAGACACTTCGCGTCAATGGTTACGACATGGCCTATCTCGAGGTCGGCGAAGGCCGGCCGCTGGTCTGCGTGCACGGCACGCTCGGCGATTTCCGCACCTGGTATTCGGTGCTGGGACCGCTGTCGAAGAAGCATCGCGTGATCTCGGTCAGCCTGCGGCACTTCTTTCCCGAGCACTGGAACGGCGAAGGCGACGACTACAAGATGGCGCAGCATGTCGCCGACGTCACCGCCTTCGTCGAGCAGATCCAGCCCGGACCGGTCGACCTGATGGGACATTCCCGCGGAGGGCATATCGCGTTTCGCGTCGCCCAGGCACGACCTGACCTGCTGCGAAAGCTGGTGCTGGCCGAGCCCGGCGGCGATCTCGATGCGAGCTTGCCGTTGCCCGAAGGCACGCCGGCGCTTCCGGCCTTGGCCGCGCGCACCGTGCGCTCCGTCGAGATGATCCGCACCGGCGACATCGAGGGCGCGCTGCAGAACTTCTTCGAGGGCATCGAAGGCGATGGCTCGTGGCGGCGCGTGCCGGCGGCCGCCAAGCAGCAGTTGCGCGACAACGTGTCTACGTTCCTCGGCCAGATCAACGAACAGCGAAGGCCGTTCACGCTCGCGGACGCGCAGGCGATCAGGACACCGACGCTCCTGATCGGCGGCGGTGCGACCACGGGAAGCCTGTCCGTGATGTGGCGCGTGCTGGCCGAGAAGATCGCCGGCGCGAGGACCGCCGTGATCCCCAACGCCGGCCACTGGATGTTCGAACAGGCGCCGCAGGCCTATGGCGAGGCCGTGACGGCGTTCCTGGCGGAGTGAGAGTTCACACCTTCCACACGCCGACCGGCATCTTGATCGCGGCGTTGAGCCGGTTCCAGACGTTGATCGACGAGATGGCCAGCAGCAGAGTGGCGAGCTCGGCTTCGTCGAAATGCTTGTCGGCCTCGGCCCAGATATCATCGGGAACTGGATCGGCACGATCGGAGAGGCGTGTCACGGCCTCCGTGAGCGCCAGCGCCGCGCGCTCCGCCTCGGTGAAATAAGGCGTGTCGCGCCAGGCCGAGACCGCGAACAGCCGCTCGTCGGTCTCGCCCAGCTTGCGGGCGATCTTCGGATGCATATCCACACAGACGCTGCAGCCATTGATCTGGCTGGCGCGCAGGTGCACCAGTTCCAGCAACTTTTCCGGCAGGCCCTGCTTGGTCAGGTTTCCCAGGGACTGCAGGAGCTTCATGGCCTCGGGCAGGACCATGACCGGGTGATTCATGCGGGCGTGCGTCATGTCGTATCTCCATTATTTCGAAGGTTCCGGTCACATCGACCGGATCAGCCTCGTCATGGAGGTGACGGACCGCGCTCAGGGAATGTGACCGATGATCGAAGAAAATTTTCTCACCCGGCAATTCGAGGCCAATCGCGACCATCTGCGCCGTGTGGCCTACCGGATGCTCGGCTCGACCAGCGAGGTGGACGACGCGGTGCAGGAGGCCTGGCTGCGCCTTGCCCGCAGCGATACGTCGGATGTCGCCAATTTGCGAGGATGGCTGACCACCGTGGTCGCGCGCATTTGCCTCGACATGCTGCGCTCACGCAAATCGCGCCGCGAGGATCCGATGGGCCCTGATGTGCCCGAGCCGCTCGACGACAGCGCGGCGCATGAGGCCGAGATGGCCGACTCCGTTGGCGCGGCGCTGCTGGTGGTGCTTGAGACACTGCAGCCTGCGGAGCGGCTGGCTTTCGTGCTGCACGATATGTTCGCCGTGCCCTTCGAGGAGATCGCGCCCATCGTCGGGCGCACGGTGGACGCCTCGCGGCAGCTCGCCAGCCGCGCCCGGCGACGCGTGCAGGGCGCGCCGGTGCCTGACACCGACATGTCGCGGCAACGAAAGATCGTCGATGCTTTTCTGGTGGCCTCGCGCGACGGCGACTTCGAAGGCCTGTTGGCGGTGCTAGATCCCGATGTCGTCTTCCGCGCGGATCAGGCGGCGGTGCGGCTCGGCTCGCTCGCGGAGATCCGCGGCGCCGATGCGGTGGCGCAGACCTTCAAGGGACGCGCCCAGGCCGCGCGGCCTGCGCTGGTGGACGGTGCTCCGGGGCTGGCGGTCATCCTCGGCGGGCAACTGCGCATCGCAATCCGCTTCACGGTCGGCGCGGACCGGATCGCCGCGGTGGAAGCGTTTGCCGATCCCGAACAGATTGCCGCGCTCGACGTGGAGGTGCTGGAGCCGTAGGTGCACGTCATGGTTCCGCCACCGCCGCGGTGCTAGCCTTGCGGGAAGATCAAGCCGAAAGGACGCCGCATGAAGCTCCGCAGCCCCCTCCTCGCCCTCCTCGTTCTTGCCGGCAGCACCTCAATCGCAATCGGCGCCGCCGATGAGAAACTCAAGGCCGCCGCCGAGCAGGAGAAGGCGCCGCTGATCGACACGCTGCGCGACATGGTGATGATCGAGAGCGGCAGCAGCGATGTCGAGGGCCTGAAGAAGATGGCCGACTTCACCGAGGCGCGGCTGAAGGCGCTCGGCGCCAAGACCGAGCGGCGCAAGACCACCGCGGGCGTCGGCGCCGACATGGTGATCGCGACCTTCGAAGGCACCGGCACGCGCAAGCTGATGCTGATGGCACATATGGACACAGTCTATCAGCGCGGCATCCTCACCAGCGAACCCTATCGCGTCGACGGCAACAAGATCTTTGGACCGGGCATCGCCGACGACAAGGGCGGCATCGCCGTAGTGCTGCATGCGTTGAAGATTTTGAAGGACACCGGCTGGCGCGACTACGCAAAACTCACCGTGTCGTTCAACCCGGACGAGGAGGTCGGCTCGATCGGCTCAGGCGAGATCATCGCCGAACTGGCCGACCAGCACGACGTGGTGCTGTCCTGCGAGCCGACGGTCTCCTCACCACCGGCCAAGAACGACGGGCTGCTGTTAGGTGCCAGCGGCACCGCAACGGCCAAGCTCGAAGTGAAGGGCCGCGCCTCGCATGCGGGTGCTGCCCCCGATCTCGGCCGCAACGCGCTGATCGAGCTGAGCCATCAATTGCTGCAGACCAGGGACGTCGCCAAGTCGATCCCCGGCACGCAGCTGAACTGGACCACCGCGCAGGCCGGCATTGTGCGTAACCAGATCCCGGAGAAGGCGGAAGCCGGCGGCGACGTGCGCCTCACCATTCCCGACGGCGTCGAGAAGCTGCAGGCCGCGCTCGATGCCAAGGTGAAGGAGAAGCTCGTCCCTGACACCGAGACCAGGGTGACGCTGACGCCGGGCCGTCCGCCCTTCGTCGCCAACGACCGCGGCCGCGCGCTCGCGCAGGAAGGTCAGGCGATCTATGCCGAGATCGAGCGCACGCTCCACATCGCCGAGATGACCGGCGGCGCCACCGACGCCGGCTACGCAGGCCGCAGCGGCAAGGCCGTGGTGGTCGAGAGCTTCGGCCTCGCCGGCTTCGGCTATCACGCCCGCGACGAGTTCATCGACGCCAACTCGATCGTGCCGCGGCTCTATCTGATGACGCGAATGCTGATCGAGCAGGGCAAGAAAAAGTAGGGCGACTTGGCCGGGCCGGCACCGAACCATGGAAAACAACCCCATGCACAGTAGCCGGCCCCAGCGATTTCAATGACTTAGGAGGCAGGTTGGCCGCGATCTGAGGGCGCTCGGAGCGCCGCTTGACGCTCTGCCATGCCTGCAGTATTTTTCGAATACGGAATTCCGTATTCCTTGTGGAGCTGCCGGCGTGATCCCTCTCGACCCGCTGCCCAATCTGATCGACCAGGTCTATGCGCGGATCCTGGAGGCGATCACCGACCGCACCCTGCAGCCGGGTCAGCGCATCCGTCAGAACGAACTCGCAGACCGTCTGGGCGTCTCGCGCCAGCCGGTATCGCATGCGCTGCATCTGTTGCACCGGCAGGGCCTCGTCGCCGAAAGCGGCCGGCGCGGCTTTGAAGTCACCCAGCTCGATCCCGCGCGGATCCGCCAGCTCTACGAGGTACGCGGTGCGATCGACGCGCTGGCGGCGCGGCTCGCGGCAGAGCGGGCCAAGAGCGACACGCCGGGACGCGCGCAGCTCGACGCTGCGCTGCGCGCCGGCCAGGCCATCACCCGCAAGACGCCGCTGAACGATCTCATCACGCTCGATGTCGACTTTCACCGCGCGATCTATCAACTCGCCGGCAATCCCGTGATCGAGGAGACCATCGCGCCGCAATGGCTGCACATGCGCCGCTCGATGGCGACCGTGCTGACCGAGCTCGACTATCGCGACAGCGCCTGGGCCGAGCACGTGACGATCGCAAAGCACATTCTGGCCGGCGATGCGCAAGGCGCCGAGCGCGCCGCGCTCGCGCATGCGCAGACGGCCGGGCAGATGACCGAGGAGAGGCTGAAGGCGACGGACGAAGCGGCGGCGTAGCAACAAGGCAGCCGCCGTCATTCCGGACGCGCAAAGCGCGATCCGGAATCTCGAGGTTCCACAATGCGCAATTGCGCATTGGGGTTCGATGCTTCGCATCGCCCCGGAACGACAACAATCAAAACAAAACAAGGAGGACGACCCATGAAACTGACCCAGGAGCAATTGGAGTTCTTCCACCGCGAGGGCTGGCTGTTCCTGCCTGAATTGTTCAGCCAGGAGGAGGTCGATTTCCTCGCGCGCGAGGCGGTCGCGATCTATGACGCCAACCGGCCGGAGGTCTGGCGCGAGAAGAGCGGCGCACCGCGCACCGCCTTTGCCGCGCATCTCTACAGCGACGCTTTCGGCGTGCTCGGCGCGCATCCGCGCATGATCGATCCGGTCGAGCAGCTGTTCGGCGAGCCGGTCTACATGCACCAGTTCAAGATCAACGCGAAATCCGCCTTCACCGGCGACGTCTGGCAGTGGCACCAGGATTACGGCACCTGGAAGCGTGACGACGGCATGCCCGAGCCGCGCGCGATGAACATCGCGATCTTCCTCGACGAGGTGATGCCGATCAACGGCCCGCTGATGCTGGTGCCGAAGAGCCAGAATGCCGGCGATCTCCAGGCCTCCCATGACCTTGCGACGACATCCTACCCGCTGTGGACGCTGGACGAGGACACCGTGACGCGCCTGGTCAAGCAGGGCGGCATCGTGGCGCCGACCGGAAAGCCCGGCGGCATGCTGATGTTCCACGGCAACCTCGTGCATGGCTCGGCCGGCAACATCACGCCCTACCCGCGCAAGATCGTGTACCTGACGCTGAACGCGGTCTCGAACTACATCCGCACCCCGACGCGGCCGGAATACATCGCGCACCGCGACTTTGCGCCGATCAAGACGGTCGATGATGACGCACTGGTGCGGCTTGCGCGTGCGCCGAGGCAAGCGGCGGAGTAGGATTACTCGCGCGGCAATCTCATGCGTCGTGCCCGGGCTTGTCCCGGGCATCCACGTTCTTTGGATGTTGCGCGAAAGACGTGGATGGCCGGGTCAAGCCCGGCCATGACGAACCGATAGAGACGCACGTCTCACAATTTTCTGTATCATCGGACACATTCCCATGAATCTCTTCCATCTCCTCCAGGCCCGCGCCTCCGCCGGCAAGCCCGTCCGTGTCGCGCTGATCGGCGCGGGAAAATTCGGCTCGATGTTCCTGGCGCAGGTGCCGCATGTGCCGGGGCTGGAGGTGCCCATCATCATCGACATCGACCGCGATCGCGCGCGCGAGGCCTGCCGCACCGTCGGCTGGAGCGCCGAACGGATCGCGGCCACGACGTTTACAGATGACGGCGCGCGCGCCATCGCCGGTGGCGCGATGGATGTCGTGGTCGAGGCTACCGGCAATCCGGCGGTCGGCATCCGGCACGCACGCGCGGCGATCGCGGCGGGCAAGCATGTGGTGATGGTCAATGTCGAGGCCGACGTGCTGGCCGGGCCGCTGCTGGCCGAGGAAGCGCGCAAGGCGGGCGTGGTCTATTCGCTCGCCTATGGCGACCAGCCGGCGCTGACGGCAGAGATGGTCGACTGGGCCCGCGCCACCGGTTTTCGCGTCGTCGCCGCAGGCAAGGGCACGAAATATCTGCCGGCCTATCACGACGTCACGCCCGACGGAGTCTGGCAGCATTACGGCCTGACCGCGGGCGATGCGCAGTCTGCCGGCATGAATCCGCAAATGTTCAATTCCTTCCTCGACGGCACCAAATCGGCGATCGAGATGGCGGCGATTGCGAACGCCTGCACGCTCGACGTGCCCTCGGAAGGCCTGCTGTTTCCGCCCTGCGGCGTCGACGATCTGCCGCATGTGATGCGGCCGCGCAGCCGGGGCGGCGTGCTGGAGCGCTCAGGCGTTGTCGAGGTGGTGTCGTCGCTCGAGCGCGACGGGCGGCCGGTTTTCCGCGACCTGCGCTGGGGCGTCTATGTCGTGCTGGAGGCGCCGAACGACTACGCCGCCGATTGCTTCCGGCAATACGGCCTGAAGACCGATGCGAGTGGTCGCTTCGCCGCGATGTACAAGCCCTATCATCTGATCGGCCTCGAGCTGAACGTGTCGATCCTGTCGGCCGCGCTGCGGGGCGAGCCGACCGGCCAGCCCCACGGCTTCCGTGGCGATGTCGCCGCGGTCGCCAAGCGGCCCCTGCGCGCTGGCGAGATGCTGGATGGCGAAGGCGGCTATACGGTGTGGGGCAAGCTGATGCCGGCGGATGCGAGCCTGCGGGTCGGCGCGCTGCCGATCGGCCTCGCCCACCGCCTCAAGCTCAGGCACGACGTCGGCCATGGCGAAGTGGTGCGCTGGAGTGACGTCGAGTTCGACGCCAACAACGACACGATCAAGACAAGGAAGGCGATGGAAGCGGCGTTCGCGAGGTAGTCGCTATGGCGTCGTGGTTCTAGGACGAAGCGAGTTCAGCGATTGGCGGTGGTCTCTCATTCCCTCCCCCCTTGCGGGGGAGGGGCAGGGAGAGGGGTACCACTCGGGGACTCTATCGTTCGCGCGCCTGCTCTCGTGCGTTAGCAGCAACTCGCAGCTTTTGCTGGGCTACCCCTCTCCCTAGCCCTCCCCCGCAAGGGGGGAGGGAACGCACCTCCGTTTGGGCGCTAGTGAGATCTCATCTCTTCAATCGCTAAGGCAGCAGCCGCTCTTCCTTCGCCTGCCGGAACCACTTTCGGAACATGTCCTCGGTGTCCATCATCTCGGTGAAACCGGCGCGGTTGATCTTCACCGTCGATACGATCGACGGCGGGCCGGATTCGCTTTGGCCATGGCGCATGCTGTAGTCGGCGTACTGGAAGGAGAGGCCGACGAATTCGGCAAGCCCCGGTGACACGAGGTCGTGCTTGCGTCGCAGGGCGTCCCACGGGCCATTCCAGTTGGACCATTCGTTCGCCATCGACAGCGGCGCGGGCTTGCCTGGCTTCATGCCGAGCGCATCGGCGACCGCCGGCCAGATATTCTCCCAGGTGAAGACGTCGCCATTGGTGACGTTGAAGGCCTCGTTCCGAGCGGTTGCGGCCTCGCCGGACCATGCGATGGCGCGGGCGAGGAGATCGACATCGACGGCCTGCGAAACCCGCGGCGCGCCGCCGGGGAAGTCCAGCGGCCTGCGCTGCTCGCGCAGCATCGCGGCGTAGACGCCGAGCGGCGGGATCAGGTCCATCGCGCCGCCCATGGCGAGGCCCACGATCAGCACGGGCCGCAGGATGCTCCAGTGCCAAGCTTTGCCCTTCTGGAGCTCGCGCAAAAAGGTCTCCTGCGCCCAATAGAAGTTCGGCTGCTCGTACATTTCGGAGCGGCCCTCGCGCGCCGGCACGGTCAGCGGCCGGACATGGACGCCATAGGCCTTGGTGCCCTGCAGCAAAGCGACGTGACGGAGGTCGGGTGACACCGGTTCGAGCGCACCCATCAGGTTGCGGAGCATCAGGTCGTTGGTCCTGATCTGCTGCTCGTCGCGCCAGCCATCGACGAGCTGCGGCGCCTCGTAGAGCGCGGCGTAAACCAGATGCGTCGCGCCGCGCAGCTCCGTGGCGGCGCGCTTGCAATCGGCTTCGCTGGTCAGGTCGATCGGGACGTGCCGCGCACCGTAGAGATCACGCGGTTTGCGGCGCGACAGCGCGACGACCTCGCAACCATCGACCGTCCCGAAGTGCCGCAACGCCGCGTTGCCCACCAGACCGGTTGCGCCGGCCACCACGACCTTTTTGTGGGCCATTCTCGACCTCCCTTGTTGTTACCCAGGGAATTAGCAGGCGCCGATGGTCGGGTCTTGCGTCTGCGCCGTGTTCGCAACTGCGAGGGGCGGCGGAAGGCTTGATTCTCGCGAGGCACCCGGCCATCCTCGCAATCGGAACCGCAACGCTCGGATTCCTGCAACAAGAGCCCAAAAGGGCCAGTTCGGAAACGCTAAAAATAATCTCAACCAGAGCAACAGAGAACGCCGGTCCTCGACGAAAAAAACGACAACAAGATCGTTCCTGTCGACGCATCGGCGCAACAGAGGGCTACCAATGAAACGTCGTGATTTCCTCAAGGTGACAGGCGCGAGCCTGGCCGCCAGCACTGCCGTCGCCGCGCCTGCAATTGCGCAGTCGAGCCCAGAGGTAAGGTGGCGCTACGCCACGAGCTGGCCGAAGGCACTCGATACGCTCTATGGCGGCTGCGAATATTTTGCCAAGAAGGTTGCCGACATCACCGACAACAAATTCCAGATCCAGCCTTTTGCAGCAGGTGAAATCGTCCCGGGCCTGCAGGTGCTCGACGCCGTCTCGAACGGCACCGTCGAGATGGGCAACACAGCGCTGTACTACTATTGGGGCAAGAACCCCGCCTTCACCTTCGCC
>JAEWBW010000682.1 GCA_023390955.1 Pseudomonadota bacterium
CCACGCTCGCCGACGTCAAGACCAAGTACAAGGCGCTGGTGAAGCAGCACCACCCCGACGCCAATGGCGGCGACCGCTCCACCGAGGACCGCCTGATCGAGATCATCAAGGCGTATAATTATCTGAAGACCGTGGTGCGCGAGGCCTGAGGCCTCTTCCTTCTCCCCTTGTGGGAGAAGGTGGCGCGCAGCGCCGGATGAGGGGTCTCCCTCCACGCATAAGATTCGTCGTGAGGACGCAAACCCCTCACCCGTCTCGCCGCTAGTGCGGCGCGCCACCCTCTCCCACAAGGGGATAGGGGAAGAACGCGCCGAGCTACTTCATCACTTCGGCATCGCCCCCACATACGACGAGCTCGGCCTGATCAGCCGCCCCGTGCGCAAATGCTCGAGCGCATGTGCGGTCCATCCCGCTGAACGCGCCACCGCGAAGATCGGTGTAAAGGCCTGCCGCGGGATCGCCAGCGCATCGAGCAGGATCGCGGTGAAGAACTCGACATTGGTTTCCAGCGGCCGATCCGGATTCTTCTTGCGCAAGGCGGCGCGGATATAGGCCTCGACCTCGCCGGCGAACGGCAGGTCGGCTCCATTCGAGGCGAGGGCCTCGATCGCAACCTTCAGCACGTCGGCGCGCGGATCGCGCACGCGATAGACGCGATGACCAAAGCCCATCATCCGCTCGCCGCGCGCGAGCGCCGCGTCGACCCAGGGCTTGATGCGTTCGGTCGAGCCGATCGCATCGAGCATTTCCAGCACCGGCTCCGGCGCGCCGCCATGCAGCGGACCCGTCAGCGCGCAATAGCCGGCGGTCACCGCGGCGAAGAGATTGGCGTGGGTCGACGCCACCACGCGCGTGGCGAAGGTCGATGCATTCATGCCGTGGTCGCAGACGGTGACGAGATAGGCATCGAGCGCTGCGATCTCGCGCGAGGCGGGTGCGCGGCCGTGCAGCATCCGCAGCGTATCGGCGGCGTGGCTGACGCTCGGATCCGGCGCGACCGGATCGAGACCCTTGGCCTGGCGCACCAGCGCGCCCGCGATCACCGGAAAGGCGCCGACGATGGTTGCTTCATGCGCGAGCCCGTTCTCAGCGCGCAGTCCCGCGACCGCGGCGCGAAACCCGTCGACGACGCCCATGCCGCGCGTCGCCGGCAGCAGGTCCGGCAGTCGCGCGAAGGCGCGTTCGCGGGCGGCGCCGAGGTTCGCCCGCACATTGGCTTCGCTGAGCGTCGTCCCGCTCGCCCCGTTCCAGAGCCGGGCAGTCACGCCCTCGAAGCTCGATTCGCGGGCGAGGGTGCCGACGCGCTCGCCGGCAATGATGAGTTCGCCGCGCTCGCCGTCGACATGGCTCAGCACGGTTTCGGCTGCGGGAACGCCGTCCAGCCCGATCTGGCTTTTGGTGAGGTGGATGTTCATGGCCCAAATCTCCCTTTTTGCACCGCAATAGGGTCAGGCTTCTCGACAGATTGATCAATCTTGATTACATCAATCAATATGAAAAATTCTCCGGAGCTGTATCTCTCGGCCCGGGAGGCCGCCGCCGAGCTCGCGATCTCGCCGGCCACCCTCTACGCCTATGTCAGCCGCGGCCTGATCCGCTCCGAGCCGACGCCGGACTCGCGCAAGAACCGCTATCGCGCCGAGGACGTCCGCGCGCTGAAGGAGCGCCGCGTGCCGTCGCCGGAGCCGCGCGGCCTGCGCAGCTTCGACGCCGATTTGCCGGTGATGGACTCCGAGATCTCGACCATCACGGAGGAGGGCGCGATCTACCGCGGCGTCAACTGCATCGATCTCGCCGAGAACGACACGCTGGAGCACACCGCGACGCTGCTGTGGGACGTCTCCGACGTCGATCCCTTCGCCGCGGACAATTGCCCGCACGTCTCCGACGAGATGCGCGCGATCGCCGTCGCGGCTAGGCGTGCCGCGCCGATCGACCGTGCGATTGCCGTGCTGGCGCTGGCCGCGAGCGCCGATCCCCGCGCTTTCACCCGCGCGCCCGACGGCCGCGCCATGGTCGGCGCGCGCATCGTGCGGCTGCTGGTGGCGACCATGCTCAATGCCGAGCCGTCTGCGGAGCCGCTGCATCAGCAGATCGCCAGGGCCTGGACGCCGGACAACAAACACGCCGCCGACCTGATCCGCCGCACCCTCGTGCTGCTCGCCGATCACGAGCTGAACGCCTCGACCTTCACCGCGCGCTGCGCGGCTTCGACCGGCCTCAATCTCTACGATGCCGTCATCGCCGGCCTTGCCGCGCTGAAGGGCCCGCGGCATGGCGGCGCCGGCGTGCTGGCCTCGCAACTGGTGAAGACGCTGGTCGACCGCGACGTCGAGCCGATGGTGCGCGAGCGTGTGGCGCTCGGCGAGCGCTTCGCCGGCTTCGGCCACGGCGTCTACAAGCGCGGCGATCCCCGCGCGCAGTCGCTGCTGAATGCCCTCGCACGCGCCGGCGCCCCGCGAAAGTTCACCCGCGAGGTGCCGGAGCGCATCGCCGAAGCCACCGGTGAGTTCGTCAACATCGACTATGTCCTCGCAGTGCTCGTGCACGCGCTGCGCTGTCCCCCCGGCAGCGAACTCGCGTTGTTCGCAATGGCCCGCAGCGTCGGCTGGGTCGCCCATGCCAGCGAGCAATTGCAGTTCGGCAAGCTGATCCGGCCGAGGGCAAGGTATGTGGGACCGGCACCGGGGCGGCGGACGGGCGGCGTTGTCTGAACAGTCGCAAGTGATAGAGCACGTCGCCACCCTCCCCTGGAGGGGGAGGGTCGATCGCGCGCAGCGCGAGCGGGGTGGGGTGATCTCTCCGCTCGGGCACTGTTGGACGTGGAGGGACTGTCCCCCCCCCCCCGGGCCCCAAAA
>JAEWBW010000022.1 GCA_023390955.1 Pseudomonadota bacterium
CAACTGTGAAGTCTAGCCCCCGCCGTCGCTATGGCGGCCAAGCGTGGCGATGGGTTCCGCTGCAAGCGAGGAGAGCTCGTGCATTGCCTCTTGGCCATTTTCGCCCCACCTTTCGATTGGGAAATTATGGCTGAGAGTACAACCAATTAGATACGTTCAGCAGAGATGCCCGAACGTCTGCGGACGTACATTCGCGACTGTGATGATGCCGGTCGCGCCTTACTTTTTCTGGATTTGTCTGCCGTCCACGGCGCAACCCTGCTCCGCTAACATTTCTCGCGAGATCCCGAAACCTCCGGCCGGCCTATGCGCTTTAACATAGGTTAGAAAGTGCGGAGGTGACGTCATGGGACAGTCAAAACCATTCCCTCGGGTGGCCATCGTCGTCGAAGATGACGACATCCAGCGGGACATGATCGCGCTGCTGCTGGAAGAGAGCCATTTTCAGGTGATCCAGTGCGAGGACGCGGAGACCGCTTCGCTTGCGCTCAAGATGCGGCATCCCGCCCTGCTGGTCACGGACGTCAACCTGGCGGGCCGGATGAACGGCATCGAGCTCGCCCGCTATGCGCGGGACATCAATCCGGCGCTGCGGGTGGTGGTGATCTCCGGACAGCAGCCGATGACGGCGCTACCCGACGGGGTGACGTTCCTGGAGAAGCCGGTCTATCCGACCACGCTGATCCGCGAAGCCACGCACTGATTTCCGGCTTCGCGGCGCTTTGAATTGATGATGGGGCCTGGCGGCTCAAGCCGCCTTGCCGGCCAGCCAGTCGCGGCCCTGCGCGTACAGCTTCTCGACTTCCGGGCCGATGAGGCCGGGCATATCGCGCTTGACCTTGTAGCCGATCAATTCCTGCATGTAGGCGAGATGGCGATAGCCCTCGGGCAGCGCCGCAAGTTTTTCGGCATCCAGCTTGAGCGTCGCGGCCGGATCGACGGGATCGATGCGGTCCTTCTCGTAGATCGGCTGGCGGCGGACGATGCCCCATTTGTCGCCACGCTTCTCCAGGAAATCGTAGAAGCGGCCGGTGCAGACGACGTCGCAGAGCACGTCGTGGACCTGCGCCCGCTGCGAGATCGTCATCTTGGTCTGCGCGATCGCGCGTACTCCTGCGAGGTCGATGCTGACGCCGCCGAGGAAATGCAGGATCCGCACGCCCTTGGCAAAGCCCTCCTGACTGACCCGCATGAAGTCGGTGGCCGGGCCCTGAAACCAGGTCGCCGACATCCACCCTTCGGGATGCCAGACGGTGGCAAAGCGCTCCCAGTCGCCGGCATCGCGCCACACGACCCAGTTCTCGACGAGGTCGCGGATGGCGAGGCGGTCGAGCAGCTGTTGGTCCATGGGCAAATTCTCCTGAGGCGGGGCGGCCGCACGCGCGGCCGGAACCCGACGTATGACCGCCGAATTTCGCGGACGTCAAGCCGCGCGCGCCAAGCCAAAGTCAGCGCAAAGAAAATCCGGCGCACCTTGCGATGCGCCGGATCAGGTTGGTCTGAATTATTGGTTGTTATGCCGCTGGCGCTTTGGGCGCGCGGTTGCGGGAGTTGCGCTGGAAGAACAGCGCCTGGCTCGCCACCGCCGACACCATCGCGGGCTGGAACGGCTTCGAGATCAGGAAGGCCGGCTCCGGCCGCTCACCGGTGAGGAAGCGTTCGGGATAGGCGGTGATGAACACCACCGGCACCTCGAACGTGCGCAGCAGCTCGTTGACGGCATCCAGGCCCGACGAACCGTCGGCGAGCTGGATGTCGGCGAGGATCAGGCCCGGCCGCTTGTTCTTCGCAAGCGCGACCGCGTCCGAATGGGTGCGGGCGACGCCGACAACGTTGTGGCCGAGGTTCTTCACGAGGCTCTCGAGGTCCATCGCAATGAAAGTCTCGTCCTCGATGATCAGCACATCGGTGGCGATCTCGGCTGCCATCTCGCGGCCGGCGGTGTCGGCGAGGCGACGCGTCTCGGCCACATCGGTGCCGAGCACGAAAGCGACTTCCTCCTCCGAAAATCCCTCGAGCGACAACAGCAGGAAGGCCTGCCGCGGCAGCGGCGTGATGTTGGACAGCCGGCGCTCGGGCGGCATCGGCAGGGTCGCGACCTCCGCATCGTCATTGAGCGAGACGGAATTCCAGATCTGGGTGAACAGCCGGAACAGGCCCGCGCGCGGTCCGTGGCTCTCGTCGAGAACGCTGGGATCGCCGAGCATGGCTTCCAGCATGGCTGCGACATAGGCATCGCCGGACGCCTGGCTGCCCGTGAGGGCACGCGCGTACCGGCGCAACAACGGCAAGTGCTCAGCAACTAGCTGTGAACGGGACATCCCCACTCCATTCATCTTGTCAATTTGGGCCTAGCTTCAGACTTGTAGAATTCAGACCTGCTTGGGCAGAGGCGGCCCGGGTTCCACTGTCGGCGGGATTACGCCTCAGGCCAACAAAAGTTCCAATGCATCTGGAACTTTTCCTCCCCCGTCCCGTTAGCCCTGTCCAGGGAACGGCTCCCGGTTGAGAAATTTTCTCGATTTGACAATGCCTTAACTCGGGGAAACGTGGAACAGGTCATGAAAGATCTCAAATCACAAGTCAGTCGACACACGACCCCCGGCAAGGGTGGGCTAACGCCGGAGATCCAATCCCGGATCGGCCATCAACTACGCGCCATGTATGACGACGTGGTCCGCCAGGGGGTTCCGGATCGGTTCGCCGATCTGATCAAAAAGCTTGATGCGCCGGGAGGGGCACCCCACGTCGGGGACGAAGGGTCATCCAGCGACAACAATGGGAGGGACTAATGCCTCTCACCGATTCCCTGCGCGACGACATCCTGGCGGCGGTGCCCAGCCTGCGCGCCTTCGCCATCTCACTCAGCGGCAATGCTGACCGAGCCGACGACCTGGTCCAGGAAACGCTGCTGCGCGCCCTGGCCAACATCGACTCGTTCCAGCCCGGCTCCAATTTGCCGGCGTGGCTGTTCACGATCCTGCGCAACCTGTTCCGCTCCGACTATCGCAAGCGGCGGCGGGAGGTGGAGGATGCCGAAGGCAACTATGCCAAGACGCTGAAGACGCAGCCTGCGCAGAACGCGCATCTGGAGTTCGAGGAATTCCGGGTCGCGCTCGACAAGCTGCCGCAGGACCAGCGCGAAGCGCTGATCCTGGTTGGTGCCTCCGGCTTCTCCTATGAAGACGCGGCATCGATCTGCGGCTGCGCGGTCGGCACCATCAAGAGCCGCGTCAATCGCGCGCGCTCGAAACTCGCCGCGCTGCTCTATGTCGACGGCGCCGACGATTTCGGCCCGGACGAGACGGTGCGCGCCGTCATCGGCGGCAGCGGCTAGAAACCATCAGCCTTTACACGAGGCGCTGAAGTGCAAGAGGCGGTTGCTCCGGCAGCCGCCTTTTGTGCGTTTGCGTTCTGCCTGGGACGTCGAGCATCGTGAGCAGCCCAACGACGCGGCACGTCCGCTTTGGGCCGGCAGCGGAAGTGAGGGCACTCTCGCGTGGAACCAATCTGATCCAGGTCAGCTTATCCTGCGCCATGCAAGACACAGCCACACTGCTTGCGCGTGCTGACGCCGCTATCGCCGAAGCGAAGCGCCTCCATGAGATCAATCTGAACTGGCAGGAGCTGGTGGCGAGAAATATTGGCCACCTGTTCCTTACTTGGCGATTCGAGCAGTCCGAGCGCCCCCCCCCGATATCCGCAAGACTTTCCCGAGAGACGCGAACCGTATCAGCCGTTTCCTGCCGAAGACAACCAGCCCTGAATCTCTCGTTGCGAACCATCGCCATAATGGCGCGAACCTGGCTCGCTGCGCTTCGCGCCTGCGAAAGCCGCGCCCGCTGTTCCAGGCGCAATGCCCAAGTGTCGGCCAACAGCCTGTCTGCGCGTTCTAAAAGGTGGTCCATCTACCCAAAAGGCGTGGCGACAAAAGCCGTTCCTAACTGGAACGGCTTCGGCCAGACACGCACTCCTCGATCAGCGCGCGCGAGACCAGGATCGCTTCGCGTGTTTCCTTCACCGCCTCGCGCGCTTCGAGAATTGCTCTGTCAGCATGTTGCAAGAGTTTCTCGGACGCACAAGAAGGCGGAGCGGCTCTCCGAGCCTTTCTGGCAAGAATAGAGGTCGTTGCGTCGGTGACATGATGGACCACCGCAACAATCGCACCATTGTCATCGAGGACCGGCCAGTTCTTAGGATGCCAATAGCGAACTTGCCAGGAGCGTCCTTCAGGCTGGATATCATATCGTTGCAGGGGCATCACCTGACCGCGCTTTTCGTGAAGGACTTTGCCAAACGACTCGGCCAGATTGGCAACGCCGTCGGCAATTGTCAGGTGCGGATTGTCGGGGAAGGCGTCGAACATATCCAATCCGGCAACCGTATCGCGCGAGCGAGAGACGCCGCCGAGATAGGCGTCGTTTCCGTCGACAATCTTTAGATCCGGCGTGAGCAGAAGGATGGGTACGGGGGAATGCTCGAACGAGCGATGCCACGCATCTTGTGCGCCGGCCATCAAAGCTTTCGGCGAGCGGAAATTCGGATGCACAGTGGTCATGGTCGAACCGCTTTGTGAGATGCTCTCCTTGGTCTTGATCTTAGCCGAAACCAGAGTTTTACGCCAACGTACGCGCTTCCGTAGGATTACGGCACTGGCCGCGAGGGAACCGCTCATTTTTCAATTTGCGGTCGGCTCGTCTCCGAACTCGCTCCAACCTGCGGCCAAGGTGAGCAGGTCCGCTCCGGGTCACAGCAGAGGAAATGCGCCAGCCCGCCGCAACGCAGACTGGGTCTCGCGACATAGGAACATCCGGGTCCGACAGCACTTCCTTCCTGCTGATCTTCGCCGATCGGCAGGGAGCGGCCCCGGTCCGATTAACCTGCGGTACCCCCAGACCGAGCCGGGGTCGTCTCTCGCCGAACGAATTGCGAAGGCAAAGTGCCGCTCGATGCCGAAGCGCTCACATCACCACGCGTATCGCACGACGCCCTTGCCGGCATAGGACTGCGTGACGTTCGAGAACTCGCCGTCGAACGTCGTCGCGACCGACCAGCCGTTGATCCATTTCATCTCGGCGGCGCCCGTGACGAGCGCGGCATCCGCGGCCTGGGCCGCGCCGTTGGCGACGAAGGACGCGCCCGGAAGGGCCTGGAAGGTCGGCAGTGCATTGCGGTCGGTGTTGAAATTGTGCGCCCAGGCCGCGCGGCCCCGCAGTGTGAAGATGCCGTCCTCCATCGCGAATGACTTATCGGTGCGAAGGCCGAGCTCGCTGCGCGGCGCCGTGACGGTCCTGGCCGTGTAGCTCAGCGCAAACGCATTGCTGCCGGAATCGGCCTGCTCGGCATAGGCCGGCAGGGCGAAGGTGGTGAATTGCCCAGCCGCATACGGCGTCCAGCCAAATCCCTGGGCGGCGAAGCGATAGCCGCCCTCGAGGCGGCCGGACCAGGCGTTGGCGTGGAAGTTCGCGCGCAGACGATCGAGGCCTGCAATCGTCACGGCGCGATCGGTGGTGATGTCCTGCCAGCCATAGGCCAGCGCAGCCGCGATATAGGTAGCCCCCGCATTGTGCCGGATGAAGCCGCCGGCCTGGAACAGGTCGGACCGGCCGGAGCCGAGACCGTTCACGCTGAAATTCGTGCCGCCGCCGGCCAGCGCAAAGCCAGCGATCGTGTCCGGCGAGAAACGATAGTCGGCACCGGCGGCAACGGCATAGAGGCTGCTGCGGGTGTTGTTCGAGCCGACGGCGACATTGCCGTCGGTGCGCTGCGATCCGCCGAAGCCGACCTCCCAGGCCGACCAGCGCTGGGTAAACGGCGAACCCGCCGCGGGCGCCTTGGCTGACATGGCCGCATAGGCGTCGCGCTCACCGCCCGAACGCGATCTCGCGTTCGCGCCCTCGTCCGCGAACGCATTCGGGCTGCCACCTCCGGCGATCGAGCCACCGCGACCGGTGATGAAGGGATCGGTGAGGACGCCCATGAACTGGTTCATCGCGTCGAACGTGGCTTGCTGCGAGCCGGTGGCGACCTCGCCCGTCAGGCCCGACAGCGCATTGGCGAGGTTTTGGCCGCTGAGCCCAAAGAGGTTGCCGAACGAAGTCGGCAGGGCGCCGCCACTGTTGAAGAAATTGTTGACGGTGCTGAGCACGTTCTGCTGGTTCGGGTTGAAAGCCCCACCATTGCCGAGCGTGGCGGTGAGGTTCAGGATCACGTCAGTCCCGGTGTAACTCAGGCTCTGGGTGAATCCGGGAGCGCCGCTTACGCCGGCGAATGTCGTGCCGCCGAACCCGCCGAGTGCCCGCAGGATGGTGTACTGGCGGCTGATGTAGCTGCCGGGCGCAAACACCGTCTGCACGGTGCTGCCGGTGAGAGTGGCGGTGCTGCCGACGAGGGCCCGCGACGACGCTCCAGGCGCGACCTGAACCAGGTAGATGGCACCGGACTGGAAAGCCAGATTGCCGAAGATCGTCATCGATCCCGGCGCTCCCGCGGGACCCGGCGCGAAGATGCCGCCGCTATTGATGGTGGTATTTCCCAACGTGCCTGTGCCGCCAAGCGTGGCGCCCGAGTTGACCGTGATCATTGCGGGGGCCGTGAGCGTGCTGTTCACGAGGAGCTTGCCGCCTGCAACCAGCACTTGGGATGTCAGGTCCCCAACGCCGCCATTCGCCTGATAAACGACTGTGCCGGTGTCCGTCGACGAGCCGAACCTTGCAATCGTGTTGCCGCCCATGGAAACGGGACCGGCGAGGGTCACCTGCGTCCCGGCGGCTGCGGACACCCTGCCGACGGAGAGCGCGTCGAAGGTGAGAGCGTTCGCGAATGTTCCATTGAATGTGGTGCGAAGCGCGCCGTTCTGCTGCAGCATCACCGGCGCCGCCCCCAGCGCCCCGGCATTGTCGACCTGCAGCATGCCGCCGGTCTGCACAATGATGCTGGATGTGTTGGCGATCGACCCGCTCACCTGCAGCGTACCGTCGATCACAGTCGTCGAGCCCGTATAGGTATTCACACCGGCCAGAACGGCGAAACCCGTGACGCTCAGCGAGCCCGCGCCATCGATCGCTCCGGTGAGCGTCAGCTTGCGCGAGTCTTCGGCCTCTATGAAATTCGTGCCGTTGAGGGTGAACGCCTGCGCGAGTGTACGCGCCTCGTCGACCGCACCTCCGTTGAAGGAAAGGGCGCTCCCCGTCATCTGGATGGCGTCAATGCCGAGAGCCGTATTTCCCAGATGAAAAAAGGAGTTCTGCAGGTCCAGAAACGTGGACGAGACGCCTGCCGATTTGTCGATCGAGCCGCCCGCGGCGGTGAAGTCGGTGTTGACCAGGATGAGACCGCCGCCCGTGGCCCGTGTCGTGAACGTCCCGTCCCACGTCACGCTCTGGGTGCCGCCGGCATAGGCGGGGTCGTCCTGAAATTTCAGACGATTGACATCGAAGACAGCGTTGGAGCCTACGGTAATGGATTGTCTCTGCAGCGACGAAACCGAAAACGCGAGGGTGCCCGCGGCAATCGCGTTCGATGGGCTCAGGCGGCCGACGATTGTGCCGTCGATAACGAACGTTCCTGACTGGCCCGAATTCAGCCGATTGAGCACGACGTAGTTGCCATTTCCCGGCGCTCCCTGAAACGTCGCGGTGTGGCCCGGAAACAGGAATTGATTGTTATTCAAAGCCCACGAAACGACCGCGGCAGGCGGGTCGATCACGGCGCCCGGCGCATCGACCGTGATCCTCTCGGTGCCCGGACCGTCGGGATCGGCCCGGTTGGTGCTGACGTTTCCATCCTGGACGGTCGGCGTTGCATTGAATGCCTGGCTATGGGCCTCGCCGATGAAGGCCAGCGATCCGCCGAGCGCGGAACCCAGCAGGCAGATGTTCCGGAATGTGTGTCCCCGCTTGCGTGATGAAGAATTCCAAAAGGGCCGATTGATCAAATTCAGGGCAGCGATCATTTGCGATGGCATAAAGGACCTGCAGGGCAATCGGCACCGTTAAGGCGATGCCTGTTTTCTAATGTTGAGAATCGCCAACTCCTCCAGATTGGTCAGCGCCCGGTCGGCCGATACCGGCATATGCCGGTAATGGGCGCGTCACGCCGTGCTTTTCCTGGATTGCGGCAATTGAGCCACAGGCAAAGGTTGCACCGCTCGTGGCGCGATCGTCCTGCCGGCAACGCGCTTCGCGCTTGCTGCACGGCGCAGCATTCGCCCGTCCCGGCTTCAATGGAACCCTGAGCAGGCTTGCGAGGCGAGAAAGCAATCAGTTAGGCTGATGTCATTGCACTGCCCAATGACTTTTGGAATGCCCGTGGAAATTATTGATTTTGTGTATGAGGCCGCCTTCGTTCCCGAACTCTGGCCAAAGCTCCTATCCGATCTCGCCGCAACATCTAACTCGATTGGCTCGACGCTCTTCCTCTTCGGTGAAGACGGCGCCGCCAGTGGCGTGACGCTCGACAATCTGCAGGATCTCCTGCGAGAGTTTCTGGCCAATCCGGATCTTCGTTTTTCGACGTCGGTCGTGCGCATGTGCGACACGAAGCCGAACAGCTTTGTCGAAGTTGACGACTACATGTCAGCTGCGGAAATCGAAAACGATCCGATACGCCAGCGGCTGCGCGCGCGCGGCATCGGCGCCCATGTCTGCACGGCGGTGCCGATGCCGACCGGGGAGATCGCGATATACGTGCTTCAGAAGGGCGTTGGCGCGGGCCGGTACGAGGCTGAAGAACTCGCGCGCCTCAACGCCCTGCGCCCGCATCTGGCGCGGGCCGGACTGATCGCAGCCCGGCTGGGAATCGAGCGGGCAAACGGCACCGTCGCCGCCCTCGATGCGCTCGGCCTTGCCGCAACCGTCTGCGTCAACGGCAAGGCGATAGCGACGAACCAATCGTTCCTGAAGTTTTCCGATCTCTTCAGCATCGGTGTCGGGGATCGCGTCACCATCGCGCAGGCACGTGCGAATGAACTGCTGCAAAGCGCCCTTCGCGAGAGTGGCGCCGCCGTAAATGCGGTACGCTCGATCCCGATCGCCAGCGTCGGCGACACGGCACCGGGCGTCCTGCATGTGCTGCCGCTGTTGCGTTCCGCGAGGGACATCTTTTCCGGCGGCGACACCATCCTGGTGTTCACGCCGGCCAAGCCGAGTGCGCTCGTTCCCGCGCCAAGCCTGCTGTCGGGCCTGTTCGACCTGACGCCTGCCGAGGCCAAGCTGGCAGTGAGTCCGTCCGCCGGTCTTCCGCGCAAGACCGCGGCAGAACAGAGCGGCATCAAGGTTGCGACGGCGCGCTCCTATCTCGAGCAGATCTTTCGCAAGACCGGCACGAGCCAGCAAAGTCAGCTGGTCGCACTGATGAAGAGCGCAACCGCCATTCGCTGATCGCGGCGCGCTCGTATCAGCGCACTGGCTTGACCGGCGCGGAAATCTTGTCGGTGCGGTCGCGCTCGGTCATGTCGACGACGGTCTCCATCGGCGCGGTCAGCTCGTAGACGTAGCTGGCGTCCGTGAAGTAGCGCTTGGCGGTGCCGCCGAGCGCTTCGGGCGCGACGCGATCGAGCAGGATCAGGCCGAAATCGGAATCGGGGCGACGCGTCGCCTCGCTGGTGTTCTGCTCCTCCCAGCGGAAATGGAAGACCTGATCCTTCTCGCCCTCGCTCACCGTCCAGGTCGCGGTGATGTGCGGGTGCTTGCCGACCAGCGACAAGCCCTCGTCGGAATGCGAGGCGAGCTCGAAGAACAGCAGCGACAGGCTCTGGGCGGCGCGCGCGCTGACGGCGATGTCGGGCCCGCTGACGGCGATGCGGTCGGCATGCGGGATGGCGCGCGCCTCGAACAGGCCCCGCAGCTTCACGCCCTGCCACTGGCTCTCGCTCAAGAGCGAGACCACGTTCGACATGGCGTGGATGCGCCCGATCAGCAGCTCGCGCGCGACGTCGATGTCGGAGCCATGGCGCAGCGTGCGCGTCACGATCGACTGGATCACCGCAAGGATGTTCTTCACGCGGTGGTTCAGCTCGTCGATGACGGCCGTCAGCCGCCGCTCGAAGCCGATGCGCACCTGGATCTCGCGGCTGAGGCGGAGATTATTGTAGGCGACATAGCCGAACAGGCCGCAGACCATCGCCGTGATGGCGAAGCCGATCGCCGCGACGATGACGGCGGTCTGCTCGGCACGGCGCACCGAATTGGTTTTTGCGTAATAGCTGAGCTGCCAGTCGCGGCCGCCGAAGCTGACGGTCCGCGCCGCCGAGGGTCCGGTTCTTGCCGGCGAAATCGCCCGGGAGCTGACGGCGCCCTGGTCATTGGCCAGAAGCTCGGTGTCCGCCGTGCGCGGATCCTTCAGCGCAACGGAGAACACCGACAGATCATCGTTGGTCAGCATCAAGGTGGCGAGCTCGTAGGAAAACGTGACGAATCCGGCCGGCTCGCCGGCGCCTTCGGGGATGACGGGCGCAGCCACGATGATCCCGATCAGGCCGGGCGAGCGCAGCAGCGGCACCGGGTCCGAGGCCACCGACCGCTTCTCTTTCCTGGCGCGCTCCAGCATCGCCGAACGCACCGGATCGAGCGCATAGGAGCGGCCCGGCAGCTGCTTTGTGACGTCGCTGCGCGGCTCCAGATCCATCAGCACGTCGACCGGGCCGGTGAGCTGGGCCGGATCGAGCGGCTTGTCGTCGTAGCCGCGAATGACCGGGTTGGGAAAGCCGGCCGCGGCGATGGCCGCCTGCGCGGCGGGAAGCTCGGACGGCTGCAGCCGGGCGATCCAGCCGGCGACCACGAAATCGGTCTTGAAGGCGTAGATCGCCGAGCGCAGCGGCTCCAGCATGTTCGGCTTGATCACGGACGGCGCGCGGAACAGGCCGGACGCCACGCGCGCCAGCAGCTCGCGCTCGGTCAGGCGGTCCTGCACCAGGCTTGCATGCACGTCGATCGCACGCGCCAGCGCGATGCGGTCGATCGTCAGCTCCTGATCGTGGACACGATAAGCCGCGAGCCCGGAGAGCAGCACCCCGAGCAGCGCAATAAAGCCGATAATGAATCCCAGCCGGACCACTGCTTACTCAGAAGACGGTGAGAGGCTGGTCATGAATACGGAGCATCTGAACGGCGCTCGCACGGCCCTCTGCCGAGAGTGAGACCTGACTTTGGGAGATACCTTGGGCGATAATGAAGGAGGAGCCATCGGGACGCAACTTGGGTTAATCGGAAAGCTTAATCGGCTCACATGAATACAGCGCACCACGTCAGCGCTCCCGGCACCGGAGTTCGATAACGACCATCCCCCGGCATTGGTTCCCGCGAGCGCATTTTGCCGCAGATATCATGAACGAGACGTATCAGTCCGGCCTCATGTCGCGGCGCGCAGACCGCCCTTGGTCTCGATAAACCCGACGATACGGTCGAGCCCGTAGCTCTTCTTCAGATTGGTCATGACGAACGGACGTTCACCGCGCATCCGCTTGGCGTCGGTCTCCATCTTCTCAAGGGAGGCGCCGACATGCGGCGCGAGGTCGATCTTGTTGATGACCAGCAGGTCCGACCGCGTGATGCCGGGCCCGCCCTTGGACGGAATCTTGTCGCCGGCGGCGACGTCGATCACATAGATGGTGATATCGGCAAGCTCGGGCGAGAAGGTGGCGGCGAGATTGTCGCCGCCGGATTCGATCAGCACCAGGTCGAGACCGGGAAATTTTGCGCGCATGTCCGCAACCGCCGCGAGATTCATCGAGGCATCCTCGCGGATCGCGGTGTGCGGACAGCCGCCGGTCTCGACGCCGGCGATACGGTCCGGCGTCAGCGAGCCCGAGCGCACCAGGAATTCCGCGTCCCATTTGGTGTAGATGTCGTTGGTGATCGCGGCGATGTCGTAGCGCTCGCGCATGGTCTTGCAGAGCAGGTCCATCAGCGCGGTCTTGCCCGAGCCGACGGGGCCGCCGACGCCGACACGCAGGGGGCCATTCAACTTCTTGCTCATTTCTTGCCTTTCTGCTCCGGCTTGACGTCTTCAGGATTGGCGTCGTTCGGCTTCACGTCCCGCCACGTCCACTTGAAATTGCTTTCCTTGAACGTTTCCGCGCGTTTGGGGTTGGCCGTCCTGAGATTACCGAGCTTACGTCCCTTGTTGTCGAAAAACACCTGATCCGCGCTGATGGTCACCACGCGCTTGCCGATCTCGCAATCGTAGGGCGCGGCGCGCAAGCCTGTCAGGTTTGGCCAATTGTGACCGAACCGCCCGCCGTAGCAGCCGAGATCATCGACCGAGAGCGCATTGCTGGCGAGCGCAGCCTTTATCTCTGCGACGAGCCGGGGCTGGTTCGCAACGCGCTCCAGCAGGTCCTCCATCCCCAGGCTGCCACCGGCAAACGCCGGCGCAGACGCCGCGGCAGCAACCAGGGCTCCCAACAAGATCCTCATCCGCGGCCGCACCCTCAACTCACGATCTGAACAGCCGCGTATATTGCGTTTCGTGCCGCAGGCTGGCGAGGTCGGCGCGGAAGGTCGCACTGCCGAGATCATCCAATGTCGCATTCAGCGCACGATTGGCAGTCGCTGCGACCGCGGCCTCCAGCTTGACGAGCACGCGCTGGCTGTCGGTCTGGCCGAGCGGGACGAGACGGCTTGCGGCCGAGATCCAGTTCGAGACCACCGCGTGCAGGAAGGCGTGCAGCGTCGGCTCGAGCCGGACGCCGTGGCTCGCCGCGACCACGCCGACGGCAACGGGATAGACCAGCGGGCCGCCGCAGGCGGCGACCATGGCATCCAGCCCGTCCGCATCCCATGCGGCGCGCGCGATGTCGATGAAGGCGCGCCCCTGCGAGACGGTCTCGAGCTGGCGCTCGCGCGAGGGCACGAAGGCCGCGGCGAGCTCCGCCACCTCATGCAGCCGGTCGTCCTCGCCGGTTTCGGCCGCGCGAAACGCGTGGACCAGGAACGTCGCGTCGCAGAAGCCGGCGCCGTCCGTCAGCATCGCATCGAGCCAGTCGGCGAGCGTCGCGACGTCCGTGATGTCGCCAGCTTCCACCGCCCATTCGATTCCGCTGGAGTAGGAGAAGCCGCCGACGGGAAAGGCCGGCGACAGCCACGTCATCAGCCGGTACAACGCCGCCGCCTCACGCTCCGTCAGGCGCGCGGCGTCGGCCGGCTCATTTGTGGTCATGAGCATGGCTGTGGCCGTGATGGTGGTCGTGCGTGCAATGCTCGTCGTGAACATGATCGTGGGCATGATGATCATGCCCGGCATGGTCATGATGGTGATGACCGTGGTCGTGGTGATGACCGTGATCGTGATCATGGGGGTGGCCATGGTCGTGGTGACCGTGACCATGATGCGCATGATCATGGTGATCATGATCGTGGTGCCCGTGATCGTGCGCGTGGCTGGCCTCGGCATAGGCCCCGCCCTCGGGATCGAACGGCGCCTCGATCTCGATCACGCGGGCGCCGAGCCCCTTCACCATGGCCTCGATGACGTGGTCGCGCCGGATGCGCAGGCTCTTGGCCATCAGCTGCGTCGGCAGGTGGCGATTGCCGAGATGCCAGGCGACGCGGATGAGGTGGTGCGGATCCTGGCCGCGGATTTCCAGCAGCGGCTCGGGCGCCGCGACCACCTCGACCAGCCGCCCGTCCTCCAGCACCAGCGCATCGCCGCCGCGGAGCGCGACGGCGTTTTCGAGGTCAAGCAGGAATTCGAGACCGCGCGTGCCCGTCATCGCCATGCGGCGGCGATGCCGGTCGTCGAAGTCGAGCACGACGGTGTCGGCTGCGGCTTCGGTGAAACGGTGCTGTCCCCTAACCTGCGTTGCCCGGATCATGCGCTGTTATCCTCAGAACTTCTCGACCTTGCCGTCGCTGATGATTTCGATCACCGTCGGCTGCGTCTTCATCTGCGCGGAGTATTCGCGCCAGACCTTCATGTGCGGCGCCCTGCCGTGAGCATTGAGATCCTCGCGGGTCTCCCAGCGCTCGACCACGACATAGGTGTTGGGGTTGTTGACGCTGACATTGCCGTCATAGGAGAGGCAGCCCTTCTCCTTGAGCGTCTCGGCGGTGCAGGCCTTGTGCCCCTTGATGAAGTCGTCCTTGTTTTCCGGCTTCATCTGCGTGGTGGCGATGACGTAGATCATGGGGTTATTCCCTCTGTTCTTGTTCAGCGGACGTCGACTTTTTCCGGCGTGATCACTTCGATCTTCGGCGGCGCCGCGAAGCACTTCACGGCCACGCGGCCGAACGTCTTCATGTGCTCCATGCCACGATGCGGCACCAGCGCCTCGGCATTTTCCCACTGCTCGACGAACACCATCTTGGCGGGATCGGTGACGCTCTCATGCATGTCGTAGGCGATATTGCCGGGCTCCTTCCGGGTCTCCTTGATGCAGGCGGTGGCGGCGGCAATGAATTCGGCACGCGTTTCGGGCTTGATGGTCAGGGTGGCGACGACGTAGATCACGAAAAATCTCCCGGCTTTTCTTCTGGTTCAGATACCGGGCGGGACATTAGACCAGGCGGGATCGAACTCAAAACCGGAAAAATCCGATCCCTGTCAGGTCAGGAACATGCGTTCAGGCGCTATTTCAGTACATGAAATAACGCTGCGCCATCGGCAGGACCTCGGCCGGCGCGCAGGTCAGGAGCTCGCCGTCGGCGCGCACCTCGTAGGTCTCTGGATCGACCTCGATATCGGGCGTGGCGTCGTTGTGGATCATGCTCTTCTTGGAGATCCTGCTGCGCGTGTTCTGCACGGCATAGAGCTTCTTCTCGATGCCGAGCTTGCGGGCGAGGCCGCCCGCGATCGCCGCCTTGGAGCTGAACACCACCGAGGATGCCGTGCGCGCCTTGCCGAAGGCTGCGAACATCGGCTGGTAGTGCACCGGCTGCGGCGTCGGGATCGAGGCGTTGGGATCGCCCATGGGGGCGGCGACGATCGAGCCGCCCTTGATGATGCAGTCCGGCTTGACGCCGAAGAAGGCCGGCGACCACAGCACGAGATCGGCGAGCTTGCCCTTCTCCACCGAGCCGATCAGTTTCGACACGCCGTGCGCGATCGCGGGGTTGATGGTGTACTTGGCGATGTAGCGCTTGACGCGGAAATTGTCGTTGTCCTTGCCCTTGTCCTGCGGCAGCGACCCGCGCTGCTTCTTCATCTTGTCGGCGGTCTGCCATGTCCGGATGATGACTTCGCCGAGCCGGCCCATGGCCTGCGAGTCCGAGGACATCATCGAGAGCGCGCCGAGATCGTGCAGGATGTCTTCCGCGGCGATGGTCTCCTTGCGGATGCGGCTTTCCGCGAATGCCAGATCCTCGG
Source organism: Pseudomonadota bacterium (assembly GCA_023390955.1). Classification (GTDB taxonomy): domain Bacteria; phylum Pseudomonadota; class Alphaproteobacteria; order Rhizobiales; family Xanthobacteraceae; genus Bradyrhizobium. The sequence continues at coordinate 15,304 of JAEWBW010000022.1, forward strand.
CGATGGAGGGATCGAGGTGGTGGCACACCATCAGCATGTCGAGATGCTCGTCGATGGTGTTGCGGGTGAAGGGCCGCGTCGGATTGGTCGAGGACGGCAGCACGTTCTTCAGCCCCGCGACCTTGATGATGTCGGGGGCGTGGCCGCCGCCGGCGCCTTCGGTGTGGAAGGCGTGGATGGTGCGGCCCTTGAATGCCTTGATGGTGTCCTCGACGAAGCCGGACTCGTTGAGCGTGTCCGAATGCAGCATGACCTGGATGTCGTGATCGTCGGCCACCGACAGGCAATTGTCGATCGCGGCCGGCGTCGTGCCCCAGTCCTCGTGCAGCTTCAATGCGCAGGCGCCGGCCTTGACCATCTCGACCAACGCCGCGGGACGCGAGGCATTGCCCTTGCCGGAAATGCCGAGATTGACCGGGAAGGCGTCAAACGACTGGATCATCCGCGCGATGTGCCAGGGACCCGGCGTGCAGGTGGTGGCAAAGGTGCCGTGCGACGGACCGGTGCCGCCGCCGAGCATCGAGGTGACGCCGGACATCAGCGCGTGCTCGATCTGCTGCGGGCAGATGAAATGGATGTGGCTGTCGAAGCCGCCGGCAGTGAGGATCTTCCCCTCGCCCGCGATCACGTCGGTGCCGGGGCCGATGACGATGGTGACGCCGGGCTGGATATCGGGATTGCCGGCCTTGCCGATCGCCGAGATCATGCCCTCCTTGATGGCGACGTCAGCCTTCACGATGCCCCAATGGTCGACGATCAGCGCGTTGGTGATGACGGTGTCGGCCGCACCCTGCTTGTTGGTGACCTGCGACTGCCCCATGCCGTCGCGGATCACCTTGCCCCCGCCGAACTTCACCTCCTCGCCATAGGTGGTGAAATCCTTCTCGACCTCGATGATGAGATCGGTGTCGGCAAGCCGCACCTTATCGCCGGTGGTCGGACCGAACATGTCGGCATAGACGGAACGTTTGATCTTGACGGACATCACAAGCCCCGTTTGCGTTTGAATGTTTTGATGGCGCTCACAGCGAGGCCCTCGCCCGCTGCACCGTTTCGTCGAATTTTTGATCGAGCCAATGACTGCCGCCGCGGCAGCCGGCAACGACCTGCTCGGCCCAGCCCGTGTAGTCGGTGAGATCGTCGCGCTCTTCCGCCGTGGGATCGGCATGAATGCGCACGCCGATATTGCTGACCTTGTCGGCGATCTTGATCAGCTTGGCGCCGGGGGATTTTTTGGGCGCTTCGACGACCTGACGCCGCCGCCGCTCGGCCTTCGGCAGGCTCATGTCGTCGGTGCATTCGACCACGAGGGAGGCGACACGCTCGGAGAATTTTTGCGCGAGTTCCTCGCGCGTGGTCTCGGTGTCCTCGATCGCATCGTGCAGCCAGCCGGCCGCGACCAGTTCGGCATCGGCGCCATCCGTCGCCGTCGCCAGCAGGTTCGCGACCTCGGCGAGATGATTGATGTAAGGTTCGCTCCCCCGCCCCTTCCGCGCCATGCCATTATGCCGGCGCGCAGCCAGCTCGGCGGCTTCGGAGATGAGACGGACAGCAGAGAGCACGGTCATGCTTCCTCCAAGCCATCAGACGCACCGCTCTCTCCGTTCCCTCCCCCCTTGCGGGGGAGGGTCAGGGAGGGGGGTGCTCCGGGCTCCGCTGCCTGAAGGATGGCAAGCGCCACACCCTCCAGATTCTTCATCACGTCCTCGTTGGTGAAGCGCAACACGCGGTAGCCGCGAGACGCGAACCATTCGTCGCGCTTCTCATCGTGGCGAAGACGCTCCGCGAAGTCGTGACTTTCGCCATCGACTTCGATCACAAGCTTGCAGGCGTGTGCGACGAAATCGGCGATGTAGTTACCCATCGGAGCTTGTCGGCGAAAGCCGAGGCGAGCGAGCCGGTGCGCCTTGAGATGACGCCACAACAACGTCTCCGCACGCGTCATCGCGCGCCGCAACCGCCTAGCGCGGGTTCTTTGTAACGGAGAGACCTCGTCGTGTGGCATACCCCCCTCCCCTGCCCTCCCCCGCAAGGGGGGAGGGAGCCCGACCAGAGTGCTCACCTCACTGTGGATCACAGCATTCGCCTCAGCTTACGCTCACAGCTTCCCCATCACGTCGCCACGGAAACCGTAGATGGTCTTCTTACCGGCCATGGCGACGAGCTGGATGTCGCGGGTCTGGCCGGGCTCGAAGCGGACGGCGGTGCCGGCGGCGATGTCGAGGCGCATGCCGCGGGCTTTCTTGCGGTCGAACTTCAGCGCGGGATTGGTCTCGAAGAAATGGTAGTGCGAGCCGACCTGGATCGGGCGGTCGCCGGTGTTGGCCACGGTCAGCGTCACGGTCTTGCGGCCGGCATTGAGCTCGATGTCGCCGTCCTTGATGAAAAGTTCGCCGGGGATCATGCCTTCGCTCCTATCGGATCGGCTCGTGGACGGTGACGAGCTTTGTGCCGTCCGGAAACGTCGCTTCGACCTGGATGTCGTGGATCATCTCGGGAATGCCCGGCATCACCTGGTCGCGGGTCAGCACCTGAGCGCCGGACTGCATCAGCTCGGCCACCGTGCGGCCGTCGCGTGCACCCTCGAGGATGAAATCGGAGATGATCGCGATCGCTTCGGGATGGTTGAGCTTGACGCCGCGATCGAGGCGGCGTCGCGCCACGATGGCCGCCATCGAAATCAGAAGCTTGTCCTTTTCGCGGGGAGACAGGTTCATGCGAAATCTCTGCTCTTTGTATCTTGTCCGATCAATTCAGCCACAGCCGCGGCAATGTCGTGCCGGTGCGCGCCAGCACGGCCATCATGTCGGCGCGCAACGCGGCCGCATCTTGGGCACAGAACCGCGCCATTGCAAAGCCGTTCCAGGCGGATATCCCGACCTCGCCGGCGAACGCGTCCGATCCTTCCCGGATGCGCTCGATCAGCGCTTCGTCGCCGGGCACGATCAGCGCCGTGCCGATCGCGGCGCCCCCCTTGGCGACCGCGGATCGCGCCAACTTGCTGCCGATATCGCCATCGAGCCTGACGGTCTCGGCGAACACCAGCCTGCCGCCGCGGCGCATCCGCCAGCGGTCGACGAACTCGCCCTGCGCCATCCGCTCGCCCATGGCGGCGCGGCCGAACACCACGATCTCGCAGAGCAGGAGCGAGGCTGTCTCGTCCAGATCAATGTCGAAACGTCGCTGCACGCGGGCACGATCAAACAGGATGGTTTCCTGCGGCAGCCAGGCGAGATGCGCCCCGGCCTTCGCCTTCAAGCTGATATTGAGCTGCGCCGCCGGCCCCGGCGCGCGATAGACTTTTTCTGCCGCGGCAGTCGTCAGCGTCAGGCGGGCGCCCTGGTCGGCATCGATCCCGATGTCGAAGCGATCGCCGCCGGCAACGCCGCCAGCGGTGTTGACGAATACGCCCGACAGGCCCGTATCTTCCGGCGACGGGAAGCGCACCCGCAGCGAGCCGGATTCATGCAGGACACCGCGCCGCGTGACGCCGTCACGCGCATGCACGTCGAAGCGCACCGCGCCGCGGGCGCGGTTGGCCTCGAATGTCGACAGGCTCGCTGAAACGTCGCCGCGCATCCGCCTCCCCAGCCGGTCGCTGCAGAATCCCTGAGCTTACAGCGCCATCTGGCGGCTGATCTCGCTCGGATCGAGGCTTGCGCGGTCACAGGTAAACTTGACCGCGCCACGATCCATCACGGCAAAACTGTCGCCGAGTTCGCAGGCAAAGTCGAGATATTGTTCGACCAGCACGATGGCGATGCTGCCGAGATTGCGCAAATAGGAGATCGCACGGCCGATGTCCTTGATGATCGAGGGCTGGATGCCCTCGGTCGGCTCGTCGAGCAGAAGAAGCTTTGGCCGCATCACCAGGGCGCGGCCGATCGCAAGCTGCTGTTGCTGGCCGCCGGAGAGATCGCCGCCGCGCCGGCCGAGCATGGATTCGAGCACCGGGAAGAGCGAGAACACGTCGTCCGGAATGTGGCGGTGCTCGCGCTTGAGCGGACCGAAGCCGGTCTTGAGGTTTTCCTCCACGGTCAGCAGCGGAAAGATCTCGCGGCCCTGCGGCACGAAGCCGATGCCCTTGCGGGCGCGCTCATACGGCTTCAACGCGGTGATGTCGTCGCCGTCGAACATGATCGAGCCCGACGAGATCGGGTACTGCCCGACCATGGCGCGCAGCAGCGAGGTCTTGCCGACACCGTTGCGCCCGAGCACGCAGGTGACCTTGCCGGGCTCCGCCGCGATGGAAACGCCGCGCAGCGCCTGTGCGGCACCGTAGTAGAGATTGATGTCCTTGACGTCCAGCATCGCTCAGCGTCCCAGATACACTTCGATGACCCGCTCGTTGGACGAGACCTGGTCGATGGTTCCTTCCGCCAGCACCGTACCTTCGTGCAGGCAGGTGACTTTCACGCCGAGCTCGCGGACGAAGGTCATGTCGTGCTCCACTACCATGACGGTGTGGGTCTTGTTGATCTCCTTCAGCAGCTCCGCCGTCAGATGCGTCTCGACGTCGGTCATGCCGGCCACGGGCTCGTCGACCAACAATAACTTTGGATCCTGCGCCAGCAGCATGCCGATCTCGAGCCATTGCTTCTGACCATGGCTGAGACTGCCGGCCAAGCGGCCCCGCGCCTCGGTGAGGCGGATGGTCTCCAGCACCTTCTCGATGCGCTCCGACTCGGCCTTGCTGCCGCGCCAGAACAGCGTGCCGCGAACGGAGTGATCGACGTTGAGCGCGAGCAGCAGATTGTCCTCGACCGTCTGGCTCTCGAACACCGTCGGCTTCTGGAATTTGCGGCCGATGCCGAGCTCGGCGATGCGGGTCTCGTCGAGGCGCGTGAGGTCGGTGATGCCGTCGAACAGCACCACGCCCTCGTCCGGCTTGGTCTTGCCGGTGATGATGTCCATCATCGTGGTCTTGCCGGCGCCGTTGGGACCGATGATGGCGCGCATCTCGCCGGGCTCGAGCGTCAGCGACAGATTGTTGATGGCGTGGAAGCCGTCGAACGAGACGTGCACGCCGTCGAGATAGAGGATCGCGGAGGTCGCGCGGTTGTCCATGACGTTCATGACCGCTACTCCGCCATCTTCGGTTCGGTGACGCCGTCTTCAGCCGCCGCGCTGGACGCGGCCGCAGAATCCCGCTTGGCCTTCCACGGCTCCCACCAGGCATTGAAGGTGCCGACGATGCCCTTGGGCAGCAGCAGCGTCACCAGGATGAACAGTGCACCCAGCATGAACAGCCAGTAGGGCGCGAGCATGCCCGAGGTGAAGAACGTCTTGGCGTAGTTGACGACGACGGCGCCGAGCGCGGCGCCGACCAGCGTGCCGCGGCCGCCGACCGCGACCCAGATCACCGCCTCGATCGAATTGCCCGGAGCGAACTCGGAGGGATTGATGATGCCGACCTGCGGCACGTAGAGCGCGCCGGCGACGCCGGCCATGCAGGCCGACACCGTGAACACGAACAGCTTGTAGGATTCGACCCGGTAGCCGAGGAAGCGGGTGCGCGATTCCGCGTCGCGCACCGCGATCAGCACCTTGCCGAGCTTGGACGAGACGATGGCGCGGCAGATCAGGAAGCCGACGATCAGCGCCAGGCAGCTCAGCATGAACAGCGTCGCGCGGGTGCCCTCGGCCTGCACGTTGAAACCCAGGATGTCCTTGAAGTCGGTCAGGCCGTTGTTACCGCCGAAGCCGAAATCGTTGCGGAAGAAGGCCAGCAGCAGCGCGTAGGTCATCGCCTGCGTGATGATCGAGAGATAGACGCCGGTGACGCGGGAGCGGAAGGCGAGCCAGCCGAAGCAGAAGGCGAGCAGGCCCGGCACGACCAGCACCATCAGCGCGGCGAACCAGAACATGTCGAAGCCGTACCAGTACCAGGGCAGCTTGGAGTAGTTCAGGAACACCATGAAGTCGGGCAGGATCGGATTGCCGTAGACGCCGCGGGTGCCGATCTGACGCATCAGATACATGCCCATGGCGTAGCCGCCGAGCGCGAAGAAGGCGCCATGGCCGAGCGAGAGGATGCCGCAATAGCCCCAGATCAGGTCGATCGAGAGCGCCAGCAGGGCGTAGCAGACATATTTGCCCCACAGCGCCACCAGATAGGTCGGCACGTGCAGGAACGAATTGGTCGGCAGCAGCAGGTTGGACAGCGGGATGAGGATGCCGCAGGCGGCAACGATGACGAGGAAGATCGTCGCGCCGCGGTCCAGCGATCGCGTCAGCATGTGAGCGGTCATGCTTCCACCGCACGGCCCTTGAGC
>JAEWBW010000281.1 GCA_023390955.1 Pseudomonadota bacterium
AGCCAACCCAGCACGCTGTCATGCCCCGCGAAAGCGGGGCATCCAGTGCGCCGCGGCCTCTCGGTCTACAATAATTGTCTCTGGAATATCTGATCGCCCGCGCTCGCGGGCGATGACGCCGGAATGATGGGAGCGACCAGCTGATGGAAGGATTGATGAAGGGCAAGCGCGGTCTGATCATGGGCATCGCCAATGATCATTCGATCGCCTGGGGCATGGCGAAGACGCTGCATGCCCACGGCGCCGAGCTTGCCTTCACCTTCCAGGGCGAAGCCCTCGGCAAGCGCGTCAAGCCGCTGGCGGAGCAACTCGGCGTCGAGCTGGTGCTGCCCTGCGACGTCGAGGACATCGCCAGCGTCGATGCGACTTTCGATGCGCTGCGCGAAAAATGGGGCAAGCTCGATTTCGTCATTCACGCCATTGGCTTTGCCGACAAGAACGAGCTGAAGGGCCGCTACGCCGACACCAGCCGCGAGAACTTTTCGCGCACCATGGTGATCTCCTGCTTCTCCTTCACCGAGGTGGCAAAGCGCGCTGCCGAGATGATGACGGACGGCGGCAGCATGATCACGCTGACTTTCGGCGCGTCCGAGCGGTCGATGCCGAACTACAATGTGATGGGCGTGGCCAAGGCGGCGCTCGAAGCCTCGGTGCGCTATCTTGCTTCCGATTTCGGACCGCGCGGCATCCGCGTCAACGCGATCTCCGCAGGTCCAATCCGCACGCTCGCCGGCTCCGGCATCGGCGAGGCGCGCGCGATGTTCGCCTTCATGCAGAAGCATTCGCCGCTTCGCCGCGGCGTCACGCTCGATGAGCTCGGCGGCTCGGCGCTGTACCTGCTGTCGGATCTCTCCGGCGGCGTCACCGGCGAGATCCACTATGTCGATTCCGGCTACAACATCGTCCTGATGCCGCGGCCGGACGATTTGAAGACGCCGGACTAGGGCCGCGAACTCCACCGCTCTTCTTCAGAATTGCCTCGTCCTGCCATTTTCGCCTGTGCGAACGGCAGACGCAGGCGCGCGCGTTTGTTCCCCGGGTGTTGCCAAAAGGGCACGCCAAATTAAGGGCTGGTTACGAATTGTCCCGCATGTTCCCGCCCCGAGGACATCGACCGCAACGACAACTGGGCTTGGGGACATTTCAATGAAAAAGATTCTGCTCGCAGCTGCCATCACCTTGGGTCTGGCTGGTTCGGCCAGCGCCGCTGACATGGCCATGAAGGCCCCGCGCGCGCCGCTTCCGCTCCCGGTGTACAACTGGACCGGCTTCTACGTCGGTGCGAACGGTGGCTGGGGCCAGAGCCGCAATTGCTGGGACTTCGTTCCCGCTGCCGGCGCCGTCGTTGCCGATGGCTGCAGCACGCGCTCGGGCGGTGTCATCGGCGGTCAGCTCGGCTACCGCTGGCAGGCTGGCCAGTTCGTGTTCGGCCTCGAAGGCCAAGGCGACTGGGCTGACATGAAGAGCTCGCGCCTCAGCGCGATCAACCCGGCTTTCTCGACCACGACCAAGACGGACGGCATCGGCCTGATCACCGGCCAGCTCGGCTGGGCCTTCAACTCCGCCCTGCTCTACGTGAAGGGCGGCGCTGCCGTGACCGGCAACCGTCATGACATCTGGACGACCGCCGGTGGCGTGACCGTGGCTTCCGCGACCTCGACCCGCTGGGGCGCAGCCGTCGGCGCCGGCTTCGAGTACGGCTTCACGCCGAACTGGTCGGTCGGCGTCGAGTACGACCATCTGTTCATGGGCCACGCGAACAACTCGTTCTCGGTCGCCAATCCGATCGTTGCCGGTGCGGCCAATCGCATCAGCCAGGACGTGGACATGCTCACGCTCCGCGTGAACTATCGTTTCGGCGGCCCGGTTGTGGCCCGCTACTGATCTTACAAGTCTGAATGAAAAAGCCCCGGTTCGCCGGGGCTTTTTTATTGGCGGCTGGAAAGGGCGCTTGGCGTCACGTGCGCCGACCGAACAGGATGATCGCCCCGACGGGCACGACGAGGCCAAGCACGCTCGCGACGATCAGCAGCGAGCCGAGCTCCGTGTACTCGCCGCGCTGCACGACGAAAATCTGGTTGAGGTATTTTGTCTGAAGCTGGCCTGCGACGAGCGCCAGATTCATCAGCGACGCCATCAGTGCGAACCAGGTCGCGCGATGACCTTCCGGTGCATAGAGCGCGATCAGTGTCAGCAGTGGAATCATGCTGAGTTGTGCGAAGGGTGAGGCCGCCGCGGCGTCAAGGACTGCGATGGCACGCGCGCCAAATCCAAAGTTCGCCTCGGTCCAGTGATGCAAGCCGAAGAACAGGCCGATATTCGGCAGCGACAGGACCGCACCGGCGATGGCCAGCCACAGCAGCACCTTGGCGACAGAATATTCCGTCAGCTGCTTGCTGTAGACCCACATCGCGACGATGCCGATGATGGCCGAGGTCTGGCGCAGGCTGCCGTAGAAGGACTCGTCGAACTTGAGCACGTCGAGCGTCCACCAGAAATAGCCGTCTCCGACCGAAGGCGTGGCGCGGAAGGCGAAGATGATGATGCTCGCGAACAGGATGGCGCGCCTTGTCGCCGCGTCGAGCTCGCGCGTCACGAAGTACAGCATGGTGCAGATCACCAGCATCGACAGGGCGAAGGTGAACTCCTGCGCGAACGGCATGCCGCCGAGCGCGACGGCAAGAACGATGGCCCCGAAGCCGATGCCGCCGCCGAGGATGCGCCAGTCGAGCGGTCGCTGTTCGTGCGACTCGGTTCGAATCATGAATGCCGCGACCACTGATATGGCGGGAACGACGAGGCCGACGAGAAAGACGGTTTCGCGGCTTACGATCTCGGCGAGCCATCCGGACAGTCCGGCTACCGCGAGAATGCCGATGCCCAGGGCAAGACGGCCGAGGACCTGAACCATGCCGAGCTCAGCGCGGATCTCGTCCTGCGGACGTTCGTTACCAGCTGGCCCCGCGCGGGCGACGACCTCGGTCGACATCGCATCCGCAACCACGTCCTGGATCACGGTCCCGACCACGATCAGCAGCGCTCCGAGAATGTAGAGCGCATCGATCCGGGCGAAGGTGATCCATCCTCCGGCCGCGCCGGCCAGCGTCAGCAAGCCGCACGCGGTGAACCCGGCTCCGATCAGTATGTAGGCGCGCCGTTGTGAGCCGAAGATCGGAACGCTGTCGACGAGTTGGCCGAACACCATCTTCACGGTCCAGGGCAGGCTGAGCCACACGCCGATGCCCGCAAGCTCCGCAGGCGTGAGCGCCAGCCGCTCCTTGATCCACATGTCACGGCTGACATCGATGATGCCGAGCGCGCCGTAGGTGAAGTAGACCAGCAGCAGCGGCAGATATTCGCGGCGCATGCCGAGGATGGGCCGCATGATGCCGGGCAGCCGCGTCGTCGCAAATCTGACGACCGCTTGCCGCAGTGTCTCTTGTGCCTGCGGCTCGTGTGTGGATGGGCTCGTGGACATCTGGGCGTGGTGCGCTATCCCGCCGCGATCTTCTCGGCGCGCTGGAACGCCGGCCGCGCGACGCAGCGCTCGATATAGGCGTCGAAGCTCGGGCGCGACGGCACCATCTTGAACAGCCGCACTGCGAAATTCAGGCCGGAGCCGATTGCGACGTCGGCCGCGGAAAAATCTTCGCCCAAAATCCACGGGCCCTTGGCGAGCGCCGCGTCGAGCACGTCGAACACCTGCGTGGAGCTGCCCCAGGATGCGGTGGATGTCGGTACGTCCAGCTTGGTGAAGATCTGGATCAGCGCCGGCTCGATGCAGCTCGGCGAGAAGAACAGCCATTGCAGATAGCGCGCGCGGCGCGGGTCGGTGGCGGCCGGTGCCAGCTTTGTCTCGGGATAGCGATCGGCGATATAGGCGCAGATCGCGGAGGACTCGCCGAGTGCGGCCTCGCCGTCGACCAGCGCCGGCACCTTGCCCATCGGATTGATCTTCAAAAAGTCCGGCGCCTTCTGCGCGCCTGTGGAGATATCGGTCAGCACGCGCTCATAGGGCAGCCCGGTCTCTTCCAGCAGCCAGAGCGACGAGAACGAGCGCGAACGCGGCGACCAGTACAGCTTGATCATGGGCCGGACCTTTCATGGCAGGGAGGACAGGGCGCGATTCATGACGCGTTTGCAGCGCATTCGCAACGCACTACGGATGGTTGCGGGAGGTCGCGGATGAGCGACATTTTGGTCAAGCTGGTCCGTCGACGCGATGAGGATCAGCTCCGGGAGCTTCGCGCCGATGCCGTTTGCGATGCGCGCGTCTTTCCCGCCGACAGGCACACCACCTCGGAGATCTGCATCAGCTGTCGCGCCAGCGGACTGGTCTTGCGCCAGACCATGCCGATGGTGCGCGAAGGTTGCGGATCCTTGAAGCGCGCCACCGAGACCGAGGCTGACCGCGTCTCCACGCCCACCGCCATTTCGGGAATGAGCGTCACGCCGATGCCCGCGCTGACCATCTGAACGAGGGTCGACAGCGAGTTCGCGTCGAGCATCTCGCGCGGCGGGGCCGACTGCATGTTGCAGAACGACAGCGCCTGATCGCGGAAGCAATGGCCTTCCTCCAGAAGCAACAGCCGCATCTCGCGCAGCATCTTCCGCGAGGGAACGGGCGCGCCTTCCTCGATGCCCGGTCGCACCAGCAGGAAGTTCTCCTCGAACAGGGCGACTTCGGTGAGGAACGGTTCGGACA
>JAEWBW010000155.1 GCA_023390955.1 Pseudomonadota bacterium
GAGAGCGTGTTGAGCTCCTCGATGGCCGGCACGAGACGGAGCGCAAGCACGACGCCGCCGGTCGCAGCGCGGCGCCAATCCAGCGTCGCATGGTTGGCCAGCAGACAGGCGCCGGCGATCGCGATCGCAAAGATGACCAGCGCCAATCCGATCCGGTGGCCGTAGAGCAGCCAATCCCCGAGCGCGGCGAGCAGCAGAGCCATGCCGAGCCTCGCCGGTAGTGAGGACGCTCTGATGGGTTGGATGTCCGGTGTCGATGTCGAAGCCAGGGTCGTCATGTCGAGATGACCTTTCGTGAGGAGTGACATCGCGAAGTCTGGACGTCCTTTGTGCAGAAGCAGGGATCATCGTCTGCACGCGCTCAGGAGTTTCGTGCAGTTTCCGTGCAGACGCGCTTTCGACCCTCGCGGCGCGGAAATCGCTCTGATAGGTGCGAGTCGTCAGTTGCCTCGCACAGGTCGATCTCCATGCAGATCATTCGTCGTATCGGTCTCGTCCTCCTCTGGTTTGCAGTGCCGTTGGTCGCATTCGCGGCGCTCAACAAGAACGATCCGTATCTCATTGCGCTGCGCGGCACCGGAAACACAGTGCTCGTCGCTGCAAGCCTGGCCGTGGTCGCCATCCTTCTCCGCGGCGGTCAGTGGCGCGGCATCGGCGGCAAGCTGCTCGTCATCCTCTGGTGCCTGCCACCGCCGCTGATGGCGGCGGCGCATCTGAAATTCGAGCTGCGCAAGCAGGACGTTCTGACGGCCACCACGGAGGAGGCGCGGCAACTCGGACCGCATTTCATGGTCGGCTATTCGTCGTTTCCTGAAGTGGCGGCGCTCGCCGCGCGGGGATTGATCGGCGGCATCTATGTCTCCCGGCGCAACATCAGGGGCCGGACGGTCGAGACTTTGCGCGCCGAGATCGCGGCGCTTCAGGCCTTGCGGCGCGCAGCTAGCCTGCCGCCTCTCACCGTCGCAGCCGACCAGGAGGGCGGCATCGTCGGGCATCTGTCACCGCCGCTGACCAAGCTGCCGGCGCTGGCGACCCTTGCGACGCTCGACCCTGATGCCCAGCAGGCCAAGGCGGAAGAGTTCGGCCGCATTCACGGCCGTGAACTCGCCGACCTCGGCGTCACTCTCAATCTCGCGCCAGTGCTCGACCTGAAGCCGCCGGCGCGGCGCAACCGGCTCGACTTCCATACGTTGATCGGCCGGCGCGCGATTGCCACCGATCCCGCCGTCGTCGCCGCGATCGCAAGCGCCTATGTACGCGGGCTGGAGGCCTCAGGTGTCGGCGCCACGCTGAAGCATTTTCCGGGAATCGGCCGCGTCCGCGACGATACGCATCATTTTGCGGCCCGCCTCGATGCGCCGGTCCGCGAGCTCGAAGCCACCGACTGGCGGCCGTTCCGCGAAGTGCTATCGACTTCGCGCAGCGCGCTGATGGTCGGCCATGTCACGCTGACAGCTGTGGACCCGGACCGGGCCGCCTCGCATTCCAAGCGTGTCGTCGACGGCATCCTTCGCGATACCTGGGACTATCAGGGCGTGGTGATGACCGACGACCTCGTGATGGGCGCGATCTACCAGCACGATGTCTGCAAGGCCGTGACCGAGGCGATCAACGCCGGCGTTGATCTGCTGCTGGTCGCCTATGACGGCGCGCAGTTCTATAGAGTCTTCGCCTGTGCGCTCGAGGCCTCGCGAGCCGGGCGCCTCGATGCGGCGATGCTGCAAGCGAGCGAGGCGAGGCTGCGAAAGGCTTTTGGCGGCCCGGCTACGATTTCGCAAATTGCCGGTAGTCCGGCTCCCGATGAAACCAGAATTCGTAGCCGTTGACGGCCTTCTGCATCGCGACGTCGTGGATCGGCTGGTTCAGCGGCACGACAGGAACGTCGCGCATGCAGAGCGCGATGAATTCCTTCACGGACTTTTCGTATTCCGCCGGGTCCGTGGTGAACCGCGCCTTGTCGATCAACGCGTCCATGTCCTTGTTCTGATAGGACGAGATGTTGAAGATCGAATTGTTGCCGTGGAAATTCCAGTAGAAGTAATACTCGGGATAGTCGAGCCAGCCGCTGAAGCGGTTGAGCGCGATTGGCAGCTCCTTCTTGTTCAAGGTCGTGCGCCAGTTCGCGCCGGGAATCTTTTCGATCGATGCCTTGATGCCGATCTTGGCGAGGCTCTCCTGGATCAGGATCGCGGTGGGCTCGCCGACCGTCGCGGTGCCGGTATCGAGCGACAAGGTCGTCTCGAAACCTTGCTCGAATCCGGCTTCCTTCATCAAGGCCTTCGCCTTGTCGAGATCGGTGACGTAGGGAAACGGCTGCGGCCAGGCCGGCTTTGCGACTTCCGCCGCGCCGCCATACATCGGCACGGCGCGTCCGAAGAAGGCGCTGCTCTGGATCTGTTCGTAGGGCATCGCCCAGGCAATGGCCTGGCGCAGCTTCACATTGTCGAACGGCGGCTTCGCTGTGTTGAGCGCGATGTACCAGAGCGCATTGGGGATCGGCACGCCGGAGACCTTGACCTTGCCGTCCCTGATGAGCTGGTCGAAATCGCGCGGGGCAAAGCCGCTTGAGAGATCGGCATCGCCGCGCTCGAGCATGGCGCGGCGGGTGCCGGCGGAGGGCACGTCGCGTGCGATGACGCGCCGGATCTTCGGCAGTGGTCCGCTTTTCCAGTCGTCGAACCGCGTCAAGATGGTCTCGCTGCCGGCCTTCCAGCTCTCGACCTTGTAGGCGCCGCCACCGGCTTCGTTGGTCCGGAGCCAGGTCAGCGCCCAGGGATCCTCAGGTGTCGCGTTTTTCTTCGCGAGCTCGGAGTTGATGATGAAGGGCACGACGACCGCGACATTGAACAGCAGCATCTTGTCCTTGCGGACGTAGTCGATGCGGAACGTGTGGTCGTCGACGACCACGAACTGTTCGGGCTTTTCCAGCGACCCCGCCGACATCTGGAAGGTCGGAAAGCCGCCGACCTTCACCGCACGGTCGAACGACCATTTGACGTCCTTCGCCGTGACCGGCGTGCCGTCGTGGAATTTGGCGTCCTTGCGCAGCTTGAAGGTGCAGGACATGCCGTCGGCGGCGACCTCCCAGCTCTCGGCGAGCTCAGGCGCGAGCTTTTCGCGGTCGTAGGACGGCGTGCCGTCGGGCAGCGTCTTGGCGGCGTAGGTGAGAAGGCGGTCGTAGCAGTTCCAGGACAGACCGTTCACGGTCTGGTTGGAGCCGACGCCCTGCATGTCGAGGGAGTTAGGTCCGAGCTCCTGCACGACCAGCAGCGTTTCTGCCCGGCCCTGCGCCCAGGTGAGCGACGGCGCAACCGCCGCCATGCCGGCAACGCCGAGGCCGCCGAGCACAACGCTGCGGCGATTTAGATCGAAAGACGACGGGCTCATCAATGCCTCCTGGAGCGCGATTTGCGACTTAAAGAGGCAAGGCGCGTGCCATGGACCGCGCTCGGGGCGCGCAAAAATGGCGTCGTTTGTGGTGTGAGCTATACGCGCGGGTGATGCGCGCTAGCGCGCATCCGCCTTCAGTCCCTCGATCATCGCGCGCACCAGGCCCGCGATCTCGTTGCGCAAGGCGGGCAGCGGCACGGCGACCAGCTTCTGCTCCAGCCCCAGCGCCACCATGCCATGCACCGCCGAGAACAGGCTTCGCGCAGTGATGCCGAGCTGGTCCGGATTGCGCGCCGGAAACAATGCCGCGAGCGGCCGATAGATGTGGCCGAACAGCTCCATCTGCTCGCTGATCGCCCAGTCGGGCACGTCCTTACCGCGCTCCATCCGGTGCTCGAACAACGCGCGCCACAGCTCGAGATTGGCAGCGGCGAAATCGCAATAGGCGATGGCGATGCGAACCAGCGTCTCCCGCGGTGAGGACTCGCCGGCGCTCTCCGCGGCGCCGAGCGCCTCGTCGAGCCGGAGCAGGGTGCGCGAGCCGACGCGCAGGATCAGCTCGTCCACATCGGCAACGAGATTGTAGACCGCGCCATTGGCGCAGCCGATCTCGCGGGCCAGATCCCGGGTCTTCAGACCCGCCAATCCCCGTTCGGCGATCATCCTTTCGGCCGCCAAGATCAGCTCGCTGCGAAGTTTCTCTCGTCGTTCCAATGCTTTAGACATGGTCCAAGAATTTCTTGAGCGTCGCTCATTTTTCTCTTGAGCAATGCTCAAGATGTGCTACAAAGCATTTGTGAGCAACGCTCATAACACGGAGCAGAAAATGTTCAAGACCGTAGTGACCCTTTTCCGCGGCAGCGTGGCTGCCGCAGGCGAGGAGCTGGAAGACCGAAGCGCACTCCTGATCCTCGATCAGCAGATGCGCGATGCGGCCGCGGCCGTCGAACGCAGCAAGCGGACGCTGGCCCTGGCGATTGCCCAGGATCAGCAGGAAGGCCGCCGGTTGGAGGCGACTTGCGCTCGCATCGCCGATCTCGAAACCCGCGCCGTCGCGGCGCTCGACGGTGGCCGCGAGGACCTCGCCAAGGAGGCTGCCGAGGCGATCGCGGGCCTGGAGGCCGACCGCGACGCGGCGCTGACCGCCCGCGCGCTGTTCGCCACCCAGATCACGCGACTGAAGCAGCAGGTGACGAACGCTCAGGCGCGCATCACCGAGCTCGATCGCGGCCGCCGGATCGCCCGCGCATCGGAAGCGGTGCGTTCGCTTCGCCGCAGCGGCATCGAGGCGGCACGGCCCTACGAGGCCACGCTGCCGGAGGCGGAGAACACGCTCAAGCGTCTGCGCGATCGGCAGATCGAGGCCCAGGCCGCCGACGATGCGCTGGTCGAGCTGGACGCCGCCACCGGCCCGCTCGCCACCGCCGAGAAACTCGCCGAACAGGGCTTTGGCCCACGGCTCAAGACAACCGCCGACGACGTGCTGACGCGGTTGAAGTCCAAGCGCACGCCGACTGACTGACCCTGACGATGATCATTCACCTCAACAACACGCAACAGGAGACCAACATGAACCCGACCACCCCGTCCCACAGCCCCGCCTGGATCACCTTTACCTATGTTTCGTTCGCCGCCTCCGCCTTCATGGTTGGCATCGGCATCTTCCTCCTGCCGGTCGATCTCTCGCTCAAGGGCTACCTCGCCATGGGCTTCGCGATGATGGTGCAGTCCTGCATCACCATGACCAAGACGATGCGCGACAACCACGAGAGCGGCCGGCTCGTGAACCGCATCGAGGACGCCAAGGCCGAGCGCCTGCTGATGGAAGTCGAGCGCGGCGTCCGGGCGGCGTAACGGCGAAGAAGTGAACAGCGGCGGGCGGAAATGCCCGCCGCTCGCTCACCGCAAGCCATCCAGATTTGCTCCAGACCTAAGGTGCTTCGATGAAGAGAATTCTCATTTTCATGGCGCTGGGTCCCGCGCCGGCCGCGATGGCTCCCATGATTCTCTCGTTGGCGACGGGCCGATCGCTCAGCCAATTTGACGTTACGATCGGAATGATCCTGCTTTTCATCACGCTCCCGACCACAGTGCTTGCCGGCACCCTTGATGCCTGTCTCGCGCGCGCCTTTGTCGTGACATTGCGCGCACCGCTGATAGCGGCCTCAGGTGCGCTCGTAGCATTCGGGCTCGTCTGGATGCTGTTCGGCCGCTCGTGCCTGCAGGCAGACTTCGCGTCCTTCTTCGCGACAGCGAGCGCAGCCTATGCCGGGGTCTGCTCATTGCTCTCGAACGATTACGGCTCGCGGAAAATGGTGCACGCCTACGGCCTGATCCTGGAGTGAACCGCACCCTCGGCCGCCGGACCGGCGTTCTGGTGCAACCGATCGTTTACCCTGCGTCAACCCATTCCGTTCCACGCAAAGCTCCTTAAGATAGATCATGCACACGTCCTCCCGGACCACGGGCAAGCTGCATGGAATCTGTCGCGACACGAATTCGATCGGCGCCTGGAAAGCTGGCAGGCCATGCCGCGTTCTGGTTCAAGGCCTTTGCGCAGCCGACCATCGATCTCAGCCTGCGTACCCATTCAGGCCATGTGACCCGGATCATCGAGAGCCCGGGCCTGTCGCTGCCGCAGGACGAGCTCGATCGGCTGGTTGCGCAGCTGCGCGAGGTCGCAGCCAAGACGCTGCCGGCTGATGAACTCACCTACGGCATGTTCTCCGGCGAGCGCGAGCGGCTGTCGCGTGCCATTGTCACGCTGATCTCCGAGGAGGACACCGGACGCCCGATCGCGTTCAACGCGTTGTCGCTGATGCGCGTCGAGCTCGACGGCGTGCCCGTGGATGTCACCCATCTCGGGCTCGTGATGGTCGACCCCGATGCGCGCGGGCAGGGGCTGTCTTGGGTGCTGTACGGCCTGACCACGCTGGTGCTGTTCGCACGCGACGGCCTGCGTCCGCGCTGGATCTCCAATGTCACCCAGGTGCCGTCCGTGGTCGGAATGGTCAGCGAGACCTTCTCCGACGTCTATCCTTCGCCGCGGGCCGAGATGCAGCAGAGCTTTGCCCATCTCCAGCTCGCACGCGGCATCATGCGACAGCATCGCAGCGTGTTCGGCGTCGGTCCTGATGCCGGCTTCGACGAAAGCCGCTTTGTGATCACGGATGCCTATACCGGCGGGTCCGACGCCCTCAAGAAGACCCTTGCCGAGGCGCCGCAGCATCGCGATGCCAAATACGGCGAGTTCTGCGCGCGCGAGCTGAACTACGACCGCGGCGACGATTTCCTGCAGATCGGCCGGATCGATCTCGCTGCCGCCCGCGCCTATCTGTTCGAGCAGGTGCCGCATGCATCGCTGCCCGGCCTGCTCGTCACGTCATTCGTCCTGGGGCTCCAGCGGCTCGTTCTGCCGGCCATGCACTGGTTCAACGACCGCAAGACCTTTGGCACGCTGCGACCCTGGCGGGAGCGCGGCCAATGACGTCGGCGATCATTGCCGATGCGATCGTCAATCTCTGCGGGGCGATCGGGCTCGGCGTTGCCATGCTCGCGCTCCACCGTCGCGATGCGCGCAGCCCGCTGGCCGGCCGCCTGGTTATCGCGCTCGGCATCGTGGCGCTGCTCTTCCTGATCCGCAGCGTGGCCTGGCTGACCGGGAGTGGTGTGCTCGACGACCTCTCGGCGATCCCCGCCGCCACGGTTCCCTTTGGCGCGCTGATCGTGACCGAGGGCGTGTTGCGGCGGCATGCGCCGCGCGCCATCAAGTTTGGCGTCATCATCGGCGCCATCGTGCTCGGTTTCGGGGGCACGCTGGGCCTCGGGCATCTCGGCATGCCCTATGCCATTGCGCTGGCGCTGTTCCAGGTCGGCGGCTTCGTCGCCTGTGCCGTCCTGCTCGCGACACGCGACCGGACGTCGCTGATGGCGTCCGAGAACCGCAGCATCGACCGCATGACCATAGGTGCGGTGGTCGTCCTGCCCTTCATCGTCACCGATTTTGCGGCCCTGATGCCGGACATGCCGGTCAGGCTCGGCGCGCTCGGTGCGCTGCTCGTCGTGACCGCGATGCTGATCGCGGGCAGCGGCGGCGAAGAGCGCTGGCACGGCGCGGTGCTCACGACGCTGCGACTCGCGAGTTCGGCGCTGTTGGGCCTCGCGGCAGCCTTTGTGGCCCACGACGTCGATGCCGCGCAGATCGTGCGCTTCTGCGCCATTGCGATTTCGGGCGTGCTGACGATCGGCCTGATGACCGATACGCTGCGGGCCTATTTCGAATCCCGGGCGCCGGGCGTGCTGAGCTCGGTTGCGGTCTCGCCGGCCACGACGCGCGAACAGCTCATCGCGGAGCTGCTGCATCATCCGTTGTTCGAAAGCGCGCGGCGCTATCGCGAAGGCGATCTTGCGGACTACGATCCGGTCATGCTGCGCAACCGCCTCTCGACCCACCGCGTCCTGCGCCGGTCTGATGCGCCCTGGGGACATTCGCCCAGTGATCCCGCCGTGGAGCGGCTGGTGTCGCTGATGGCGGCCGTGAATGCGACGCATCTCGTCGTGCTCGCGTTCGATCCGGTCGACATCCTCGTGCTCGCCGTTCCCGTGATCTCGGCGGACCCCGCTACCGAGACGGCGATCGCGCTGGTGCAGCGGATCCTGATCATGGCGGACAGTGACGCGACAAGTCTTGCGCCGTCCTGACCGGGGTTAGTTGTTCGGGCGATCCGGAACAGACACCTATCTTGCGCACAGACAATTGCGGATCAGGCCGAGGTGCGATAAGGCTCGCCCCGCATTCATGGCGGAGATGAGCCTTGTCGAAACAATCCTTGCGAGAGGAAGCCGAGCGCCTGATCCGCGAGACGATGGAAAAGAAGAACCTCGTCGTCAAGCAGGGCGATACCCGCATCGAAGCCGTCTGCGGCAAGTGCGGTGCGCCGAACCGGGTCAGCGCCCCGAAGGGCCAGACTCGCGTCAAGTTCGCCTGCAAGAATTGCGGGCACAAGCAAGAGACGCTGTGAGGCCGTGCCAAGCCGGTCGTTGCAGCCTGCCGCTATTCGCGTCTTAGTAGTCTCTTAAGAAGAATACCCGCATCCTGTGGTCATAATTGGCCGGAAACGGGATTGCTGGCGTGACGATACTCGTCGTTTGGCTGGTCTTAGCGATCATCGTCGGGATTGCGGCTTCGAGGCGAGGCCGCTTTGGTCTTGCGTGGTTTCTCCTCAGCTTGCTGATACCGCCGCTGATCACGGGGCCGCTTGTACTCATTCTTCCGCGGCGCGCTGGAAATCAACGTCCGATCTCGCCTGCCATCAGGGGATTTGGCGTTGCTGTCCTCATTGGCGGTCTTGTCATCGTCGCGATGTTCGTTGTTTCCCTCATCGCGATCGTGCAGCACGGCGGCGCCTGAGCCCCCGATTCATTCGCGCGCTTAGCTTTGCTTCACATATTTCGCGAACGCATCCGCATAATCCGGATGCCAGCGTGACAGCGGCGGCCGGTTCTCAACGATATCGCCGGCTGCCCAAATCATGCGCTTCTCGTCGAGCGCGCGGGGCACGTCATTGTCCGGGCACAGGATGTAGAAGTCGCCGGCCTCGAGCCGCGCCAGCATGAAATCCACCGTCTGCTCGGGCGTCCAGGCGCCGGCCGGCTTTTCGGTACGGCCTTTTGCGGTCAGTCCGGTGAAGACGAAGCCGGGGATCAGCAAATGCGCGGTGATCTTGCAATCCCTCGTATTGCGCAGTTCGTGCTGCAGCGCTTCCGTAAAGGCCTTCACGCCGGCCTTGGAGACGTTGTAGGCGGGATCGCCCGGCGGCGTGGTGATGCCCTGCTTGGAGCCGGTGTTGATGATGAGACCGGCCTTGCCGCGGGCGATCATGCCGGGCGCGAAGACGCGCGAGCCGTTGATGATGCCCCACATGTTGACGCCGATGATGCGCTGCCAATTGTCGGGATCGCCGAACAGCGTGCTGCCGGGCTGGATGCCGGCATTGTTCATGAGGATGTCGGTTCCGCCAAAGCGCTCGCGCACCGCGCGCTCCAGCGCCATCACGCTCTCGACCTGGCTGACATCCACCACCGACGTCATCACATTGGCGCTACCGGCGATCGATGACAGTTTTGTTGCGGCCTCCGCCAGTCGCGCCTGATCGACATCGGCGATGCAGACCTTCATGCCCGCGTGTGCGAAGGCCGCGGCTGCAGCAAGGCCGATGCCGGAAGCACCCCCCGTGATCACGGCGACGTTGTCCTTGGCGATGACGGGATGCGGCATGACGGGTCTCCGGAACGGGTAGCCGGTTATAGCACGGCCCAACTGTGGCCACGCAAAACTGCGACCCTGCACAAGTCGGCATGGGAGGTCTTCGTTCCGCACCGGCTTTACGCCGATTCCGCACCGCTGTATTTTGACGGGCCTAACGATCCCGCCCAGATCGAACCAATCAATCACCTCAAGGGAGTGAAGCCATGGCTGTGTCGCAGGCTATTCCGATCACGCGCCATCCGTTCGCCAACGGGTCCTACAAGCAGATGCTGATCGACGGCAAATGGGTCGATGCTGCCTCCGGCAAGCGTTTCGAGACCCATAATCCCGCAACCGGCGAACTGCTCGCCACGGTGGCCGAGGGCGACAACGAAGACATCGACCGCGCCGTCGCAGCCGCCCGCCGTGCCTTCGAAGGGCCCTGGAGCAAGGTCAAGCCGTTCGAGCGCCAGAACCTGCTGCTCAAGCTCGCCGACCTCGTCGAGAAGAATTTCGACGAATTGTCGCAGCTCGACACGCTCGACATGGGTGCGCCCGTCAGCCGCACCCGCGCCTATCGCCTGCGCGCGGTCGGCATGCTGCGCTACTACGCCGGCCAGACCACCGCGATCCATGGCGAGACCATCGAAAACTCGCTGCCCGGCGAGATCTTCTCCTACACGCTGAAGGAGCCGATCGGCGTCGTCGGCGCCATCATTCCCTGGAATGGCCCGCTGACCGCGACGATCTGGAAGATCGGTCCGGCAATCGCGACCGGCTGCACCGTGGTGCTCAAACCCGCCGAAGAGGCGCCGCTGACCTCGCTCCGCATCGCCGAGCTGGCGATGGAAGCCGGCATTCCGCCCGGCGTGATCAACGTCGTGCCCGGCTATGGCGAGACCGCGGGCGCAGCGCTCGCCTCTCACCATGACGTCGACAAGGTCGCCTTCACGGGCTCGCATGTCACCGGCCAGTCGATCATCCGGGCTTCCGCCGGCAACCTCAAGCGCGTCTCGCTCGAGCTCGGTGGCAAGTCGCCGGACATCGTGTTCGCGGATGCCGATCTCGATGCTGCCGTGCCGGGCGCTGCGATGGCGGTGTTCGCTAATTCCGGCCAGATCTGCAGCGCCGGCACGCGCCTGTTCGTCGAGCAGTCGATCTACGAGGAGTTCGTCGGCCGCGTCGCCGAGTTCGGCAAGAAGCTGCAGGTCGGCAACGGTCTCGATCCCAACACGCAGATCGGGCCGCTGGTTTCCGAGGAGCAACTCAAGCGCGTCACCGGTTATCTCGACATCGGACAGAAGGAAGGCGCGAAGGCGCTCGCCGGTGGTGGCCGCGCCACCGAAGGCGCGTTGTCGAAGGGCTTCTTCGTCTCGCCGACCGTTTTCGCAGGCGTGCAGGACAACATGCGCATCGCGCAGGAAGAGATCTTCGGGCCCGTCATCTCCGCGATCGCGTTCAAGGACATGGACGAGCTGGTCAAGCGCGCCAACGCCACCACGTTCGGCCTCGGCTCCGGCCTGTGGACGCGCGACGTCAGCAAGGCGCATGCGGTGGCGAAGTCGCTGCGCGCGGGCTCGGTCTGGGTCAATTGCTACCAGGCGATGGATCCGGCCGTGCCGTTCGGCGGCTACAAGATGAGCGGCTACGGCCGCGAGTCCGGCAAGCAGCATGTCGAGGAATATCTCAACGTGAAGGCCGTCTGGATCAAGACGGCCTAACGCTCATTCCTCCCGCTTCCCGCGGGAGGGAATATCTGCTTCAGGGGCGGTGCCTTTTCCGGTGACCGCCCCTCGCTATATGATCCATGTCCTTCCATCAGAATTCGGGGCCAGTATGAAATTCGAGGCGTTGTTCAAACCGTTGCAGGTCGGTCCGTACAAGCTCGCGCATCGTGTCGCGATGGCGCCGTTAACGCGCATGCGGGCCGAGCGCGAGAGCTTTGCGCCACGGCCGCTCAACGCCGAATATTATGGCCAGCGTTCAACGCCCGGCGGTCTCCTCATTGCAGAAGCCTCGCCCGTGGTCTCGCATGGCCGCGGCAATCCCGCGACGCCCGGCATCTATTCGGACGCGCAGATCGCTGGCTGGCGCAAGGTGGTCGACGCCGTGCACGCCAAGGGCGGCATCATTTTCCTCCAGCTCTGGCATGTCGGCCGCGTCTCGCATTCGTCCTACCATGGCGGTGCGCTGCCGGTCTCCGCCTCCGCGATTCCGATCGCGGCCGAAGGCATGAAGGCGATGACCGCCGACGGCAAGATCGCCGACTACGAGACGCCGCGCGCCTTGGAAACGGACGAGGTCAAGGGCGTCGTCGAGGCGTTCCGGCAGGGCGCGAAGAACGCGCTCGCCGCCGGCTTCGACGGCGTCGAGTTCCACGGCGCCAATGGCTATTTGCTCGAGCAGTTCCTGCAGTCGCACAGCAACCAGCGCACCGATCAATATGGTGGATCGATCGAGAATCGCGCGCGGCTGCTGCTCGAAGTCACGCAGGCCGCGATCGACGTCTGGGGCGCGGGCCGCGTCGGCGTGCGGCTGTCGCCCTATGGCATCGCTAACGGTTCGGGTGAGCCCGATCCGATGCCGCTCTACACCCATGTGGTGAAGGCGCTCGACAAGCTCGGCCTTGCCTATCTGCACTTCATCGAGCCGCGCTCCAGCGGTTCGGGCCGCGCCGAGGTCAATTGGCAGAACGTGCCGTCGGCGATGGTGCTGTTCCGCCCGCTCTACAGCGGTGTGCTGATGACCGCGGGCGGTTTCACCGGCGAGACCGCGAATGCGGCAATCTCCGACGGCCATGCCGACATCATCGCCTTCGGCCGTATCTTCATCTCCAACCCCGACCTGCCGCAGCGCATCGAGAAGGGCCACCCGATCACGCCGTATAATCGCGCGACGTTCTATGGCGGGGAGGAGAAGGGATACACGGACTATCCGGAGCATGTGAGCTGAAGCGAGGTTTGGGCTTTTCGTAGCCCGGATGGAGCGAAGCGAAATCCGGGTTTCGTCCCACGCTCGATATTCCCGGATTGCGCTTCGCTCCATCCGGGCTACGGTTCTGCGTTCGTGACTCCGGAGAATCCACAAACTCCGTCATTGCGAGCGCAGCGAAGCAATCCAGACTTTCGCCGAGGATGCATTCCTGGATTGCTTCGCTCCGCTCGCAATGACGATGGAGAGAACTGTCATGGCCAAGGCCGCAGTCGCCGCAGGCATCGCCACCGGCCAGTGCCTGTGCGGCAAGGTCGCCTTCGAGATCGACATTCCCGCGCGCTGGGCCTGGCATGACCATTCTGCGTCGAGCCGCCGCGCCCACGGCGCCGCCTATGCGACCTATGTCGGCAGCTGGAAGAAGCGGTTTCGCATCACCAAGGGCAAGACCGCCATCAGTCGCTACGAGGATGCTGCCACCAAGACCGCGCGCAGCTTCTGCTCCCATTGCGGCACGCCGATCGCCTACGAGCGCCCGCGTGGCCCGCACATGGTCAACATTCCCCGCGCGCTGTTTAGGGAACGTACCGGCCGCCAGCCGCTCTATCACATCGCGATCGAGGAGCTGCAGGAATGGGCCTATACCGGCGAACCGCTGGTGCCGCTGAAGGGTTTTCCCGGTGTGGTCTGGCAGCGCTCGAAAAAGAAGAAGCGTGCTAGCGGCGAGGACCCTTTTGAGCTCGGCCACGAGCCGGAGCTTTAGCCTTTTTGGCGATACCCTTGGGTACCGCAGCTTTCCGTGATGTAGACTTGTTCGACGTCTTGGGCGTCTTTGTCTTCGCGGGCGCTGCCGCAACGAAATCCAGCCCGCGCTTGACCCATGTCTTCAGGTCGGCGTCGCTCTGATAGCCTTCCGGCGCAAGGCGTATGAAGCCGCTCATGATGCGCCCGCGCATCTCCATCGGGCTCGTGTGGGGCTCCTGCAGCATGCGCTCATGCGCCTCGGGGCCGACGCGGATCAGCATTCCGCCGCGCCCGCTGACAGTGCAGCACATGGTGTTGTTCACCATGAAGCAGAGGCCGCCCATCATCTTCCTTTCCGCGACGTCGCGCTGGCCCTTCAGCAACTTGCGTACCCGTGCGGCGGTGGTCTCGTCATAGGCCATCGGGTCCCCCCGGTGCAGCTGACACAAGCGCATGTTCCCAGCTTGCACACGCCCGCGCAAGGCTGCCATGACCGCGCGTCCTCGCGCGCTTCCTTGCGCGCCTCCGCCGGTTTCGGCCATCATGTCCCAACCTCCGGTAACGTCCGCGAGGCCTGGAGGAAACATGAAGAATAAGATCACCGGCCGCTCCGCCTTCCTCGCGCTGCTCAAGGACGAGGGCGTCACGCATCTGTTCGGCAATCCCGGCACCACCGAGCTGCCGATCATGCATGCGCTGAAGGATCATCCGGACCTCACCTATGTGATGGCGATGCAGGAGAGCCTGGTGGTCGCGATCGCCGACGGCTATAGCCGCGCCTCCGGCAAGCTCGTCGCCTGCAACGTCCATGTCGCGCCCGGTCTCGGCAATGCGATGGGCTCGCTCTACAACGCGCAGTTCACGGGCACGCCGATGATCTTGACCGCGGGCCAGCAGGAGCAGGGCCATGGCCTGATGGAGCCGGTGCTGGCGGGGCCTCTGGTGCGGATGGCAGAGCCTCTCGTGAAGTGGGCGGTCGAAGTGACGCGCCTGGAAGATTTGCCGCGCATCGTGCGCCGCGCGGCAAAGGTTGCGACCACGCCGCCGACCGGCCCGGTGTTCATCTCGCTGCCCGGCGATATCCTCAATGCCGAAGCGGGCATCGATCTCGGTCGCTCCACGCGTATCGATGCTCGCAGCAAGCCGTCGGACGAGGCCTTGAAGGCCTTTGCCGCGCGGCTGCTCAAGGCCGAACGTCCGGTCATCGTCACCATGGACGAAGTGGTCAAGAGCGATGCGCTGAAGGAAGCGGCGGAGCTCGCGGAGATGCTGGGCGCAGCGGCCTATCAATCCTCCACGCCCTATGGTGCGCATTTCCTGTCGGAGAGCCCGAGCTTCGTCGGCACGCTGGCGCGGGTGCAGAAAGTTGCGCGCGACACCCTTGCGCTGCATGATCTGCTCATTGCGATCGGCGGCGATCCGCTGCGCATGTCGGTCTACAGCGAGGTCGACGTGCTGCCCGACGGTCTCGGCATCGTGCAGATTGGTCTCGCCGATTGGGAGATCGCAAAAAATTACGGCGCGGAGATCGCGCTCAAGGCCGACGTCAAGGAAACGCTGCGCGCGCTGTTGCCGGTGCTGAAGGAGATGGGCGGGACGGCGCTGGCGCAGCGTGCGAAGCAGCGTCTCGCTGAGCTTGCGCCAAGAAACTGGACTGCACGACGTGCGGCCTTGGTCGAGCAGATCGGCAAAATGAACGATCATAGCCCGATCGATCCCGACTGGCTGGTGCTGCAGATGACCGAGGCGATGCCGGAAAATGCCATCCTGGTCGACGAAGGCCTCACCTCCAGCCGCCAGATCACCAATTTGCGCCCGCATCGCGATCGCTACGGCTATCACGGGCTAGCCTCAGGCGGCATCGGCTGGGGCCTGCCGGCCTCAGTCGGCGTCAGCATCGCCAATCCAGACCGGCCCGTCGTCTGCTTCTCCGGCGATGGCAGTGCGATGTATTCGATCCAGTCGCTCTGGACCGCCGCACACCACAAGCTGCCGCTCAACGTGGTCATCGCCAACAATGGCGGCTACCGCATCATCAAGCAGCGCCTGCTCGCCTTCCACGGCGATGACAATTATGTCGGCATGGACTTCATCGATCCGCCGGTCGATTTCGCCGGCATCGCAAAGGCGCTCGGCTGCGAGGCGATCAAGGTCAGCGATCCCCGGGAGTTGAAGGCGACACTGACGTCGGCCTTCAGCCGGCCGGGAACGAAGCTGATCGAGGTGATGGTGGACGGGAAGGTGTAGGCGTCGTCCACCGCCGTCATTGCGAGGAGCGACGCGACGAAGCAATCCAGCCTATTTCCGCGTAGGAATTCTGGATTGCTTCGCTTTGCTCGCAATGACGAGCAGGCAGCTACGCCGTCTTCCCCACCCGATACCCTGCCGCAGGATGCTGCGCGCCGAGCCGGGCGCGGCCCTGGCCGAACAGTTTTTCCCGCAGCGTGCCTTCCGCATACTCCTTCTTGTAGCGCCCGCGCTTGGTGAGTTCGGGCACCAGCATGTCGGAAATGTCCTCGAAGTCGCCGGGCGATATCGCGAACGCGACGTTGAGGCCGTCGACGTCGGTCGCCTCGAACCAGGCCTCGATCTTGTCAGCCACCATCTCCGGCGTGCCGACCACGACGGGACCAGCGCCGCCGATGCCGACATGCTCGATGACGTCGCGCACGGTCCAGACGCGATCGGGATCGGCGCGGGTGACGTTGTCCATGGCGCTACGGCCGGCATCGTTCTGGACGTGGCGGACCTGCTGGTCGAGCTCGTAGCCGGAGAAATCGACGCCGGTCCAGCCCGACATCAGCGCCAGCGCGCCTTCCGGGCTGATGTGCCGGCGGTAGTCGGCATATTTCTCGCGCGCCTCGGCCTCGGTGCGTCCGAGGATGATCGTCATCATCGAGAACATCAGGATCTCGGCCGGGTTGCGGCCGAGTGCTGCGGCTTCCTGGCGGATCGCGGCAACTCGCGGTGCGATCACCTTGGCCGACGGGCCCGACATGAAGACGCATTCGGCGTGCTCGGCTGCGAACTTGCGTCCGCGCGGCGAGGTGCCGGCCTGGTACAGCACCGGCGTGCGCTGCGGTGATGGCTCGCTGAGGTGAATGGTGTTGTTGAGCCGGTAGTTCTTGCCCTCATGCGAGATGCGATGAACTTTTGTGGGATCGGTGAAGATGCCCCGCGAACGGTCGCGCAGCACGGCGTCGTCCTCCCAGCTTCCTTCCCAGAGCTTGTAGACCACCTCCATATATTCGTCGGCGATCTCGTAGCGGTCGTCATGGCCGGTCTGCTTGTCCTTGCCGGCGCCGCGTGCGGCGCTGTCGAGATAACCGGTGACGACGTTCCAGCCGATCCGCCCTTCGGTGAGATGGTCGAGCGTCGACATCCGCCGCGCGAACGGGTAGGGCGGCTCGTAGGACAGGTTGGAGGTGACGCCGAAGCCGAGGTTCTTCGTCACCGCCGCCATCGCCGAGAGCAGCAGCAGCGGCTCGTTCGACGGCGTCTGTGCGCCATTGCGCAGCGCGGCTTCCGGGCTGTCGCCATAGACGTCGTAGACGCCGAGCACGTCGGCAAGGAACAGGCCGTCGAAGCGGCCGCGCTCCAGCGTCTTCGCCAGATCGATCCAGTAGGGCAGGCGATTGTACTCGGCTGTGCGGTCGCGCGGATGGGTCCACAGCCCCGGCGATTGATGCGCGACGCAATTCATCGCAAATGCGTTGAGCCGGATTTCCTTTGCCATGCCAGTCCCTCTAAGCCACTATGATCCGGGCCTGTCTGAATGTTCTGGTCCGGCCCGGACGCCGGCCAAGTTCTTGCATTCCCTATGGTCTTGGCAAGAGCCATTTGCTACGTCCCCGCCACTTCCGAAGACGCTGCGCAGCCCGCTACGCTCGTCCCAAACCGAAGCCTGAAAAAAGAAGAAAATGACCCGAGCCGACGCCATCGCCCGCGCCCGTGACGATTTTGCATCCGGCGCCTTCCTCGCCGAGCTCGACCGCCGCGTCGCGTTCAAGACCGAGAGCCAGAACCCCGCGCGCGGTGCCGAGCTGCGCGCCTATCTGGAACAGGAGATGCAGCCCGCCTTCGCAGCGCTCGATTTCGAAAGCAGGCTGGTGGAATCCCCGAGCGGCAAGGCGCCGTTCCTGCTCGCCGAGCATCACGAAAGCGCGTCTGCGCCGACGGTGCTGATCTACGGCCATGGCGATGTCGTCGATGGCATGGAGGGCGAGTGGCGCGACGGCCGCGATCCCTGGCGCACGACGGCCTCGGGCCCGCGGCTTTATGGCCGCGGCACCGCCGACAACAAGGGCCAGCACAGCATCAACATGGCAGCGCTCCGTGCGGTGCGCACAGCGCGGGGCGGCAAGCTCGGCTTCAACGCCAAGTTCATCGTCGAGATGGGTGAGGAAATCGGTTCGCCCGATCTCGGCAAGGTTTGCGATGCCAACCGTGACGCGCTCAAGGCCGATCTGTTCATGGCCTCCGACGGGCCGCGGCTATCCGCCGATCGCCCGACGCTGTTCCTGGGCTGCCGTGGCGGCATCCGCATCCATCTCGACGTGAACCTGCGCGACGGTGGGCACCATTCCGGCAATTGGGGCGGCGTGCTCGCCAATCCCGCGACCATTCTGGTGAACGCGATCGCGACGCTGGTCGACGGTCACGGCCGCCTGCAGCTCGACGCGCTGAAGCCGCCGCGGCTCACCAACCAGATCCGCAGCTATCTCGCCGACGTGCAGGTGGTGCCGACCGAGGACGAACCGGCGCTCGCCGAAAACTGGGGCGAGGAGGGGCTGTCCGCCGCCGAACGGCTCTATGCCTGGAACACGCTTGAAGTGCTGGCGATGTCGTCCGGCAACATCGAGAAGCCGGCCAACGCCATTCCCGGCCAGGCCAATGCCGTGCTGCAACTGCGCTTCGTGGTCGGCACCGAGGTCGAGGGCCTGATCGACGCCATCCGCGCCCATCTGGTCGCAAAGGGCTTTCCGATGATCGAGGTGCGAGCCGCACAGAGCTTTGCCGCATCGCGCACGGATTTCGACAGCCCATGGATCAAATGGGCGTCGGATTCGGTCCAGACCACCACCGGCAAGGCGCCGGCGGTGCTGCCGAACTTCGGCGGCTCGCTGCCCAATGACGTGTTTTCGGAGATTTTAGGCTTGCCGACGATCTGGGTGCCGCACTCCTATCCCGGCTGTTCCCAGCATGCGCCCAATGAGCACATCCTGCTGCCGCTGACGGAAGAGGCCTTGACGGTGATGGCCGGACTGTTCTGGGATTTGGGCGAACTGCCGCGGCCGTTAACCTGACCCGCGGTCCAGCCAAAAGTTACATTCTATTTCGGCCCGATTTGTGCTTGCATCCCGCCCGCACCATCCCTCGAGAGGAATAAAAAAGTGAAACATTTCCATAAGATCGGTCTCGCGCTCGCTGCGACCTTTGTCGTTGGCCAGGCCGGCGCCCAGGAGCTCACCGGCACCTTGAAGAACATCAAGGACACCGGCGCCATCACCCTCGGTTTCCGCGACTCCTCGATCCCGTTCTCCTATCTGGACGAGAACCAGAAGCCGGTCGGGTTCGCGATGGACATCTGCTACAAGATCGTCGACGCCGTGAAGAAGGAGCTCAAGCTCGACAAGCTTGAAGTCAAGCTCAACCCGGTGACCTCGGCGACGCGTATTCCGCTGATGGCGAACGGCACCATTGACCTCGAATGCGGTTCGACCACCAACAATGCCGAGCGCCAGAAGCAGGTGGCCTTCACCAACACCCACTTCCTCACTGCCAGCCGCTACGTCTTCAAGAAGTCGAGCGGCCTGAAGTCGATCGACGACCTCAAGGGCAAGACGGTGGTCTCGACCGCCGGCACCACCAACATCAAGCAGCTGACCGAAGCCAACGTCGAGAAGAAGCTCGGCGCGAACATCATCCCGGCCAAGGATCACGCCGAAGCCTTCCTGATGGTCGAGACCGACCGCGCGGTCGCCTTCGTGATGGACGACATCCTGCTCGCCAGCCTCGTTGCCGGTTCCAAGGCGCCGGGCGACTACGTCATCTCCAAGGACGCGTTCTCCAAGCCCGAGCCCTACGGCATCATGCTTCGCAAGGACGACGCCCCCTTCAAGAAGGTGGTCGATGCGGCGACCGCTGCGGTCTACACCTCCGGTGAAGGCCTGAAAATCTACGACAAGTGGTTCACTGCCAAGATTCCGCCGAAGGGTTTGAACCTCAACACGCCGATCTCGGCCGAGCTGAAGAACGAGTTCGCCAAGCCCTCGGACTCGCCGAACCCGGACGACTACAAGTAAGATAAATCTCGACATTCGAGATCACGATATGTCCGGCCACTCTTGACACCAGAGTGGCCGGACATTTGCATAGGGGCCGTGTCATCTAGGGATTGGCGCGTTCGCGCGGGGGGCTCGTGAACTACAACTGGAACTGGGGTATCTTTTTCCAGCCGAACCCGATGGGGACCGGCACCTATCTCGACCTGCTGCTGCAGGGACTGGTGCTGACCTTGAAGACGGGTGTGCTGGCCTGGATCATCGCGCTCATCCTCGGCTCGATCGTCGGTGTGCTGCGCACGCTGCCCTCGCGGGGCGCCTATTGGTTCGGCTTCGCCTACGTCGAATTCTTCCGCAACATGCCGCTGCTGGTGCAGCTGTTCCTGTGGTTCTTCGTGCTGCCGGAGCTGCTGCCGAAAGCCGCCGGCCTGTGGCTGAAGCAGTTGCCGAATGCGCCATTCTGGACGGCTGCGATCGGTATCGGCTTCTTCATGTCGGCGCGCGTCGCCGTGCAATTGCAGGCGGGCATCGGCTCGCTGCCGCGCGGGCAGCGAATGGCCGCGACCGCGCTCGGGCTGACCACCGTGCAGGGCTATCGCTACGTGCTGCTGCCGATGGCCTTCCGCATCATCCTGCCGCCGCTGACCTCAGAGTTTCTCAACACCATCAAGAACACGGCGGTCGCCATCACCATTGGCCTGCTCGAGCTCACCGGCCAGGCGCGCTCGATGCAGGAATTCTCGTTCCAGGTGTTCGAGGCCTTCACCGCCGCAACCATCCTTTATCTCCTCGTCAACGCCGTTGTCGTGACCGCGATGCGCTTCCTCGAGCGCTACGTCGCGATCCCCGGCTACATCACGGGGAAGTAGCGCCATGTTCAGCAATTTCGATTTTGAAGTCATCCGTCGCGCACTGCCCTATCTGTTCTATGAGGGCATGACGTTCACCGTGACCCTGACGGCGCTCTCCGCGCTCGGCGGCCTGATCTTCGGCACGGCGATCGCGCTGATGCGGCTCTCCGGCTACAAGACGCTCGGGCGCATCGCCGGTCTCTATGTCGACTTCATGCGTTCGCTGCCGCTGGTGCTCGTCATCTTCTGGTTCTACTTCCTGGTCCCCTATATCGGGCAGTGGCTGACCGGCGCCGCACGCCCCATCACCGTCGGCGCGTTTGCCTCCTCGCTGATCACCTTCATCATGTTCGAGGCGGCATATTTCTCCGAGATCATGCGCGCCGGCATCCAGTCAATCTCGCGCGGCCAGCCGGCCGCAGCCAGTGCGCTCGGCCTGAACTATGCCCAGACCATGCGCTACGTCGTGCTGCCGCAGGCGTTCCGCAACATGCTGCCGGTGTTGCTGACCCAGACCATCGTGCTGTTCCAGGACACCTCGCTGGTCTACGTGCTCTCGATCACCGATTTCCTCGGTGCCGCCAGCAAGGTCGCGCAACGCGACGGACGTCTGGTCGAGATGTACCTGTTTGCCGCCGTCGTCTATTTCACCATCTCCTGCATCGCGTCCTTCGGCGTTCGCCGCCTGCAGTCGCGCATCGCCATCCTTCGCTAGGGCCAGTCAATGATCGAAATCAGCCACGTCGATAAATGGTACAGCCCGACCTTCCAGGTGCTGACCGACTGCACCACCACCGTCACCAAGGGCGAGGTCGTGGTGGTCTGCGGTCCCTCCGGGTCGGGCAAGTCGACGCTGATCAAATGCGTCAACGCGCTGGAGCCGTTCCAGAAGGGCGACATCACCGTTGACGGCACCAAGGTCAACGATCCCAAGACCAATTTGCCGAAGCTGCGTTCGCGCGTCGGCATGGTGTTCCAACACTTCGAGCTGTTTCCGCATCTCAAGATCATCGACAACCTCTGCCTCGCCCAGGAAAAGGTGCTCGGGCGGGCGCATGACAAGGCGAAGACCAAGGGCATGGCCCTGCTGGAGCGGGTCGGCCTCAAGGAGCAGGCGGAGAAGTTTCCGGCGCAGCTGTCCGGTGGCCAGCAGCAGCGCGTCGCGATCGCGCGCGCGCTCGCGATGGATCCCATCGTCATGCTGTTCGACGAGCCGACCTCGGCGCTCGATCCGGAAATGGTGAGCGAAGTGCTCGACGTCATGGTCGACCTCGCCCATGAGGGCATGACCATGATGGTCGTGACCCATGAGATGGGCTTTGCCCGCAAGGTCGCAAACCGCGTGATCTTCATGGACCGCGGCGAGATCGTCGAGGACGCGCCCAAGGACGATTTCTTCGGCAAGCCGCGCAGCGACCGCACCCAGAAGTTCCTGTCGAAGATCCTGTCGCATTAACCACTCGCTCCGTCATTCCGGGATGGCCCGCAGGGCCAGGCCCGGAATCCATCGGGCGGCGGTTGACGGGGCGGAATGGATTCCGGGTTCGTCGCTTCGCGCCGCCCCGGAATGACGGGTTTATCGGGCGCGCCAAATCCCGTATAAGCGCGCCAAATCCCCTTTTCCCGCCAGGAGACTTCCCTTGGACTCGATCGCCTACGTCAACGGCTCCTATGTCCCGCTGTCCGAAGCCAAAATCTCGGTCCTGGACCGCGGCTTCCTGTTCGCCGACGGCATCTACGAGGTGTCGGCCGTGCTGGACAGCAAGCTGATCGACAACGCCTCGCATCTGACGCGGCTCGAACGGTCGGTCGGCGAGATCAAGCTGGCGCTGCCGGAGACCGCCGAGCGCATCACCGAGATCCAGAAGGAGCTGATCGCGCGCAACAAGCTCGTCAACGGCCTGGTCTATCTCCAGGTGACGCGCGGCGCCGATACCGGGCGCGACTTCGCGTTCCCGAAGGCCGACATCAAGTCGAGCCTCGTCATGTTCACCTCCGAGAAGGACATCGTCGGCGCGGCCTCCGCGAAGACCGGCATCAATGTCATCACGGTGCCCGACATCCGCTGGGAGCGCCGCGACATCAAGAGCGTGGCGCTGCTGGCGCAGGTGCTGGCCAAGCAGGCCGCGGCCGAAGCCGGCGCGGGCGAAGCCTGGATGCTGGAAGACGGCTACGTCACCGAAGGCGGTTCGTCCTCGGCGTTCATCCTGACCCAGGACGACGTCATCGTGACCCGCAAGAATTCCAACGCGATCCTGCCGGGCTGCACCCGCAAGGCCGTGGTCGCGCTCGCCGAGGAGCGCCAGCTCCGCGTCGAGGAGCGCTCCTTTACGGTCGCCGAAGCGCTCGCCGCCAAGGAAGCCTTCGCCACCTCAGCCTCGCTGTTCGTCCAGGCCGTCGTCGCGATCGACGGCAAGAAGGTCGGCGACGGCAAGCCCGGCCCGATGGCCACGCGCCTGCGCGAGATCTATGTGGATTTCGCCAAGGCGACGGCGGTTTAAGAGTTGGTCTAAGCGACACACTCCGCCGTCATCGCCCGGCTTGACCGGGCGATCCAGTACGCCGCCGCGGCTGCGATGAATGCATGGCCTCTGGAATACTGGATGCCCCGCCTTCGCGGGGCATGACAGCTCTACCGCTTCGGCGCCGGCAGCCGCCCGAACACTCCATCCAGCGCCACCCCAATCGCCAGCAGCCGTTCGTCACTGCCCGCGGGGCCGTCGAGCTCGAGCCCGATCGGCAGGCCGCTCGTGGCGCCGAGCGCGATCGGGATCTGGATGCCGGGAATGCCGGCATTGCTGCCGGGATCGGTGTTCTGGATGAACAGCCCGAAATTCCCGAGGCTGCTCGACTCCGCGTTTGACGCAATCGCAACCCGCGGCGTGGTCGGGAAGGCGATCGCGTCGAGCCCGTTGTTCACAAAAGTCTGCTGATAGACCGCCTGCAGCATCGGCCGCGCCACGTTGATGGCTTCGTCATACAGCAGCTTGGCGTCGACCAGGCTGCCGTCGGGCGCCGGCAATTTGCGCGGCAGCACCAGGCCCTCATAGGTGCCCTTCACGTCGGCGCTGGCGATCTGCGCGACCATCGCCTCGATGGTCACGCCGGTAGCGGTGCGCGCGAGATAGGCCACCATGTCGTCATAGGCCTCATACAACGCGACGGGAAATCCGACCGCGGCATTGAGCGCGGCGAGGTCCGGCATCTCGATGTCAACCACGGTGACACCTTCCGATGTCAGCCGCACGAGCGCAGCCTGGAAAGCTGCCTCCGTGTCGCTGTCGAGATTGACGAGCATGCTCTTCACGAGGCCGATGCGCACGTCGCCAAGATCAGCCGGCGCGATCGCCTCGCCGCCGGCGATCACGCGATCGAGCAACGCAACGTCCGCCATGGTGGCCGCCATCGGGCCTGCGGTGTCGCGCGTGTGCGAGATCGGCGTGATACCCGCTTGCGGGTAGCGGCCGATGGTCGGCCGCAGCGAGGCGCAGCCGTTCAGCGCGCCGGGCACGCGCACGGAGCCGCCGGTGTCAGTGCCGAGACCGCCCGCCACGATCCGCGCACCGATCGCAGCGCCCGTGCCGGACGAGGAACCGCCGGCGATCAGGGCGCGGTCATAGGCATTGCGCACGCCGAATTCGGCGCCGGTCTTGAACGCGGTGTTGTAGCCGGAGATGCCGAAGGCGAGCTCATGCATGTTGGTCTTGCCGATGATGACTGCGCCCGCAGCCCGCAATTTCGCAGCCACCGGTGCATCGGTGCCGGGAATGAAGGCCTTGAGCCCGGGCGTGCCGGCAGTGCAGGGAAGGCCGGCGACCTCGATATTATCCTTGATCACGATGGGCACGCCCCCGAGCGGCCTGTCGGCTGCGCCCGCCCCT
The DNA here is from genome assembly GCA_023390955.1 of Pseudomonadota bacterium. Taxonomy (GTDB): domain Bacteria; phylum Pseudomonadota; class Alphaproteobacteria; order Rhizobiales; family Xanthobacteraceae; genus Bradyrhizobium. The sequence continues at coordinate 24,329 of JAEWBW010000155.1, forward strand.
TGCGTGTCGAACGCGACCGCGGCCTTGAGCGCGCCCTCCTCGTCCAGCGTGATGAAGGCGTTCAGATCGGCATTCGCTTTGGCGCTTGCAAGTGCCGTGGAGGTCAGGGCGTGGCTCGTGATCTTGCCGGCACGGAGCGCGGCAGCGGCCTCCGTCAGCGTGAGCTGGTCGTGATCCATGATGCAGCACCCGATTGCAGGGGCGCCATCATGGTCCCCATTTCCGGGAATGAAGGCTGAGGCCTGACCGCCGCTGCGTCAACCGTGGCGCTGCATCTTTTGTGGCATGGGGGCTGCCAACGCCGCGAGCAGTTCGCAGACATCGGCCTTCACCTTGCGGATCGCCGCGTCCTTCACCGGGCCATAGCCGCGGATGTCCATCGGCGCCCTTGCGATTGCCAGGAGATCGGGCAGCCGCGCGGCCTCCAGCCTGTCGAGCATCACCGCGATCAGCCCTTCATACCAGCCGATCAGTTCCCGCTCCGCGCGCCGCTCGGCCGTGTAACCGAAGGGATCGAGGCGCGTGCCGCGCAGCCATTTGAGCCGCGCAAGCACGGAGAGCGGCATCTGCATCCATTGGCCGAAGGTACGTTTGCGCGGACGGCCGCGGGCGTCGTGCTTCGCCGGCATGAAAGGCGGGGCCAGATGATAGTTGATGCGGAAATCGCCCTCGAACTCGCGCTTGAGCGTGTCGATGAAGCCGGTCTGCATGTGCAGTCGCGCGACCTCATACTCGTCCTTGTAGGCCATCAGCTTGAACATCGAGCGTGCGACGGCGTCGGTGAGCGCTTCACTTGCGAGCGGCCGCTCCGCGTCGCGCATTTTCGTGACCAGCTCCCGATAGCGCGCGGCATAGGCGGCATCCTGATAAGCGGTCAGGAACGTGGCGCGGCGCTCGATCACCTCATTGAGTGTCTCGGCCGTGGGCGTATCGTCCGCCTTGGGCAGGGAGTCCGGATCGGCCGCAGCAATGCGGCCCCAGGCAAGGGCCTGCATGTTGCGGTCGACGGCGACGTTGTTGAGCTCGATCGCGCGCAGCAACGCCTGCAGCGAGACCGGAACCAGCCCCTGCTGCCAGGCGAAGCCGAGCATGATGATGTTGGCGTAGACGGTGTCGCCGAGCAGGCGTTCGGCGAGGACGTTGGCGTTGAATGTCCTGAGATTGGCTTCGCCGATGACGCGGCCGATCGCGCGCAGCCGGGCGGGCGAGACGAGATCGGCGTCGCGGAAGCGGACGACGTCGCCGGTCGGCATCTCCGCGGTGTTGATGGCGGCGCGCGTTCCGCGGTGATAGGTGCCGGACGCCTTTGGCGAGGAGCTGACGACGAGATCGCAGCCGATCAGCGCATCGGCCGCGCCCTGGTCGATGCGGACCTGATGCAGCGCATCGGGGCTCGCCGCGAGACGGATGTAGCTCAACACGGGACCAAACTTCTGCGCGAAGCCGGTGAAATCAAGCACGGAGACGCCGTGACGTTCGAGATGTCCGGCCATGCCGATCAGCGCGCCGACCGTGATCACGCCGGTGCCACCGACGCCGGTAACGAGCAGGTCATAGGGGCGATCGAGGGTTGGAAGTACGGGCAACGGCAGCGTGGCGGCACGCGCGGCCGCGTCGATACCGCTTGCGGTCTTCGCCCGCCGCGTGGCGCCCTCGACGGTGACGAAGCTCGGACAAAAGCCGTTGAGGCAGGAAAAGTCCTTGTTGCAGGCGGAGAGATTGATCTGCCTCTTGCGGCCGAACGGCGTCTCCTTTGGCTCGACGCTGAGACAGTTGGATTCGACCGAGCAGTCGCCGCAGCCCTCGCAGACGAGATCGTTGATCACGGCAAAGCGCTTTGGGTCGGCCATCTGCCCGCGCTTGCGGCGGCGCCGCTTCTCGGTCGCGCAGGTCTGCTGGTAGATCAGCACGGAGACGTCGGGGATATCGCGCAATTCGCGCTGCACGGCATCCATTTCCTCGCGCGGATGGATGGTGACGCCATCGGGAAAATCCGCCGGCGAAAGATTCGAGGGCTCGTCCGACACCAGCGCGATGCGCGTCACGCCCTCGGCCCGCACGCTGTGTGCGATGGCATGGACGCTGACGGGACCGTCGACCGGCTGGCCGCCGGTCATGGCGACGGCGTCGTTGAACAGGATCTTGTAGGTGATGTTGGCCCTGGCCGCGATCGCCTGCCGGATCGCCATCGAGCCGGAGTGATAATAAGTACCTTCCCCGAGGTTCTGGAAGATATGCTTGTGGCCGGTAAATCTCGACGAGGCCGCCCAGTTCACACCTTCGCCACCCATCTGGATCAGTGACGAGGTCTCGCGGTCCATCCAGCTCGCCATGAAATGGCAGCCGATGCCGGCGAGTGCCTTCGATCCTTCCGGCACCTTTGTCGAGGTGTTGTGCGGGCAGCCCGAGCAGAAGTAGGGCGTGCCGGTCGCCCCCGCGACGGTGATGGTGCGCTCCGGTTCCGGCAACAGGGCGGCGACGCGTGCCGCGAGGTTGAGACCCGGAAACATCGGATCGAGCCGCCGCGCCAGCACGTCCGCAAGGCCGCGCGGTGACAATTCGCCGATCCACGAGATCAGCCGTGCACCCGTTTCGTCGTGCTTGCCGACCATGCGCTCCGGCTTGCTGCCGGGATAGTCGTAGAAATATTCCTTGAACTGGCTTTCGATGATGCCGCGCTTTTCCTCGACCACGAGGATCTCGCGCTTGCCTTTCACGAACGCCATCGCGTCATGCAGCGCCAGCGGCCAGACCATGCCGACCTTGTAGATGTCGATGCCGATGCGTCTGCAGGCTGCTTCGTCGAGGCCGATCAGCCGCAGCGCCTCCATCAGGTCGAGATGGGCCTTGCCCGTCGTGACGATGCCGTAGGTCGCCTGCGGAACATCGTAGATGTGGCGGTCGATCGGATTGGCTTTTGCGAAGGCGTAGACCGCGTGCTTCTTGGCCTCCAGCCGCTCCTCGATCTGCGGCCCTGGCAGATCCGGCCAGCGATAGTGCAGGCCGCCGGGTGGCGGCAAAAAATCCGGGGCGCGGAAGAGGCGCGAGGGTCGCAGCGCGACGGATGCACCTGATTCCACGATTTCCGAGATCGCCTTGAAGCCGACCCACATGCCGGAGAAGCGGCTCAGCGCGTAGCCGTACTCGCCGAATGCGAGATATTCGGCGACGCTCGACGGGTGCAGCGTCGGCATGAACCAGCTCATGAAGGCGACGTCGGACTGGTGCGGCATCGAGGAGGAGACGCAGCCATGGTCGTCGCCGGCGACCACCAGCACGCCGCCATGCGGCGAGGAGCCATAGGCGTTGCCGTGCTTGAGCGCATCGCCGGAGCGGTCGACGCCGGGACCTTTGCCGTACCAGAGCCCGAACACGCCATCGACCTCGCGGTCGCCTTGCGTCTCCACCTGCTGCGAGCCGAGCACAGCGGTCGCGGCGAGGTCTTCATTCACCGCGGGCAGGAATTCGATCCGGTCGGCCTTCAGTCGCTCCTTGATGCGCCACAGTTCGAGATCGACGCCGCCGAGCGGCGACCCGCGATAGCCGGAGATGAAGCCGGCGGTGTTCAGCCCCGCGGCGCGGTCACGTTTGGCTTGATCGAGCGCGATGCGGACGATGGCCTGCGTGCCCGTGAGGAAGACGCGGCCCTCGTCCCGTTCGTAGCGGTCGGAGAGGTCGTAGGTGTCGAGCGACGGAATGGCGTCCATGGCGGGCCTCGCGGCGGCACGATCAGATCAGGCGAGGGTAGGCTTGGACGGCTGGTAGGTCTTACCTATTTGCCCGGTATGGGCGGCTGATACGGTAGTCTTTTGCAAAAATTGAATGCATGAGGTAGATTTTACCGAATTCGGAAGGATTTATGATCGAAGATCAAGACGCAAAGATTCTCGCCCAGCTTCAGAGGGATGGCCGCGCCACCAACCAGCAGCTGGCGGAGGAGGTCGGCATGTCGACCTCGGCCTGCTGGCGCCGGGTGCGGGCACTGGAGGAGAGCGGCGTCATCCAGGGCTATGCCGCGCTGGTCGCGCGCGAGCAGGCCGGATTTGCGATGTCCGCCATCCTCCATGTTTCGCTGGAACGGCATGACGCAAAATTCGTCGACGAGTTCGTCTCGCGCGTGACCGGGCGGCGCGAGGTGCTGGAGTGCTTTGCGACCACGGGCGACGCCGACTACCATTTGCGCGTCGTCGTGCACAACATGGCGGCCTACAACAGATTTCTCGACGAGTTCATGTTCAGGATTCCCGGCATCCGCTACGTCCGCAGCAATGTGATCCTGAAGGAGATCAAGAGCGGGGTGGCGCTGCCATTTTGAGGGAGAGAAGGGCGCTTACTGCCCCTCGCGCACAAATCGATTGCGCAACACGCCGATGCCGGTGATCTCGATCTCCACGACATCGCCGTGCTTGATATCGGGCGAGGCGCCGTCTGTGCCCATCCAGATCACGTCGCCCGGCCAAAGCGTGAAGTATTTCGTCAACTCGACCAGGAACGGCACCACGCCGAAGATCATGTCGTTGGTGTGGAAACGGTTGGTCTCACGGCCGTTGACGCGGACGATGGTCTCCATCGCATCAAGATCGGCCTCGGTCTCGATCCAGGGGCCCATCGGCTTGAAAGTGTCGGCATTCTTCGAGCGCCACAGGCCGCGATCGGCCTTCTGCCAGGTTCGTTCGCTGACATCGTTGCCGATGGTGTAGCCGAACACGCAATCCATCGCGTTGGCTTCGGTCAGATGCTTCACCTTCTTGCCGATGACGACGGCGAGTTCGCCCTCATAGTGGATCTTGTCGGTCGCAAAAGACGGAATCACCACGTCCTCGTCATGGGCGATCAGCGCGTTCTGCGCACGGTAACCGACCTCGGGCCGGTCAGGCACGGCCGGCACCTCACCGCGTTTGTCGGCAGCTTCCTTCAGGTGCTTGAGATAGTTCAACCCGACGCAATAGAAGGTGCGCGGCACGAAGGGCAGCTCGATCTTGACGTCGCCGAGCCGATGCGTGCGCGAGCTACGCGTCCATTCACCAAAGGGATCGCCGTCGACCGCGATCACCTGGTCGCCCTCAACGATCCCCCAGGACGTCTTGCCCGAGGCAGTGAACTTCAACCAACGCATGTCATATCCCCCGTCATTCCGCGGCGTCGCGCGATTGTGCCTTCCAGTCGCCGGCGGCCGGCCGCTTCAGGCCGAGATTCTCGCGAAGTGTCTTGCCGCGATACTCCTTCTGGAACAGTCCACGCCGCTGCAGCTCCGGCACGACGTGCTGGACGAAATCGGCATAGGAGCCGGGCACGTAGGTCGCGGCGATGACAAAGCCGTCGCAGCCGCGCTCGACGAACATCTCTTCGAGCTTGTCGGCAATCTCCTTCGGACCGCCGACGATGGCATCGTGAACCTGGCCGCGGCCGGAGAAGGTGACGAAATCTCGCGCGCTCGGATTGCTCTTGCCTGACGTCTTGAGCACGCCGTCGCGGATGCCCAAAATGCCCTGCATGCTTTTCAGCTCTTCGGTCGTCAGCGGCTCGTCGAGGCCCTTGGAGGCGAAGTCGTAGTTGAGGGCTTCCGCCAGCAGCGACAGCGCGTCGATCTCGAGCGGGAGCTTGTTGATCAGCGCCATCCTGTCTTCGGCTTCCGCCTTGGTCGCCGCGCAGACCGGCGTGGTCAGGTTGCACAGGCGCATCTGGTCGGGATCGCGGCCGGCCTTGGCGGCTTCGTTCCGCACAGCGGCGTAGCCATCCTTCGCTCCCTGCAGATTGCGCGCGGCGGTGAAGATCACCTCGCCCCAGTGACCGGCAAAGCGCTGGCCGCGGCCGGAGGCGCCGGCCTGGATGATGACTGGATGACCCTGGGCCGAGCGCGGCACGGTGAAGGGGCCGCGTGACTTGTAATTCGTTCCCTTGTGATCGAGCCGCTTGACCTTGGACGGATCGGCAAAGCGGCCGCTTTTCTTGTCCATGATCAGCGCGCCGTCTTCCCAAGTGTCCCAATGGCCGAGGACGACCTCCATGAACTCGTCGGCGCGGTCGTAGCGGGCGTCATGCTCGGGGTGCGAATCCCGCCCCATGTTGAACGCCTCGCCATCATTGAGCGAGGTGACGACGTTCCAGCCGGCGCGGCCACCCGACATCAGATCGAGGGTTGCGAACCGGCGCGCCACGTCGAACGGCTCGTAATAGGTGGTCGAGCAGGTCGCGCCGAGCCCGAGCTTCTCGGTGACAAGGCCCATCGTGGTCAGCACGATCAGCGGGTCCATCTTCACGCAGCGGATGCCGTATTCGACGGTGTGGGCATGATCGTTGCCGTAGCGGTCCGGCATCGCGAGGCGATCGTCGAAGAAGGCCATGTGGAACTTGCCGGCCTCCAGGATGCGCGCGATCTCCTGATAATAGTCCGCCGACATCGAATCGTCGCGTGAGTCCGGATGCCGCCATGAACTCGGCAGGTTGGTGCAGTTCTGTGCCTGGAGGAATCCGACCAGTGCCATCTGCCGTGTCATGCATTCGTCTCCCAGAGTCCGTCAGGCGAGGTCGAGATCTTTGTCGAGACCGGAGTCGCGTGCCAGTGCTCGCAGCTTCTCCCAGGTCGCATCCTCGATCTCGATACCGTCGCGCAGCCGCTGCTGCTCGCGCTGGTGCTCGATCTCGCCGGGATAGAACACGCCGCGGCTGCCCTCGGAGGGCGGCGTCGATTTCAGAT
>JAEWBW010000208.1 GCA_023390955.1 Pseudomonadota bacterium
GATCCACCCTCTCCCACAAGGGGAGAGGGAAGAAAGATCACGCCCGCAGCTGCCTACGAAACCAGCCCCAGGTCTCGCGTGTCGTGGCGATGTAGCCGCGGCCGCGATAGACGATCTCGCCGTCGACGATCGCGTTCAGCCTCGGCAGCGCATGAAACGGGATCGAGGGATAGGCGTGGTGCTCGACGTGATAGGGCATGTTCCAGGTGAACCATTTCACCAGCCGGCCCGTGTAGGTCGTCCGCGTGTTTTCGAAGGCGCTGCGGGTGCGCTCGCAGCCGGTGTGCTCGGCGTAGAGATAGGGCCGCAGGAAGAACTGGCCGATCAGCAGCGGCACGATCCAGACCCAGAGCAGCAGCGCGGTCGACAGCCAGAGCGAGATCACGAGCAGCAGTGCATAAAGCGCGAGATAGGCGCGCGCCTCACGCACGATGATCGCGCGCTTGTTCTCGGGAATCCATGGCACCGTCACCTGACCGGTGACCGCATGCCTCAGCATCAGCCAGAGACGGCCGGCGACCTGCAACAGGCCGCTATAGGCGATCGCGAGCTGCGTCTCAGACGTCGGCTTCACGCCGACGATGAGCTCGGGGTCCCTGGCCGGATCCTGGGTGTAGCGGTGGTGGTCCCAGTGGAACAGGCAGTAATATTCGTACGGCAGCCAGATCGTGAAGGCCGAGAGATAGCCGACGGCGAGGTTCAGCCCACGACTTCTGAAGGCCGTCTTGTGCGCGGTCTCGTGCATCGCCATGAACAGGAAGGCGACGAAATAGCCCTGCACTGCCATCAGCGGCACCGCCCAGAGAATGCCGTAGCGCGACGACACCTGCCAGATCAGTCCACCCATCAGGACGATCGCAGCATAATGGCTGGCGCTGCGCAGCGCGCCTTGCCGGTCGGAGCGCACCGACAGTTCACGCAGCATCGCCGGCGTCAGAGGTTTCAGGCGGTGCTGGGCTTCCGTGACGGTGGCGTCGCTCATGAATGGTCCTGCTTCACTTCTCGAGAAGAGCCGCGATCTCGGCCTTGATGAAGGCCTGGTCCCTGGGGATGTTGACCGGATTGCCGGCACGGTGGCCGTGATCCGACGGGATCGGATGCAGCACCGCGGATTTTGCGTTGACGAGCTTTGGAAGCTCGGCCTCGTTATCGCGGAAATCAAAGTAGCGATCGGTCGCGCCGGGCATCAACAGCACATGTGCCTTGATCGCCGCCAGCGCGCGATCGAGATCACCGCCGAAGGCGTCACAGCGGCTGATGTCGCCGTTCTGCCAGATGCCGGCCTGCGCCAGCAGATCGTTGGCATCGCGCCGGGTGTAAAGATTGTCCCAGGTGCGAACGAGATAGTCTTCCAGCGAGGTGAAGCCGGCTTCGCGCCAGAGCTCGTCGCGATAGAAGCCGTGCGACAACGCCCAGCCCGCATAGACGCGGCCCATGGCACGGTAGCCGACGGTCGGCTTTTCGACGAAACGGCCGTCGCGGAAGGCGGGGTCGGCGGTGAGCGCGGCCTTCACCGCTTCGAGGAAGACCTGATTGTAGGGCGAGCAGCGCGCGCTGCCGCACACCACGGCGGCACGCTCGACCATATCAGGATAGCGCGCTGCCCAGTGATAGGTCTGCATGCCGCCCATCGACCAGCCATAGACCAGCTTGAGCCTGGTGATGCCGAAGCGTTCGGTGAGCAGCCGGTGCTGGACCGCGACGGCGTCGTGATAGCTCACTTGTCCGAATGGCCAGCCCGGCGCGTTGGACGGCGAGGACGACAGGCCGTTGCCGAGGAGGTTCGGGATGATGACGAAATAACTGGAGGGATCGAGCACGCTGCCGGGCTTTACCAGCCACTCGGTGTCGTAATGCTGTGCGTTGTACGACGTCGGATAGAGGATGACGTTGTCCTTGGCCGCATTGAGCGTGCCGAAGGTCTTGTAGGCGAGCTGCAGGCGGGGGAACACCGCGCCCGATTGCAGGGTGACATCACCGGCCTCGAAAATCTCGTAGTCGCGCTGCTCCGTCATGGCCTATCCCCTGCTCCGTTGCTTGCATGCATCGATCATGCCGCCCCGAAGGACTGACGCGCGCCGTTGCGCTTCAGTCAATAACTGTACCAATAGTACAATTAATAGGAGGCGGCAAGCCCGATGTTGCCTCGGAGATGCCGCGTCAAGCAATCGCAGCGAGATAGCGCGCCACCGATTCCGCGAACGCAGCCTTGGCGCCGCCGGCGATGTTACGGCCCCACCAGGCGCCATAGATGCGGTCGAAGGCAAACGGGGCAACGATATCGGCAATGTGCCGTACCGCCGCGGCGTTGAGCGGGGTATAGTTCGGATACGAGTACATGAAGCTCACGAAGCGGCGGTCCATCGTCACCTGTGCGATGTCACCGGTGAGCAGCGCGCCCTTGCCGTCAGCGCCGCGCGCCCAGTGCAGCATGGTGGCGCCGGCGAAATGGCCGCCGCTGCGGACCAGCAGCACATCGTCCGAAATGCGATGATGATCGCCGCTCCAGTGCACGATAGAGGAATGCGGCCGCGTCACCCATTGGCGGTCATCGCCATGCAGATAGACCGGGATGTTGCCGAAAGCCTCGCTCCAGTCGGCGAGCGCGCCATAGTAATGCGGATGCGAGACTGCGATCGCCTTCAGCCCGCCGAGCGAACGCACATGCGCGATCGCCTCCTCTGTCGCCTGCGGGATGCAGTCCCACATCACGCAGCCCCCGCCGTCGGGGACCAGCAATGCGCGCTGGCCGATCGCAAAGCTCGGTTCGAGCGCCAAGCCTGTCAGGCCAAGATCCTCACGCCAGATGACACGATGGCGATCGGCCAGCGTCTCGCGGGCCAGAAAGGTCTGGCCGTTCCAGTTCACATATTGCCGTTCGTCGTCGCAGATCGGACACGCGGCAGGCGGATGTCCGCCGTCCGAAAATTGCGCGCCGCAGGTTTCGCAGGTCCAGAGAGGCATGGCGGTGATCCGGTGAGGCGGGACACAAGAGGTGATATCGCCGCCCTCCCATCGCAAGTGGAGAGGAACCAACGCGATTAGCACAGGTTACTTTCCGGTCCGCCCCGGCGCCAGTTGGCCGGTCAATTCGGTCGGCCTTCACGTTTCAGCGTCTCGATGACATCGCCTTCCTTCCCGTCCCGCATCTGGCCACTCTTCGCGCTCAACTTCTTCATGGCCGACATGCAGTCGGGCATCGGGCCGTTCGTCGGCGTGTTCCTCCAGGAGCGCGGCTGGGCCAGCGGCCTGATCGGCACCGCGCTGACCATCGGCAATGTCGCCGGCATGCTGATCACGACGCCGATCGGCGGCTTCATCGATTCCAGCCGCAACAAGCGCCTGTGGGTGGTGATCCCCGGCATCTGCGTCGTCGCGGCCTCGGCGATCATCCTGATCTCGCAGAATTTCTGGGCGGTGACGTTCTCGCAGGTCGCGCAATCGCTGGCGAGTGCCGCGATCGTGCCGGCCGTCACCGGCATCACGCTCGGCATCGCCAAGCAAAAGGGTTTTAACGCGCTGAACGGGCGCAACCAGGCCTACAACCACGCTGGCAACATGGTCGGCGCAGCGCTGTCAGGCTATCTCGGCTACAAATACGGCTATGTCGCCGTGTTCGTGCTCGCGGCCGTGTTCGGCGCGATCGCGATCGCCTGCGTGATGATGATTCCGGCCAAGGCGATCGACGACCACGCTGCGCGCGGCGGCCGGGAGGACGACAGCAAGGCGCCGCCGGATGGCATGTCCGTGCTGCTCAAGCACAAACCGCTGCTGGTGCTCGCGCTGGCACTGGCCATCTTCCATCTCGGCAACGCGGCGATCGTTCCGCTCTATGGACTAGCAGCCGTGGCGGAAGGCCAGGCCAACGGGCCGAGCTTCGTCGCGACCACCGTGGTGATCGCCCAGGGCGTGATGGTCGTGACCTCGCTGGTCGCGATGCAGGTCGCGGGAAAGCGCAACTACTGGCCGGTGATCCTGGTCTCCTTCATGTTCCTGCCGATCCGCGGCGTGCTCGCATTCTTCATCACGGGATGGTGGGGCGTGGTGCCGATGCAGGTGCTCGACGGCATCGGCACGGGACTGCAGACCGTCGCCGTTCCGGGCATGATCGCACGCGCGCTCAACGGCACCGGCCGCATCAATCTCGGCCAGGGCGCCGTGATCACCGTGCAGGGCGTCGGCGCTTCGCTCAGCCCCGCGCTCGGCGGCTGGATCGCCGAGTGGATCGGCTATGGCCCGACCTTCCTGCTACTCGGGAGTTTCGGGCTGGCCTCGATCGCGCTTTGGCTGGCATTCGGCGCGGCGGTGAAGAAATATTGACCGCCGCACCGCGACCTGTATCAGGGCGCAAGTTTCCGGTTCAGACCGATCCTGAACGTATGAAGCGCGATGTCGCCGGCCGGCATGCTCGTCCCGGGTATGGACAGCGAGAGCTGGCGACCGAGATTGAGATAGAGATACTCGCCCTTGAGCGACCATTGCGGCGCGAACGCCCATTCGCCGCCACCACCAACGGCATATCCGAGGTTGAAGCCGCTCGCCCTGGCGTGACCGTCCAGCGCGGCGGGAAAGCCCGGGATCAGGAGATTGTTGGTCAGCCGCGTATGGCTGCTATCGAGGCTCGCCTGCACATGCGCCCAGGCAAGACCGCCGGTGGCATAGAGCAGCCAATTGTCGTTGGCATAGCCGAGGCGTCCGCGCAGCGTGCCGAGATAGTCGATGTCCTGCGTCACCCTCACGGTGCCGGTGTAATTGTCGAAATCACCGACGAGAAAGACAGGCCGCAGCGCATAGGACCCCGAGGCCTGTCCGCCGATACGGGCAATGCTGACGTCGGCTTCGACACCGGCCACCACATGGCCACTCTGCCAGTTGTAGCCCGCCTGCAGGCCGCCGAGCCATCCGGACTGCTCGGGCGTGAGCGTGAACGGGGCCGATGCGGTCGAGGTCAGATTGTTGACGCCGGGAAACAGCGCCAGCAGCGCAGCGGGATTCACCGAAGCGGCATTGCCGTCGCCGGTGCCATAGCCGGCGTGCACGCCCGCATAAAACCCCGTCCAGCTGAAGACGGGCAGCCGCGTGGTGTCCCCAGCGGCGGCACCAGTTGCGCAAACCGCACTGATGCCGAGTGCCAAAAGAACAGGCAGCAGACCGCTCGCACGACATATCATCGGATCATTCCCTTCCAATCGACCACGTAACTCACCGAGGACGATAGCCGGGACGCGATCCCCATTCGTGGAGAGCAGCGAAGAAGCGAATGGACTGGCACGCAAGGCGGCACTATGCGCCGCTCCCTGTTGCGGTCAGGGCACACCGGGCTGCGGCACCTGGTCGCTGTCTCAGCGCGCCGTCGCGAGTGGTCTTATGCGCAATCTGGACCTTTTCTCGTTGCCGCGCCCCGCACCTGCGACGAAAATGCAGGCCCCCGAAGTCAGCAGCGAACGATTCCCGCTCCGATCGATGTCCCAGCCTCAACTCTCATTCGATGGCGACCCAAACGGCCGCGCCTATCAAATGTGGCGGGAGCATTTCTGCCGCCAGATCGCCGCGGTCGACTTCGTCCCGGTCGGGGATGAGCACGTTCACCGAACGATCATGCCGGCCATTCTGCCCCGCCTCCGGCTCTCGGCCTCGTTCGGCACGCCGATGTCTTTCGTGTCGATGGGCACGAACGACGAAATGGTGATTACGATGTCGCCCAATTCGGCGTTGAGCGGAGCCATGGGTAGCCGCCCGCTGGAGATCGCAGCCGGCGACATCACGATCGGCGATCCCTCGATCAAGGGCGCCTTCATCACCCAGACCATGCACGCTAACTTCCAGACCGCGCTGCTGCCGCGCAAGGCGCTGCTGCGGGCGTGCCCGAATGCCGAGGACCTGATTGCGCGATCGATCCCCGGCGCCAATCCGATCACATCGATGTTCCTGCGATATTATGACCTCGCACACTCGCATGCCGACAAGCTGGCGGCCGCCGAGCTCGACGCGGTGTCGCAGCATCTGTTCGATCTCGCCGTGCTGATGCTCGGCGCCCGCGGCGATGTCGCCGACGAAGCCCGGTTGCGCGGCCTTGCGGCGGCGCGGTTCGAAACCATCAAGTCCGATATCCTGGCGCAGCTCGACAATCCCGCGCTGTCGCTCACCAGTCTTTCATCCGCACGACGGATCAGCCCGCGCACCATCCAGCTGATGTTCGAGCAGGCCGGCATCACCTATAGCGGCTTCGTGCTGGAGCAGCGGCTGCAGCGCGCCGAGCGGCTGCTTCGAAACCCGAGCCTGCGCACGCGCAAGATCATCGAGATCGCGCATCTCGCCGGCTTTCACGACGTCTCGTACTTCCATCGCGCGTTCCGCCGCCGCTTCGGGCGGACGCCCGACGACACCAGGAAGCTGGCCGACGGGATGAACTAGAGCATGATCCGGAAAAGTGTGAAGCGGTTTTCCGATAAGATCATGCTCAAACGAGAAGACCTAAAGCGCGCCATCAACGCGCTTTAGGGGAATTCGACGACGATCTTGCCGAAATGGCCGCCCTGCTGCATCAGCCGGAGCGCGTCGGGCACGGCATCGAAGGCAAAGCTGCGGTCGATTACCGGCTTCATCCCGTTGCGCCCGATCGCGGCCGTCATCCCCTCGAACATGCGACGGCTGCCGACGGACAGGCCGATCACGTGCAAATTCTTGCCGAACAAGCTCGGGATCGCGATCTGCTGCGAGAAGCCGGAGAGCACGCCAATCACCAGAATGGTGCCGCCGACCCTCGCTGCCTCCAGGGATTGCGCAAACGTATCCTTGCCGCCGACCTCGACGACGTGGTCGATACCACCGCCGGTCCATTCAGCCGCTGCCTTGCCCCATTCGGGGACCGAGCGATAATTGATGGCGTGATCGGCGCCGAGCGCCTTGGCGCGTTCGAGTTTCTCGTCGCTCGACGAGGTCACGATCACGGTCGCGCCCGCAAGCTTGGCGAATTGCAGCGCAAAGATCGAGACGCCGCCGGTGCCCTGCACCAGCACGGTGTCACCCGGCTGCAGTCCTGCCTCTTCGAACAGCGCGCGCCAGGCGGTGAGGCCTGCGCAGGGAAGCGTCGCCGCTTCCTGGAACGACAGGTGGGAGGGAATGCGGCTGACACCTTCGGCATCGAGCAGCATGACCTCTTGCAGCACGCCAGAGCGCGTGCCGCCGAGTGCGTAGCGCCGGCTGGTCGCCGACACCTTTCCATCCAGCCAGGACTGGAAGAACATCGGGCAGACGCGATCACCGACGGCGACCCGGGTTACGCCTGCGCCGACCGCAGCGACCTCACCGGCGCCATCCGAAAACGGGATCAGCGGCAGCTTCGAGACGCCACCCTTGCCCTGCACCGTGAGGAGATCCCGATAGTTCAGCGATGCGGCGCGCATCCTGACCGTGACCTGCCCCGGGCCGGGGACCGGCTCCGGGAGCTCGGCCAGCTCCATCCCGTCGATCGACCATTCGCGCGCAACCTGCCAAGCCTTCATGACGATCAGGTCCCAAAGTTCCTCTGGATCGCCTTGTCGAGCGTCACCCCGCCGACAAAGCGCTGGCGCAGCTCACGCTTGAGCAGCTTGCCACTTGGATTCTTCGGCAGGCTGTCGACGAAGATGACACGCTTGGGCACCTTGAAATGCGCCATCTGACCGGCACAGTGCTTGACCACCGCCTCTTCATCCAGCGTCTCGCCGGTCTTGACCACGACGATCGCAGTCACCGCTTCGATCCAGCGCGGATCGGGCAGGCCGACGACGGCAACCTCCGACACGGCGGGAATACGATAGACCATCTCCTCGACCTCGCGGCTCGCGACGTTCTCGCCGCCGGTCTTGATCATGTCCTTCACGCGGTCGACGACCGTGATGTAGCCTTCGTCGTCGACGGTGGCGAGATCGCCGGAGTGAAACCAGCCGCCGGCAAACGCTGCCGCGGTCTTCACGGGATCATTGTAGTAGCCGGACAACAGGTGCGGCGAGCGGTGCACGATCTCGCCGACCTCGCCGACCTTGACATCCGCCATCTCCGTGTTGACCACGCGCGTCTCGACATTGATCGTCGGCTTGCCGGCCGATCCCGCCTTGCGCAGTTGGTCCTCCGGCTGCAGCACGGTCGCTAGCGGCGCGATCTCGGTCTGGCCGTAGAAATTCCAGAATTTCACGTTGGGCAGGCGGCGCTGCAGCTCGAGCAGCACCTCCACCGGCATGATCGAGGCGCCGTAATAGCCCTTCT
>JAEWBW010000284.1 GCA_023390955.1 Pseudomonadota bacterium
AACCTTGAAGGGTGTGCTGCAGCTCGAGGCGCTCTGGCGCAGCCTGAAGCGTCATGACGTCTTTCCGGTGACCTGGCGCACGCTGCTCAGCTTCATGTGGCGGCGCGACTTCCTGATTTCCCATGACGGCATCCGCGGCCTGATCGACAACCATCTGCCCTACCGCAATCTCGAAGAAGCCGAGCTTCCGGTGCATATCGTCACCACCGACATCATCTCGGGCGAGAGCGTGGTGATTTCCGAGGGATCTGCGGTGGAGGCCATCGCCGCCTCCACTGCGATCCCCGGCGCCTTCACCCCGGTGCGCTATCGCGATCGCTTCCTCGCTGACGGCGCGATCTCGTCGAACACGCCGGTCCGCGTTGCGGTCGCGAAAGGTGCAAAGCGCCTGATCGTGCTCCCGACCGGACATGCCTGCGCCCTGCAGGATCCGCCGGTCGGCGCGGTCGCCAATGCGTTGCACGCGCTGACGCTGCTGATCGCGCGGCAACTGGTAGCCGAGCTCGAAGGGCTCGATCCCGACATCGAATATTATGTGGTGCCGCCGCTCTGCCCGCTGGTCGGCTCGCCCTATGACTTCACCCGGACCGCCGACCATATCGAGCGCGGGATCGCGAGCACCGACGCGTGGCTGGCGCAGGGTGGCCTCGTCAAGCACGGCCGGATCCCGCACGAGGCGATGCCACACGGTCACTGACGTGTCATTCCGGGACTGGGTCCGCAACTCTCTATTGCACCGCAAAAGAGCTGTCCTTTCAGACCGATTGATTTGCAGCGTCCAGATTCGGTAGCCTGAAACGCGACCGGCGTCATATCCGTAAGAGGGACACGGGCGTATCGTACCCCGTCATTGCGGCGAGAGGATGAGATCGTGGCCGACGAGAACAAGGCGCAAAAGCCCAAACGAGCTCTCAACCTTCCGGAAGAAAGCGTCATGGAGACGCTGCTGCTTCCGTTCTCGCCGCGCTACATCGTGCTCACGATCTGCGCGGTGGTCACGGCGCTCCTGATCGCCATCGGCATCGTCGACCGCAAGATCTTCGACATCCTGCTGGCGCCGATCCTGATCTTCGGCGCGCTGACGGCGCTTGGCATCCGCGATCTCCTGCAGAAGGGCCATGCGGTCCTGCGCAACTATCCGATCTCGGCGCATATCCGTTTCCTGCTCGAAGAGATCCGCCCGGAGATGCGGCAGTACTTCTTCGAGAGCGAGAAGGACGGCATGCCGTTCTCGCGCGACACCCGTGCGGTGGTTTATCAGCGCGCCAAGATGGAGCTCGACAAGCGTCCGTTCGGCACGCAGGAGGATGTCTATCGCGAGGGCTATGAGTGGATGCACCACTCGGTGTCGCCGAAGGCGCATGCTGCGGAAAAATTCCGCGTCCAGATCGGCGGGCCGGAATGCACGAAGCCGTATTCGGCCTCCGTGTTCAATATCTCGGCGATGAGCTTTGGCGCGCTTAGTCCGAACGCCGTGCGTGCGCTCAATGCCGGCGCGAAGCGCGGCGATTTTGCCCACGACACCGGTGAGGGCGGTGTCAGCCCCTATCACCGCGAGATGGGCGGCGACATCATCTGGGAGATCGGCTCGGGCTATTTCGGCTGCCGCCATCTCGATGGCACCTTCGATCCCGAAGCCTTCGCGCGCGTCGCCGGCGAAGACCAGATCAAGATGGTCGAGCTCAAGGTCAGCCAGGGTGCCAAGCCCGGCCATGGCGGCGTGCTGCCGGCGGCGAAGGTCTCGGAGGAGATCTCGAAGATCCGCGGCGTCACCATGGGCGAGGACTGCATTTCACCGGCTTCGCACCGTGCCTTCTCGACGCCGGTCGGGATGATGCAGTTCATCGGCGAGATGCGGCGGCTCTCCGGTGGCAAGCCGGCCGGCTTCAAGCTGTGCATCGGTCATCGCTGGGAGTTCTTGGCGATCTGCAAGGCGATGCTCGAGACCGGCATCTATCCCGACTTCATCGTCGTCGACGGCAACGAGGGCGGCACCGGCGCGGCGCCGCTCGAATTCATGGATCATCTGGGCATGCCGATGCGCGAGGGCGTCAATTTCGTCCACAACGCGCTGATCGGCATCAATGCGCGCGATCGCATCAAGATCGGCGCGTCAGGCAAGATCGCCACCGCCTTCGACATGGCGCGCGCGATGGCGATCGGGGCCGACTGGTGCAATTCGGCGCGTGGCTTCATGTTCTCGCTCGGCTGCATCCAGTCGCTGAGCTGCCACACCGACCGCTGTCCGACCGGAGTTGCCACCCAGGATCCGACCCGCGCCCGCGCGCTCTACGTGCCGCTCAAGATCGACCGCGTCTACAATTACCACCACGCGACGCTGCACTCGCTGACCGAGCTGATCGCGGCTGCGGGTCTCGAACATCCGCGGCAGCTGCGGCCGATCCACTTCAACCAGCGCTCCTCCACCACCGACGTAAGGTCGTTCGCGCAGCTCTACCCGCCGCTGCGCCCGGGCGAGCTGCTCGACGGCACCGACGACCCCCGCTTCCGCGACGCCTGGCGGATGGCACAGGCGGAGACGTTTCAGCCGGCGATGTGAGGGTGGTGGGAGATAGAGGCGAAGGCGCGCACTACAAACTTCGCCGTCGTCCCGGCGAAAGCCGGGACCCATAACCACCGAATCCAATTTGGCGAAGACTGTTGGTGATCGGTACACCCACCGACCGCAATCGATAGACCTCGCGGTATGGGTCCCGGCCTTCGTCGGGACGACGCTAGAGGGCACCTACCCCGTCTCTTCCTCGCTCAGCCGGGTCGCCAGGATCTTGTCGATCCTCCGGCCGTCAAGATCGACCACCTCGATGTGCCAGTCGCCGAGGTCGAAGGCATCACCGACATTCGGCAGCACGTTGAATTGCTGCAGCACGAGGCCCGCCACGGTGTTGTAGCGGTGGTGCGGCGGCAGCTCGATGCCGAGGCGCTCGCCGAACTCGTCGACCGGCATCCAGCCCGAGATCAGCAGCGTGCCGTCGGCGCGCGCGACATAAGCGGGCTCCGGCGGACCTTCCTCCGAGTGAAACGCGCCGACGATCGATTCGAGAATGTCCGCCGCTGTCACCATGCCTTCGAACGCGCCGTATTCGTCGTGCACGAGACCGACATGCACCGGCGCGGCCTTGAGGATCGCCAGCACGTCGCGCGCATCTGCGGAAGCCGGGATGATCGGCGCCTCGCGCACCAGCGTGCGCAAATCGGGCGTGCGCTCGCGCATATAGGCGACCAGCAGGTCCTTGGCCTGGAGCACGCCGATCGGCTTGTCGCGGTCGCCGTCGGAG
>JAEWBW010000276.1 GCA_023390955.1 Pseudomonadota bacterium
GGTCGGCGAGCAGGAGATAGATCAGGACGCCGTTGTTGTGTTCGGTGTCCCAGATCCGCAAAAGCGAGAACAGGTCGATCGCACGGTGGCGCCCTGGTTGGTTACGGAACAGCGGCTTACCATCGAGAGCGCCCTCGACCACGAATCGGACCTGGCCTGAATGCGTGGCTTCGCCGGCCTTGATCGCCTGCTCGATCCGCGCGAGCACGATCGGCGTAAACAGCCGCTTGGCGCGCCAATCATGATGGAAGAGATGCCGGGTGATGCGCGCGATGCTCATGACCTACCAGCTCCCCGAGGCGCCGCCGCCACCAAAACTGCCGCCACCGCCGCTAAAACTGCCGCTGTCGCTGCTCGAGGAGCCGCTACTCCAACCGCTGCTCGAGCTGCTGCTCGAGGAGCCGCTCGACGACGAACCGCCGTAAGAAGAGCCCACGCCCGGACTCGCCGCGGAAACCAGATCTGCGATGAACCCGATGATCATGCCGAGCACGGCGACGGCAAGCGCGAGCGCGGCATTGCCGAGGATCAGCCAGGTTATCACCCCGAGGATGCCGCCGGTCGCCAATGATCCAATCAGCCGGCCCAGGATAAAACGCAGGAAGCCGCCGACGCCGAGCGAAGCGAACATCGTCACGGCAAAGATCGGCACGAGATCTTCCAGATTGCCGTATTGCGCGCTCGGCGTGGGAACCGGCAGCGGCTCGCCATCGATCACCCGGATCATGCGGTCGACGCCATCGCGGATGCCGCCGGCAAAATCGCCGCTCCTGAATTTTGGCGTGATCTCCTCGTCGATGATGCGCCGGGCGGTCACGTCAGTCAGCGCGCCTTCGAGGCCATAACCGACCTCGATGCGCAGGTGCCGGTCGTTCTTGGCGACGACCAGGATCGCGCCGTCGTCAACCTTCTTGCGGCCGATCTTCCAGGCCTCGCCGACGCGGATGGAAAACTGCTCGATCGTCTCCGGCTGCGTCGTCGGCACGATCAGCACCGCGATCTGGCTGCCCTTGCGCGTCTCGAAGTCGCGCAGCTTCTGCGACAGCGCCGCGATGTCGCCGCTCGACAGTGTGCCGGTCTGGTCGACAACACGGCCGGTGAGCTGGGGTATTGCGACGTCAGCGAAGGCGCTAGGCGCGACCACAACGGAAAGCACCAGTGCTATCGCGAGGATGATGCACCAAGAGAAGCTCGAACAAGCCCGCCACACCCCCGCTGTCATCGCCCGGCTCGACCGGGCGATCCAGTATTCCAGAGACGCCAGCGGGCTGCCGAGAGGCCGCGGCGTACTGGATTCCCCGCCTTCGCGGGGAATGACAGTCGTGGTTGGGGCTAACGGCATTCGCAATACCGAGTGCGCTTACTTCGACGGCGCCGCGTTGAAATCGACCTTCGGCGCGGTCGAGATCGCTTTCTCGTTCTCGACCGAGAAATTCGGCTTGTCCTTGTAGCCGAACATCATCGCTGTGAGATTGCTCGGGAACGAGCGGATGGTGACGTTATATTCCTGCACCGCCTTGATGTAGCGGTTGCGGGCCACCGTGATCCGGTTCTCGGTGCCCTCAAGCTGCGACATCAGGTCCTTGAACAGCGCGTCCGACTTGAGCTGCGGGTAGTTCTCGGTGACGACCAGCAGGCGCGACAGCGCGCTCGACAACTCGCCTTGAGCGGCCTGGAATTTCTGGAACGCGGCGGGGTCGTTGAGAACCTCGGGGGTGGCCTGGATGCTGCCGACCTTGGCGCGGGCATTGGTGACGCCCAGCAGCACGTCCTTCTCCTGCTGCGCAAAGCCCTTCACCGAATTGACCAGATTGGGCACGAGATCGGCGCGGCGCTGATATTGGTTCACCACCTCCGACCAGCTTGCCTTGATCTGCTCATCCTCGCTCTGGATCGCGTTGTAGCCGCAATTGGTGAGGCTCAGTGAAGCCAGCGCCGCGAGCACGGTCAGGAACTTGCGCATCGAATTTCTCCCGGTGGAACGCCGTGAAACTACCAGAACGATTTACCGGCGTGCGAGATTTCTTCCGTCATTCCGCGTCGCGGAGCGAATCCCGATTCGGGATTGCGAATTGGGGCTCGACGCATCGCACGGCTCCGAAATGACGACCGTGATCCGGATCACTGCCCGTGCATGGCGTCCTCGCGCAGCCGATTTACGCAAGTCTCTTGCCTATCACCGGGCGACATAGTCAACTCGACCCAACAAGCCAAAATGAGAGACGCCAAGGACAAGCGATGAGCTCATTCGAGACCATCCTCGTGGAGAGGCCGGATCCGGCGATCGCCCGGATCGTGATGAACCGGCCCGATGCGCGCAACGCGCAGAATTTGCAAATGACCTACGACCTCAACGCCGCCTTCGACGCGGCGGTGCAGGACGACGCGGTCAAGGTCATCATCCTCGCCGGCAGCGGACCGCATTTTTCCGCCGGCCATGATCTGCGGCCGGGCGGAAAAAATGCCGCAGGCGTCGATTTTCCACCTGTTGGAAATTGGGGCGGCTTTGCCGAACCGGGCGCACATGGCCGCTTCGCGCGCGAGCAGGAAATCTATCTCCAGATCACACGGCGCTGGCGCAATCTGGCCAAGCCGATGATCGCGGAAGTTCACGGCAAGTGCATCGCCGGCGGGCTGATGCTGGCGTGGGCCTGCGACCTCATCATCGCCAGCGACGATGCGCAGTTCTGCGATCCCGTCGTCACCATGGGCGTCTGCGGCGTCGAGTGGTTCGTGCACCCCTGGGAGCTCGGCCCGCGCAAGGCCAAGGAGTTTTTGTTCACCGCCGACAACTGGAGCGCGCAGGAAGCGCATCAGCTCGGCATGGTGAACCGGGTCGTGCCGCGCGCGGAACTCTCGGCATCGGTGATGGAGCTTGCGCGGAAAATCGCGTCAAAGCCGTCCTTCGCGCTGAAGATGACCAAGGAGGCCGTCAACCGCTCGATCGACGTGATGGGCCAACCCGCCGCGATCGACCAGGCCTTCGCATTGCATCAGCTTTGTCACGCCCATAATCTTCAAGAATTCGGCATGGTGGTCGACCCATCAGGCCTGCATCCCTCCGTGCGCAAGCCGCCGGCGGCCGCGGAGTAAGACCAATGGATCTCAATCTGAGCGACGAGCAGCGCCTGCTGCGTGAAAGCGCCGAGCGCTTTGTCAACGAAAGCTACAATGCGGATCATCGCCGCCGCATGCTCAACGATCCGCGCGGCTTCAGCCCAGACGTCTGGAAGCAGTTCGCCGAACTCGGCTGGCTGGCGCTGCCGATCGGCGAGGCCTATGGCGGTCTCGGCGGCGGCGCCGTCGAGATCGGCCTGTTGATGGAGCCGTTTGGGCGCGGGCTGGTGTCCGAGCCCTACATCGCGACCGTCGTGCTCGGCGCGGCGCTGGTCGAGCGCTGCGGCACCGAGGCGCAGAAGCAGGCGATCCTGCCAAAGGTCGCCGAGGGCGCGCTGTTCCTCAGCCTTGCCCATTCCGAACGCGCCGCGCGGTTCGACCTCGCCAAGGTCGCCACGACGGCGAAGCGCACCGCGGACGGCTGGGTCCTCAAGGGCAGCAAGATTGCCGTGCTCGACGGTCACACCGCGAACGAGATCATCGTCTCCGCGCTGATCGAGGGCGAACGCAAGCTCGGCCTGTTCCTGGTTCCGGCGAAGACGCCGGGCCTGGTCGTCACCGACTACGAGCGGCTCGGCGGCGGACGCGCCTGCAATCTCGAACTTGCCGACGTCAAGCTGCCGAAGGACGCCCTGCTCGGCGACGGCAGCAACGCGCTACCGGCGATCGAGTGGGCCATCGACCGTGCGATGGCCGCGCTCGGCGCCGAAGCCGTCGGCATCATGCAGACGCTGCTCGACATGACGCTCGACTACACCAAAATTCGAAAGCAGTTCGGACGGCCGCTGTCGGCCAACCAGGTGATCCGTCACCGCCTCGCCGACATGGCGATGCAATGCGACGAGTCGCGTTCGATGGCGCTGCGCGCAGCCCTCAAGGCCGACGCCGAGCCGGTCGAGCGCGGTCGGGCCGCTTCCGGCGCAAAGGCCAAGATCGGCAAATCCTCGCGTTTCGTCGGCGAGCAGTCGATCCAGCTTCACGGTGGCATGGGCGTTACCGAGGAGCTCGAGGTCGGCGCCTATTTCAAGCGGCTGATCACCTTCGACACGCTGTTCGGCGGCAGCGCGCATCTTTATCAACGCCACGCCCAGCTTGGGCGCAATTCTGTGTCGGCCTGACAGGGAGAGCATCATGGATCTGTCTTTCAACGCCGAGGAACGCGCCTTCCAGAACGAGGTGCGCAGCTTCATCGCGAAAAATCTCACCGATGAGATGAAGCGCGCCACCGCGCTGACGCCATCGGTGTTCTCCGATCCCGATATCGGCATGGCCTGGCAGCGCGCGCTGCACAGCAATGGCTGGGGCGCACCGGGCTGGCCGGTCGACCATGGCGGCCCGGACTGGACACCGGCCCAGCGCTGGATCTTCGAGAGCGAATGCGCCCGTGCCGGCGTGCCCAATGTCAACGTGATGGGCGTGAAGATGGTTGGGCCCGTCATCATCGGCTTCGGCTCGCCGGAGCAGAAAAACTTTTACCTGCCGAAGATCCTCTCCGGCGAGGATTACTGGTGCCAGGGCTATTCGGAGCCGGGCTCCGGCTCGGACCTGTCCTCGCTGAAGACGCGCGCGGTGCGCGACGGCGACGACTACATCATCAACGGCACCAAGATCTGGACCACGCACGCCCATCATGCCAACCGCATGTTCGCGCTGGTGCGCACCAGCGACGGGCCGCGGCAGCAGGACGGCATCAGCTTCATCCTGATCGACATGAAGACCCCGGGCATCACGACGCGTCCGATCCTCACCATCGGCGGTGACCACGAGGTCAACCAGGTCTTCTTCGACGACGTCCGCGTGCCCGTCGCCAATCGTGTCGGCGAGGAAGGCAAGGGCTGGACCTACGGCAAATATCTGCTGGAGTTCGAGCGCGGCGCAGGCATTGCGTCCGCCAAGCTGCGCGAGGGGTTGAAGGCAATCGTGGAGCTTGCCGAATCCGATTTCACCGGGCGCGCGATCGAGAGCGCCGATATCGCGACCCGCATCTCCGAGGTCGAGGTCGATATCGACGCGCTGGAGATGACCGAGCTGCGGGTGCTCTCGTCACTGCAGACCGGGCAGAATCCCGGCGCGGTGTCGTCGATCCTCAAGCTGCGCAACAGCGAGATTCGGCAGGCCGTGACCAAGCTCGGCGCCGACGTCATCGGCCACGATGCACTCGCGGTCGAGCCGATGCGTCCGCTCTACAAGCTCAATCACGAGACGGCGCTGCCCGAGGACATGCTGACGGTGATGCCGGAATATCTCAACGGCCGCGCCTATACGATCTTCGGCGGCACCTCGGAGATCCAGCGCGACATCATCGCGAAGATGATGCTGGGGATTTGATCCCGGACGTACGCCACACACTCGATGTCGTCCCGGCGAAGGCCGGGACCCATACGCCGGGAAGGAAGTGTGGCGCGAACTGGTCATTGCCAATCTTCGCCACACTGGATTCGGTGGTTATGGGTCCCGGCTCCCGTGCGCAATTGCGCACTAGGCCGGGACGACGATAACTATCAGCCCACCTTCGCGTCGCGGATCGCCTGCCAGATCTTCTGCGGCGTCAGCGGCGTGTTGAGCTGGGTGATGCCGAGCTCGCTGAGCGCGTCCATCACACCGTTGGTGATGCAGGGCGGGCCGCCGATGGCGCCGGATTCGCCGCAGCCCTTGGCGCCGAGCGGATTGGTGCGGCAGGGCGCGGAATCGTCCAGCGTCACCTCGATCGGCGGAACGTCGTCGGCGCGCGGGATGCAGTAATCCTGGTAGCTGGCGGTAAGCAGCTGGCCCTCGGTGTCGTAGGACACGCCCTCATACAACGCCTGTCCGATGCCCTGCGCGACGCCGCCATGGATCTGGCCGGTGACCAGCATCGGATTGACGGCCACGCCGACGTCGTCGACCGTGGTGTAGCGCACGACCTTGGACACGCCGGTCTCCGGATCGATCTCGACCTCGCAGATATGCGTGCCGTTCGGCCAGCTCGGACCGTCGACCTCGCCTTCGGAATCGACGCTGAGCTTGGCGCCGCTCTCCTTCTCGGCCAGATCGAACAGGCTGATGCGGCGGTCGGTGCCAACCACCGTGAGCATGCCGCCCTGGTACTCGATGTCCTCGACCGAGGTCTCCAGCACGTTCGCGGCCTTCTCGCGCGCCTTCTGGATCATGTCGTTGGAGGAGACCGCCACGGCCGTGCCGCCCACGAACAGCGAGCGCGAGCCAACGCTGCCAAAGCCCATCGCCAGATCGGTATCGCCCTGGACGACGTCGATCTTGTCCATGGGGATGCCGAGCGTGTCGGAGATCATCTGCGTGTAGGTGGTCTGCAGCCCCTGCCCCATCGCCATGGTGCCGGAATGCAGGATGACGCGGCCCTGCGAGGTCGCGTGCAGGCTGACCTTCTCGGTGTGCGCGCGGCCGCCGGTCCATTCGATGTAGGAGGTGAGGCCGCGGCCGTAGAGCAGGCCCTTCTTCTTCGCCGCCTTCTTGCGCGCGGCAAAGCCGTCCCAATCGGCAAGCTTGGTGGCACGGTCGAGCATGTGCGCGAAGGCGCCGGAATCATAAACCTGGCCCGCCGCATTGGTGTAGGGCAGCTGCGCCGGCTTGATGTAGTTGGCCTTGCGGATCGCGCGCGGATCCATGCCGATTTTTCGCGCGGCGGCGTCGAACAGGCGCTCGACGATGAAGACGGCCTCGGGGCGACCCGCGCCGCGATAGGCGCCGACTGGAGCGGTGTGGGTCATCACCGACTTCACCTCGAAATGCACCAGCGGCAGATCGTAGACGCCGGTCTGCACGAACGGGCCGAGCACCAGCGGGATGATGTTCGCCGCACCCGAGGAATAGGCGCCGGTGCAACCGATCGAGTTGACCCGATAGGCCAGCACCTTGCCCTTGGCGTCGAGCGCGAAGGAGGCGGTCGAGGTGAGATCGCGGCCGTGGGTGCCGCCGACGAACTCGTCGGTGCGGTCGCCGCGCCAGCGGATCTTCTTGCTCAGCTTGGTGGCGGCATAGGCGACGATGCCGTCTTCCGGATAGAGATTGGTCTTCTGGCCAAAGCCGCCGCCGAGGTCGCCGACCAGCACGCGGACGCTGTCCTTCGGACGCTTCAACACGGCTTCGGCGAGCACGTCACGGGTCGAAGCCGGGGTCTGCGACTGGACGTGCAGCAGCAGGCGGCCGGTCTTCTTGTCGATCTCGGCAATGGTCGAGCGCGGCTCCATCGCCGACGGCACCAGGCGCTGGCTGACGATATCGAGCTCGACGGTGTGCGCGGCTTTCGCGAAGGCTTCGTCCACCTTGGCGGCGTCGCCATAGCTCATCGCGCCGACGATGTTGTCGGGCGCCTCGGGCCAGACCACGGGCGCGCCGGGCTTCACGGCTTCGACGGGATCGACGACGGCAGGCTGCACGTCGTAGTCGATCACGATCGCTTCCGCCGCGCTCTGGGCGAGCGCACGCGAGGAGGCGACCACGGCGGCCACGGCTTCGCCGGCGTAACGCACGGTCTCATGGGCGAGCAGCCGGCGCGGTGGCACCGTCATCGGCGAGCCGTCGGGGCGCTTGAAGATGCTTAAGGTAGGAATGGTGCCGATATCGTCCTTGATCAGGTCGGCGCCGGTATAGACCGCGGTGACGCCGGCCATCGCGATGGCTGCGCTGGTGTCGATCGAGACGATCTTGGCGTGGGCATGCGGCGAGCGCAGCACATGCAGCCACAGCGCGCCGTCCTCCGGCTTGTCGTCGATGAACTGTCCCTTCCCCGTCAGCAGCCGCTGGTCTTCCAAACGCTTGACGGGCTGGCCCGCTCCGAAACGCAGATTGCCGGGAAGGATATTCATTCAACTGGGTCCTTTAAGCCTCAAAGTGCGGGCGCCTTTTAGCGGATCGAGGCATGCGAGGCCAGCCGCGCTTTTGGGCGATAAACCCACGGATTCGTCATGCCAGATGGTGATTAGCCGAGGTCCCGCAAGGCCGCTTCCACGACCTGCCGCGCTTCGGCGGTCAGCGCCGCCTGGGGCGGGACGGGGTCGCCGACATCGTAGCCCTGGATCGACAGTCCGGCCTTGATGCAGGCGGCGAGGTTGAAGCGGGCGAAGGCTTCATTGATCCGCCACAGCTTCCGTTGCAGCGCCATGGCTGCATCCCATTGTCCGGCCTTGCAGAGGTTGTAGAGCTCGACGCTCTGGCGCGGGATGATGCAGGCCGGTCCCGCCATCCAGCCGAGCCCGCCGATCAGCATCACCGCTGCCGGGATATGGGCCGAGGCCGAGAACACGCGGATGGAATCGCCGCAGCGGTTCATGATCGAGAGCAGGCGCCCGGTGTTGGTCGAGGCGTCCTTGATGTAGCCGATGCGCGGATGCGCGGCGAGGCGCGCGATCACGTCCAGCGTCAGATCGGAGCGCTGGAATTGCGGATTGGTGTAGATGACGACGGGAATGTCGACGGCGTCAGCGATGCCGCGGAAATAGGATTCGATCTGCGTGTCCGCGAGGGGAAAGTAAGCCTCCAGGATCGCCAGAATGCCGTTGGCGCCGAGCTTCTGGTACGCCTTGGCCTGCGCCACCGCATCCGCCGTCGAGGTGGAGGCGACACCGGCGACGACCGGCACGCGGCCCTTGGCGGCCTCGATGGTGGTCTGCACCACGGCCATGCGCTGCGCGGCATTGAGATAGGCGAACTCGCCGGTCGAGCCGAGCGGCGTCAATCCATGCACGTCCGCACCGATCAGATCGTCGCAGAGCTTTGCAAGCACGCCGGTCCGCACCGCGCCGTCGGCATCGACGGGCGAAACGAGATAGGGAAAAACGCCGTGGAACTCGCTCATGAAGGCCGTGCTAACACGGTGCTCAGAGGCCAGCAAGCGAGCTGCACATTCCGCGGGCATGCGGCATTGACGACCTCTTAAGGACGTTGCGCGGGCAACCATCATGCCGCAGCCCCTGCCTACCCGTTGTTAGGAACTGGCGGCGATGGTGCCGGCCATGTCGCTCAAGCTGCCCAGTTTCCTGCATTCCGATCCGCGGATCCGGCGCGAGCTCGTCGACCTCCTCTACACCTCGCTGCCGCAGGTGATGGCCATCAACGTCACCTCGGTGACCGGCGCGGTGGCGCTGGCGGTCATTCGCGGCGACATCGGCTATGCCGTCGTCTCCTTCTGCATCTTCGTGACCGCAGCCGTGCGGATCGCCTCGCTGCTGCGCTACAAGTCGCGCGCCGCCTGCCTCTCCGACGCCGACGTGGTGCGCTGGGAGCGGATGTACGGCGCCGGCGCCTCCGCCTTCGGGCTCGCGCTCGGCATGCTGTCGTATCGCGCGCTTCAGCTCGGCGACGCGCCCGGCGCCTTGATGGCGTTCGGGCTGTCGATGTCGTTCTGCGTCGGCATGGTCTCGCGCGCTGCGATCCGGCCCTGGATCATCCTCGTCACCGCCGCCGTGCTGCTGAGCCCGACCATCGTCGCCGGCATGATGCGCCCCGAACTTGCCTACAAGATCGGCGCGGGCATGCTCGTGCTGTTCTGGCTGACGCTGCGCGAGGCCTCGAAGCATCTCAGCGCGGCCTTCGTCGAGCGTCTGGAGGCAAAGCACCGGCTGGCGCGCCAGGCGACCCACGATTTCCTGACCGATTTGCCGAACCGCGCCGCATTCCTGCAGGCGCTTGCGGACGTTCGCGGCCCCTTCGCCACCATCGCCATCGATCTCGACGGCTTCAAGCCGGTCAACGATCGCCACGGCCATCATGCCGGCGACGATTTGCTGCGCCAGGTCGCCGACCGCTTGCGGACCTGCGTCGGTGCAGGCGGCATCGCCGCGCGCTTCGGCGGCGACGAGTTCATGATGTTGCAGCCGGTCTCCGCCGGCGCGGACGGCCGCGAGCAGGCGCTCGCGCTGGCGCGCCAGGCCATTCTGGAATTGTCGATGCCGTTCCTGCTGTCGGAGGTGCCGGTCGTGATCGGCGCCAGCGCCGGCATTTTGGTCAGCGACGGCGCGCCGGCGGTGAGCGCCGTGCTGCTCGAGCGTGTCGACCGCGCACTCTACGCCGCCAAGCGCGCCGGCGGCGGATGCTGGACCTGGTCGGACGAGGAAGCGAGCCTTGAGCTAGCGGCCGGCTGAGGTCGTACGCGCCTTACGCCTTGAGCAGTCGCACCCGCGTGCCCCAGGGATCGAGCGCTTCGACACCACCGGACATCGCCGTAACCTGCCCACCTGCCTTGCGCAGGCGTTCTTCCTGCGCCGCGACCAGATCCGGCTTCGCCATCACCAGCGAGAACCAGGCGAGCCCCGTCGCCGCATCATCACGCCGGCCGGCGCCCTGGCTCTGCCAGACATTCATGCCGAGGTGATGGTGATAGCGGCCCGATGACAGGAACGCCGCGCCGTTACGCTTGCGCACGGGATCGAGGCCGATCGCGCCGTGATAGAAGCCTTCAGCCTGCGCGAGATCGCCGACGCGCAAATGCATGTGGCCGATGCGCAATCCGTCAGGCGCCTTGGCGTAATCGCTGACGCGCGTGTTGGTGAGCGCCAGCAGGCCGGGGATATCGAGCTGATCGGTCGCCATCTTCACCGAGCCTTCGCTCCACTCCCATTGCGAGGGATCGCGATCGGCATAGACTTCGATGCCGTTGCCTTCGGGATCGTCGAGATAGACGGACTCGCTGACGAGATGATCGGCAAAGCCAGAGAGAGGCACGCGATGCGAGACCGCCATCACCAGCCAGCGCGCCAGATCCTTTCGCGTCGGCATCAAGAACGCGGTGTGAAAGAGGCCGGCCGATTTGCGATCCTCGATCGCCGCTTCGGGGCGCGCTTCGAGCATGAGGAGCTTGACCCCGCCGGCACCAAGCGTCGCGGCGGTACCTGAGCGCTCCATCACGGCGAGGCCGAGCATGTCGCGATAGAAATCGGCGACCACATCCAGCTTCTTGACCCGCAGCGTCACCATGCCGACCCGCATCGGCGTGCGGCTGGCAAAGGTCGGACCGCCGCCCTGCGGCATCCCCTCGGCACGCGCCGCTCCGGCAGCCGCGGCCGCAAGTGTGGTTGCGCCGGCAAGATGAAGGAGCGTGCGGCGGGTGAGATCGATGGTCATCGTGAAGGCTCGCTGCAATGAATTGGGCCGTCAGGCGCAATCTTCGCGGCAATTGCTACACGCATCGGCGAACCGCTCACAATCACATATTCGTCGGCGGGCTCCGGGGAAACACGGGCCCGGCCGTCGTAGCCCGATGCAGCGGAGCGCAATCCGGGACACCGTTCCCGCATTCCGCTCCATGCGGGCTACAATTCCATCACACCCGCTTGCCGCCGCTCTTCTCGGCGGCGCGGCGCATGGCTTCGGCCAGCGCACCGCCACCGCCACCAGCCGGCTCCTGCTTGCGCGGGGCGGACGAGGTCATGCGGTTGGCGTTGCGCGGGTTGTTGTCGCGCTGCATGCCGAGCGCATCCTTCTTGGCGCCGACCTCGTCGTCGAGGCGCAGCGTCAGTGAGATGCGCTTGCGGGCGACCTCGAAGTCGAGCACCTTCACCTTGACGATGTCGCCGGGCTTCACCACCTCGCGTGGATCCTTGATGAAGGTCTTCGACATCGCCGAGATGTGCACGAGGCCATCCTGGTGCACGCCGATATCGACGAACGCGCCAAAGGCCGCGACGTTGGTCACCGTGCCTTCCAAGATCATGCCCTTCTGCAGGTCCTTGATCTCCTCGACGCCTTCCTTGAACACCGCGGCCTTGAATGCCGGACGCGGGTCGCGGCCCGGCTTCTCCAGCTCGCGCAAGATGTCCGTAACGGTCGGCAGACCAAAGGTCTCGTCGACGAAGTCCTTGGGCTTCAGCGCACGCACGTCGGCGCTGCCGATCAGCGCCTTGATGTCGCTCTTGGTCGCCGCGAGGATCCGGCGCACCACCGGATAGGCTTCCGGATGCACGCCGGAGGCATCGAGCGGGTCTTCGCCGCCGAGGATGCGCAGGAAGCCCGCGCACTGCTCGAACGCCTTCGGGCCGAGCCGCGGCACTTCCTTCAGCGACTTGCGCGACTTGAACGGACCGTTGGCGTCGCGGTGCTGGACGATGCTCTGCGCAAGACCGGAGCCGACGCCCGACACACGCGCGAGCAGCGGCGCGGACGCGGTGTTGACGTCGACGCCGACGGCGTTCACGCAATCCTCGACCACCGCGTCGAGCGACTTTGCGAGCTTGGCCTGGCCGAGATCGTGCTGATACTGGCCGACGCCGATCGCCTTGGGCTCGATCTTGACGAGCTCGGCGAGCGGATCCTGCAGGCGCCGCGCGATCGAAACCGCACCGCGCAGCGTGACGTCGAGGCCCGGCAATTCCTCCGAAGCAAAGGCCGAGGCCGAATAGACCGACGCGCCGGCTTCCGACACCACGATCTTGTTCATCTTCAGCTCGGCCAAACCCTTCACGAGATCGCCCGCCAGCTTGTCGGTTTCGCGCGAGGCGGTGCCGTTGCCGATCGCGATCAGCTCGACACGATGCTTTAGCGCGAGCCTGCCCAGCGTCGCGAGCGACTCGTTCCACTGCCGCTGCGGCTCATGCGGATAGATCACGGCGGTGTCGACGACCTTGCCGGTCGCATCGGTGACGGCGACCTTGACGCCGGTGCGGTAGCCGGGATCGAGCCCCATGGTGGCGCGCGCGCCGG
Organism: Pseudomonadota bacterium; assembly: GCA_023390955.1. Classification (GTDB taxonomy): domain Bacteria; phylum Pseudomonadota; class Alphaproteobacteria; order Rhizobiales; family Xanthobacteraceae; genus Bradyrhizobium. The sequence continues at coordinate 12,769 of JAEWBW010000276.1, forward strand.
CCGGCGCGGCGAGCAGGAGGTCGCGCAGGTTCGAGGCGAACACGCGCACCGCCTCGGTCTCGGCCGCATTCCACAGACGCATGCGCAGGTCGATGTTGAGATGCACTTGAATCTTGGTGCGCCAGGCCCAGCGCACGGTGTCGATCAGCCAGCGGTCGCCGGCGCGCTTGAGATCGGCGATGCCGAAGCGCTTCATGATCTTCAGCTCGTAGATGCCGGGCACGCCGGCCGGCGGCGCTTCCTCGGCCTGCATCTGCAGATCGAGGATCTCTTCCTTCTCGCCGCGGAACATCGCCAGGATGCGATGCGACGGCAGCTTCGTCAGCGGCTCGGAGAACTCAAAATAGTCGGCGAATTTCTCGCCCTCTGCGTTCTTGCCCTTGCGCACGGTCGAGGCCATGCGTGCGTTGCTCCAGACGTCCTCGCGCAGAGCACCGATCAGGTCGGCGTCCTCATCGAAACGTTCGACCAGGATGGCGCGGGCGCCATCAAGCGCGGCGGTGGCATCGGCAACGCCCTTCTCGGCGTTGACAAAGGTCTCCGCGAACACTTTTGGATCGGTGTCGGGCTTGCTGAGCAACGTATCGGCCAGCGGCTCGAGGCCGGCTTCCTTGGCGATCTCCGCCTTGGTGCGGCGCTTCGGCTTGAACGGCAGATAGATGTCTTCGAGACGCGCCTTGCTGTCGGCGGCCAGAATGCTGGCTTCGAGCGCCGCGTCGAGCTTGCCCTGCTCGCGAATCGATTCGAGCACGGCCTTGCGGCGATCTTCGAGCTCGCGCAAATAGACGAGGCGCTCTTCCAGCGTGCGCAGCTGGGCGTCGTCGAGGCCTCCGGTGGCTTCCTTGCGGTAACGGGCGATGAAGGGAACCGTGGCGCCGCCGTCGAGCAGCGTCACCGCCGCCTCGACCTGCTCTTCTCGCGCGCCAAGCTCTTGTGCGATCTTCTGATTGATATTCGCCACGCCAGTTTCCTCTATCAGTACGCGACGCAAATCAAACACGCCGCGGGACGCCGCTTATGGACCAACACCGGTCGATTCATCAAGGTGCGACACCGCCCCGTCGACAGGGGTTTTTATCGCATCGACGGGACTTGATCATCCGCGATCTCGCCATATTCGTCCGTGCGACGCGGAACAGGGAATGAGAGTTGTCCAAAGATATTGTGGTTGGGACTCTTGCATTTTGTGATGTTGCGTTAGGCGCGATTGATCCGCGTTGGTGCTGTCGGCCACGCCCACCGCTGTCATGCCCGGCTTGACCGGGGCATCCAGGACGCCGCAACCTCTCTGTATCCACGCGCCGTCTCTGGAATACTGGATCGCCCGGTCGCGCCGGGCGATGATAATCGTGGGTCGGGTCGATCGCATACTTGCATTAATCCGAATTTCTATAAAGGCGAATATTTTATCGCATGCCGATTGACCCAGCGCTTGGGTGTTTTGCCCGCCGGGCGACACACCGGGTTGTAAGAAGCCGCGAACGAGCCGGTGCTTTAGGCACAGCAGCCCCTAATAAGCGCAGCAGCCCTGCGTCCGCTTTGTTGACAGGCCCCACTCGCCAACTATGGTGCCGCCCGCAAAAGGGACCAAATCGCATGACTTTGCCGATGAGCTGGACGGAATGGACGCAGCACGATGGCGTGGGGCTCGCCGCTTGCGTCCGGAAGGGCGACCTCAAGCCGGCCGAGTTGGCCAGCCAGGCCGCCGCCGCTGTTGCCAAGGTCGATTCCACATTGTCCGGCGTCGTCGAGCTGTTCGACGACGTGATCGCCGATCCGGCCAAGGACGGCGCCAATCTCGCCGGTCCGTTCGCCGGCCTGCCGTTCCTGATGAAGGATCTGGGCCCGACCATGAAGGGCCGCCTGCAGGAGATGGGGTCGCTGTTGATGCGCGGCAACCGCGCTGCAGCAGACACGTTCCTGACCGGCAAATTCCGCCACGCCGGCCTGAACCTGATCGGGCGGACCACGACGCCGGAGTTCGGCGTGTGCAGCTCGGCGGAAAATCCGGCCGTCTACGTCACGCGCAATCCCTGGAACACCGATTACACCACCTGCGGCTCGTCGGCCGGCAGCGCCGCATCGGTCGCGGCCGGGATCGTGCCGATCGCACATGCCACCGATGGCGGCGGCTCGATCCGCATTCCCGCAGGGGTCAACGGCAATATCGGACTGAAGGTGTCGCGCGGCGTGTTCTCGCTGGCGCCGCATCTGTCCGATCTCTCCGGCCTTGTCTCGATCCAGGGCTGCCAGTCGCGCACGGTGCGCGACACCGCGGCCTTCGTCGATCATTGCCGGGGCGCGGCCCCCGGCGAGTTCATGCCGTTCTGGACCACGGCGCAGCCCTATAGCGAAATGATCAAGCGCGACCCGGCAAAGCTCCGGATCGCGCTGTCGCACAAATGGGGGGACTACGAAGCGACGCCGCACATCGCGGCCGAGCTGAAGAAGGTCGGCAAATTCCTCGAAGGCCTCGGCCATCACGTCGACTACGCGCTGCCCGAGCTCGACTTCCGCGCGGCGTTCGACGCGCAGACCTTCTGCTACATCTCCAACTTCGCCGTGGTGATCTCCAACATGCTCGCCGCGCGCGGACTGGAGAAGCCGCCGGAAGATCTGATCGAGCCGATGAACATCCGGATCTGGGAAGCCGGCCGTCATATGAGCTTTGCCGAGCGGGCGAAGATGCAGGCGGTGTTCAACACGACCTCGCGCGGCTTCGGCACCTTCTTCGAGCAGTGGGACATCATCCTGACGCCCGTCACCGCACTGCCGACGCCGAAGGTCGGCACGAGAGAATACCTCACCGTCTCCGACAATCCCGACGTCTACGACTGGTTCGGCAATCTCTGGCGCAATTTTGCGTTCACGCCGCTCGCAAATCTCTGCGGCATGCCCGCGATCTCGCTGCCGCTGGCCGAGAACGAGCACGGCCTGCCGCTCGGAATCCAGGCGCTCGGCAAGCAAGCCAATGACGGCCTGCTGCTGCAATTGTCGGCGCAGATCGAGCGCGCGCTCGACGGCAAGTGGAACGGCGGCAAGAAGCCGAAGGTGCACGTGGCCAAGGGCTGAGCCGCCCGCGACGCGCGCGGCCCTCGCCTCGTCCTAGCCTTTGCCCTCGCCTTTTTTGGCGCTTTGCGCGATCGCCTTGTCGATGCGCCAGCGCGACACGTTGTGCTCCCGGAGCAGGCCGACCGCCGTGCTCCGCGTCTCCGGAAACAGCGCGACCAGCGCATTGGCGCCGGTCACCGCGGGATAGCCGACCTCCTGGGCATGCAGCGCGGCGCGCCGGTCGACGCGCTGGAACGCCGCGGTCGGCACCGCCGCGCCGGTCTCGATCACGGTGTTCGCAAGCCCATTGTCGATGTAGTCGGTGAGGACCTGCCTGATCGCAGCGATATCAGCGCCGCAGGCCTGCAGCAGCGGCACGGCATCACCGTCCTCAGTCAGCGCCAGCATGAGGTGCTCGAGGGTTGCGTACTGATGCCGGCGCCGGTCGGCAAGTTCGAGCGCGCGCCGCCGCGTGGCCGCATAGGCCGGCGCGACCGGGCGCGACGACACGTCCAGCATCGCATCGATCTTCTCCAGCCGTTTCACCGGATCGAGTGTCGCCAGCAGATCGTACTTATCCTTGACCGGCAACTTCATCCGCGCCGCCATCGTATCGGCGATACGGCCGAGATCGCGGGTCCGGTCGAAGAACAGCCAGACATCCGGCATCAGCAGGCCGTGGGCCGCCGCATAATCCTCGAAGCGCTGAATCATCCTGCGGACCAGATCGAACGCATCGGTCGCGGGGGTCTCCTGCAAATCGGACGCCTCGGACTGATAGCCCCGGTTGGCGACCGCGAAGCTGCGCAATGCGACGCGGCGCAAGGCGCGCGTGGCCACGCGGATCGAACCGTCGGAGAGCCGTTCGAGCTCGAGCAACTGGGTGAGCACACCGACTTCATAGAGATCGGCAAAGCCCGGCTCGTCGACGGCGGCATCGCGCTGGATCGCGCAGACCATTTCGCGCGCACCTTCAAACGCCTCGTTGAGCGCGAGCACAGTGTTCTCGCGGCCGACGAACAGCGGAAAGGTCGCGCCTGGAAACGGCACGAAATCCCGCAACGGGACCGCGGGGTAGATCGCGGTCGTACTTTTCAGCTTTGCCACCGGCGCTACCTCGCGGCGCTCGGTGTGAAGCATCGCCGACAACGTATTCCAGTCGGCGAGGCCGAACATCTTCGACACCAGCTCCAGGCTCTCGCTGTGGCTGATGGTGACTGATCTGGTGGTCAGGGAGTCGCGCAGCGTGTGCGCCATAGCCTTGGCATCGCGAAAATCGCGCATCGGTTGATCCTCTGCATCAAGCGAACCGGGGCGTATCAGGCGGTTGCGTTGCTGACCCGGTCGCTCGGGCAAGGGGAGACCGATGAAGGCTCGATACGTTCACCATTCCCACGGAGGGTGCAACCGGCAGGTCGTATCAACCTGCACGAAAGGTGGCGTAAAGGCCGTCTACTGTCAATTGCGATCTCAGTTCTTGATGGCCGGGATGTTTTCCACCGGCTGCGCCTGGCCCTGCTGCATCATGGCGATCGACTTATCGAGCGCTTCGCGCAGCGCCAGCGCGGCGGCGAGGCTGCAGCGCAGATGCGCAGTCTGGATCACGTCGACGCGCACGCCCGGGCCGACCGGCATCAGCAGATGCGCGGCCAGCTCGAGCTGGATCGCGCCGTTGTGATGGCCGAAGCAGGAGACGCCGTCGAAATAGATGAAAGGTGCGCGCTCCGCACTCCCGTTGGAGATGGTGACGCCCCCGGCATTCGTCGTCTCGGGATCTGCCATGGGGTTCCTCGCGGTTCTGCAAACGGATGATGCGCCAGCATCACCGGTTCGCCGCCGCCTGTCGAGCCCCCACCGCAATCCCCCATGCCGCAGAGGCTTTTGCGCTGGTCCTGCGCTTGGTCTAGAACGTCGTCATGTCCAAATCACAATCCACGCGTCCGTTCGACGATCTCTCCGAGGCCATCAAGGGCCGCCGCTCGATCTACGGCCAGATCAGCGGGCTGGAGATGGATCGCTGTGCACCGGGCGAAGCGTGGGCGCGCCTGCCCTATCGTCCGGTCTTCGTCGGCGACACCGAAACCGGCGTGCTGCATGGCGGCGTGGTCACCGCGATGCTGGATGAATGCTGCGGCATGGCGGTGCAGCTCGCGCTCGACGGCACGCGCGCGATTGCCACCCTCGATTTGCGCATCGATTACCAGAAGCCGGCGACGCCCGGCCTCGACATCCGCGCGCATTCGATCTGCTATCGCACCACGCGCTCGATCGCCTTCGTGCGCGCGACCGCCTATCAGGATTCCGAGGACGATCCGGTGGCGACCGCCACCGCCTGCTTCATGATCGGCGCCAACCGGACCAACATGCTGACCGACATCGGTGTCGACCCGCACACCGTCCCGACGCTGGACGCGCCGGAGGATCCGGCAAGCCCGTTCGCGAACAGCCCGTTCGCGCGCTGCCTCGGCATCCGCATCAACGACGACGGCACGCTAACCATGCCGTTCTCGCCAAGAATCATCGGCAACCCCGTCCTCCCGGCGATCCATGGCGGCATGACCGGCGCCTTCCTGGAGACCACCGCGATCATCGGCGTGGCGCGCGAGCTCGGTGTTACAGCACCGCCAAAGCCGATCGGGCTGACCGTCAACTATCTGCGCTCCGGCCGCGCGCTGGACAGCTTTGCCAATGTCTCGATCGTCAAGCAGGGCCGGCGCATCGTGGCGTTCGAGGCCAAGGCCTGGCAGGACGACGAGAGCAAGCCGATCGCCTCGGCTTTCGGTCATTTCATGCTGCGCCCCACGCCTGGCGCCGAGGAGGAATAGGCGGCGCGCCCGCGATGGGGTAGCATCGGCCTATTGTCTGCCACGCGAGGGGGCTCGCCGGTGCTGAAATGGTGCTCGTACTGCCAGCAGTTTCAGGGGGAAGCCGCGCCTTACGCCGATTTCACCATTACGCATGGCCTGTGCCGGGCCTGCGGCGGTGACCAGCCTATCCTGCCGTCAGGCATAGCCGTCGACCGCGCAAAATTCCTGCACGCCATCTTCCAAAGCCTGTTCGAGGCAGGACGCAGGAATGATTTTCCTGCCGCCGAGACGATCGTCGGCCGGGCGATCGCAGCCAATTGCCGGCCGGTCGACGTGCTGGTCGGAATGATCGCGCCGATGCTGCACGAGATCGGCGAAGCCTGGGAACGCGGCAGCCTCAGCGTCGCGGGCGAGCACGAATTCACCGCCTTCAGCGAGCGGGTGATCGACCTCGTCGAAGCCAGGATGAACGGCCACGCGCGCGTCTCCGGGAACGGCGATGTGGTGCTGATGAACGCGCCCGGCAATACGCATACGCTGGCGATCCGCATCCTGGCGCTCTGGCTGCAAGCACGGGGCGTTCCGGCACGGACCGTCGACGAGCGTGCGCTGTTCGGCGCCCTGACGGGCGCGCCCGGCCGGCCGAAAACGCTGCTGATCTCCATGGCATTGCCCGAGCAGCGGGACGGCGTTGCCCACCTCATCGAACGATTGCAGAACCTGCCCGAGCCGTCCCGGCCGCGGATCCTGATCGGCGGTTTCGCCGTCAAGACCGGCCTGACGGCGCCGATCGCCGGATCCGAGCTGGTCGCCGACATCGGCGAACTGGATTGGCTGACCGCCTGAAATGGCCACGGAAGGGGTTCGGCGGCGGCCCAAACTGGGCTACATTGGGGTCGGACGGCAATTTCGAAAGGTATCTGGTTGCGACACCCGATCGACATCATCGCCATGTTCGCCGCCATGTGGCTGCTCGCGGCCATGGTGCTGGATGCGTTGACGCCACCGGAGCTGAATGCCGTCATGATCGGCATCGCGATCGGGCCTGCGGTGATCACCACGGCCGTGTTCTACTATCTCGGCTTCTCGCGGATCGATTTCGCGGTGCTGTTTTCCGCGCTCTGGCTGATCTCGGACATCGCCATCGCATTCATCTCGCCAAAGCCGCTGCCGATCCTTCTCATCGTGCTCGGCTTCGTGCCGGCTGCGGCGGTTGGCGCGGTGCTGCACTGGCAGCGTTTCGTGAACCGGCCCGCGCGGCTGCCTTCACCCTCGGTACGGCGCAGCTGAGATCGCTGCGTCGCTCGCAAAAGAATCTGCAAAGTCGGGGAAGAAAATCGGAGCCGCGGTGTTAAGCACTGTTCCGACAAACGCAGCGTCGTTATCAACGCAGACTTAAGAGAAATTCCAATCTGCAGCGAACGTCTCGCTACGCGGAAGACGCCGCGATGACGGCAACGCCGCCAGCAATGAAATGACATGAATTGAAAAGGACTTAGTCGAACGCTCGGTCCGCTTGAAATTTTCTGGAATCTGCGCCGCGAAATTATTCCCGCTGCTTACAAAAATTCTTCCGGCCGCGACGCGTAGACGCACGCAGCCCCTCTTCCCTATGACGCTCGAACGACCAGTCGAAGCGTTGGGGGAACATCATGCAACAACAAGAACAGAACAAGAGGCAACAACGCCGCACCATCGCGGGCATGCTGCTCACCACGAGTTCCATCGCTCTCGGCATTGCTGCGGCGTTGAGTACGGAAGCACTGGCCCAATCCGCGCCCGCACGATCCGATCTTCCGCCCGTCACAGTCACGGCGCCCGAGACGCGGCCTCGTCCGACGGCAACTGCACGCAGAAGCACCAACGCAGGCCGGTCGCGGCGGACACTGGCCGCGCGCCGCAACGAGTCGGCACCGGCCGCAAAGCCGACCTTCGGTCCGACCCAGGATGCGCGCACCGGCACGGTCGGCGTCTATTCCGACAGCACGGCGGCCGCGACGAAGACCAACACCCGGCTGGTCAACATTCCGCAATCCGTCACGGTGCTGACCAAGGACTACATCCGCGACCAGTCGTTCCAGACCCTCACCGACGCCACCCGCTACGTGCCGGGTGTCGCCATCCACCAGGGCGAAGGCAATCGCGACGAGCTCGTCATCCGTGGCGTGGACTCCAGCGCAAACTTCTACGTCAACGGCTTTCGCGACGACGTGCAGTACTTCCGCGATCTCTACAACACCCAGAGCATCGAGGTGCTGAAGGGGCCGAGCGCGTTGACCTTTGGACGCGGCGCCGGCGGCGGCCTCGTCAACCGCACGCTGAAGGAGGCCGACGGCCAGCGCATCTACGAGGCGACGGCGCAGACCGGCTCCTACGCCAACAAGCGCGTGTCGCTCGACGCCGGCCAGGCCGTGAACGAGAACGTCGCGGTTCGCTTCAACACCTTCTACGAGAACAGCGACACGTTTCGCGACTACGGGCACTTCGAGCGTTACGGCATCAACCCGACCGTGACGCTGAAGCCCACCGACGATACCAAGGTCAAGCTGTCATACGAATTCTACCACGACTTCCGCCTTGCCGACCGCGGCAACCCTTCGCAGGGAATTCCCGGCGGCGCGACCCGCTTCAACCCGACGGCGCCGTTCGCACCGAACGGCGACATGACGACCTTCTTTGGCAGCCCGATCTACAACTCCGCGAAGGTCGAGGTGCAGACCGGCATGGCCGTGATCGAGCATGATTTCGGCAACGGGCTGACCGCGAGAAACGCCACGCTCTATGCCGACTACAACCGCGGCTATCGCAACGTCTATCCCGGCGGCACCGGCGGCGGTCCGGGTGGCGGCGCGGTGACGCCCGATCTCACGCAGGTCTCGCTCAACGCCTATCAGAACTACACTCCGCGCGAGAACGCCTTCAACCAGACCGACTTCGTCTACAAGACCGCGACGGGACCTGTGCTGCACACCGTCGCCTTCGGTACCGAGTTCGGCCGGCAGACCGGCCTGTCGCGGCGCGATTCCGGCATCTTCCCGAACAACGGCAACAAGGCGTTCGACGTCGTCAATCCGTTCAATCCGACCTATTTCGGTCCGGTTGTATTCAACCATCTCGGCACCGACGCGAACAGCAAGTACCGGCTGAACATAGCCTCCGGCTATGCGCAGGACCAGATCGAGTTGACGCGCTGGTTGCAGCTGTTCGTCGGCGCCCGCTATGACAGTTTCGATCTTTCCGCGCTCGACCTCAACGCCAATGTCCAGCGCAGCCGGGTCGACGAGAAGGTCTCGCCACGCGCTGCCGTGATCGTGAAGCCGATCGACGAGCTCTCGGTCTACGCGGCCTGGAGCACCTCCTATCTGCCGGCCTCCGGAGACCAGTTCAGCGCGCTGACGCCCGCAACGCTGATCCTCACGCCGCAAAAATTCGAGAACACCGAGGTGGGCGTCAAATGGAACATCCAGCCGAAACTGCTGTTCACGGCGGCGCTGTATGAGCTCAACCGCAGTGGTGTGCCGATCACCAACCCGGTCGATCCCACCACGTCGTTCCCCGACGGCGTGCACAAGATCCGCGGCTTCGAGACGGCGTTGACGGGCTATGTCACGCCGGACTGGCAGACCACGCTCGGCTACGCCTACACCGATGCCCGCATCGCCAACAACATCTCCGCGACCATCGTCGCCGGCAATCGCGTGCAGCTGGTGCCCTACAATCAGTTCGGGCTGTGGAACAAGTACCAGATCAATTCGATGTGGGCGGCCTCGCTCGGCGTGATCTACTTCTCGGACTCCTTTGCCGCGTCCGACGACACCGTGCGGCTGCCGGGCTTCGTCCGGGTCGATGCCGGCCTGTTCGCCAGGATCGACGAGCATTGGAGCGCGCAGCTGAACGTCGAGAACCTTTTCAACACAGGCTATTGGGCGACCGCCGACGGCAACAACAACATTTCGCCGGGCCAGGGCCGCACCGTCCACCTCACCGCCCGCGCCCGCTTCTGAGCAAGGGGCATTCGGCGGCGCCATGCCCGGCGCCGCCGGAAATGATCAGCGCGGCAGGAGGTTCGTCTTGGCGAGGTCGAGCACCTCGTCGCCGCGGCCGTTCATCACGGCGCGAAGCACCCAGAGGCTGAAGCCCTTGATCTGCTCCGGCGTGATGGTCGGAGGTATCGACAGCTCCTGCTTGGCGGTGACGACGTCGAGCAGCGCCGGGCCGTCATGTGCCAGCATGTCCTGCATCGCTCCCGGGAGTTCGCCGGGATCCTCCACGCGCTTTGCAAAAATGCCCATCGCGCGCGCCATCGCCGCGAAGTCCGGGTTTTCCAGATCGACATTGGTGTCGACGAAGCCGGCGGCCTTCATCTCCAACGCGACGAAACCGAGCACGCCGTTGTTGAAGATGACGACCTTCACCGGCAGCTTCACCTGCGTCAATGTGATCAGGTCGCCCATCAGCATGGTGAAGCCACCATCGCCCGACAGCGAGATGACCTGACGTCCCGGCTGCGCTGCCTGCACGCCGATCGCCTGCGGCATCGCGTTGGCCATCGAGCCGTGCACGAAGGAGCCGATCAGCCGGCGTCGGCCGTTCATGTCGAGATAACGCGCGGCCCAGACCGTCGGCGTACCGACATCGGCGGTGAACACCGCGTCATCGGCCGCATGATCGCTGATCACCCTAGCGAGATATTGCGGATGGATCGGCTTGCTGCCGGGCGTGCCTTGGGCGAGCGAGTCCAGTCCTTCGCGCGCCTTCCTGTAGTGCGCGATGGCGTCATCGAGATGCTTGCGCTGCGTCTTCGCCTTCAACAGCGGCAGCAGCGCCTCGATCGTCAGCTTGACGTCGCCGACCAGGCCGAGATCGATCTTGCAGCGCCGGCCGAGATTCTCCGGGCGAATGTCGATCTGCGCGATTTTGGCATCCGCCGGGAAGAACTGCTTGTAGGGAAAATCGGTGCCGAGCATCAGGAGCGCGTCGCAGGCATGCATGGCCGCGTAGCCCGAGGAGAAGCCGATGAAGCCGGTCATGCCGACGTCGTAGGGATTGTCGTATTCGACATGAGCCTTGCCGCCGAGCGCATGCACGATCGGACTCTTGAGCGCCTCCGCCAGTTGCATCAGCGGCGCATGCGCTCCGGCGCAGCCGCGGCCGCAGAACAGGGTGATGCGCCCGGCGCCGTTCAAGAGTTCCGCCAGCGCGTTGAGTTCATCGGCATCAGGCACGATTTTCGGCGCCGCCAGCGCCAATCCGCGCGCGGTCGACAATGCGCGCTTCGGCGGCGCACGGAAGGCGACGTCGCCGGGCATGGCGACAACAGCGACACCGCGCAGCCCCACGGCCGCGCGGATCGCGTTCTCCAGCACGAAAGGAAGCTGGCTCGCATCCGAGATCAGCTCGCAATAATGGCTGCATTCCCGGAATAGATTTTGCGGATGGGTTTCCTGGAAATAACCGCTGCCGATCTCGGCCGACGGGATCTGTGCCGCGATCGCGAGCACGGGAACGCGGCTGCGATGCGCGTCGAACAGGCCGTTGATCAGGTGCAGATTGCCCGGACCGCAGGAGCCCGCGCACACCGCGAGGCTACCGGTGATCTCGGCCTCGCCGGCGGCCGCGAACGCCGCGACCTCTTCATGCCGGACATGGATCCATTCAATGGTGCCGCGGCGACGCAGCGCTTCCGTGAGCCCGTTCAGGCTGTCGCCGACGATGCCGTAGATGCGCTTGACGCCCGCCTGTTCGAGCGTGGCCACGAACAGATCGGCCACGTTGTTGATCGCCATGTCGGTCTCCTGATGTCGCTGATGCGGCAGGATAGGACGCCAGCGGGCCCCGGCGGTATCACGGCTTGTTTATTGCCGGCTCAGTCCTTCGAAATAGCCCGATCGTAAGCCTCGACCGTCACCTTTGCGCGCGCGGCGACATCAACCGCGGTCATGCCGGGCTTGTACAGGCTCGAGCCCATGCCGAAGGCGCTGACGCCGACCTTGATGTAGTCGGCAAAATGCTGCTCGGAGATGCCGCCGACGGCGGCAATCATGACGTTGGGCAGCACGGCGCGGATCGCCGAGATGCCCGAGGGGCCGAGCACGCTGGCCGGAAAGAATTTCAGGCTCGAGGCGCCGCTGCGCGCCGCGAGCAACGCTTCGGTCGGCGAGAACACGCCGGGCATCGTCACCATGCCGTGGGTGTTCGCGCGCGCAAGCACGTCGACGTCGACATTGGGCGAAACCATCAGCCGGCCGCCGACATCGTGGAGACGATCGACATCCTGCGCGCTCAGCACGGTGCCGGCGCCGATCAGGATGCCGGCCGGCGCGCGCTTCGCGGCGATCCCGATGGAGCGGAACGGGTCCGGCGAGTTCAGCGGGATCTCGATCGCGGTCATGCCGGCCTCGATCAGCACGCCGACGATCGCATCAGTCTCGTCCGGCTTCACGCCGCGCAGGATCGCGACCAGCGGTCGCTTCATCGGCGGAAATGGCACGCTCATCAAAGCTCTCCTCAACTCGTCCAGATCGCGCGCGCGCCCATCGACAGGCCACGGCGCACCGCTTCGTCTGCATCGATCGGCTCGACCGCGACCGACATCGTTTCGAACGCCAGCCGGTAGAGCGTTTCAAGCCGCCCCGAGGCAATCAGCCTGATGCCTTCAGCAGGCGTGCCGCCGGCAAGCCCTGCGGCAAGCTCCATTCCGATCAGCGTGCCCGACAGGGTCTCGCGCGCAGCAGACGGCGTGCCGCCGAACAGCAGCTGGCGCGAGCGCACGCCGAACATGAGATTGGCGGCACGCGCGGGCGCCTTGAACGCAGCGGCGACCGCGGCCTTGAAGCCGTCGACATCTACGGCATCGTCCGCGCCCGCAAGGGCGTGCGAGAGGATCGTCGCTTGCGCGACCGCGCCAAAAACTTCGCCGGTCATGAAGGTGGAAAAGCCGATGACCGTCCCGCTGGCGACGCGGACCCATTTCGAATGGGTGCCGGGCATGCAGACCAGCGCCTCGCCCGCAGCACCCAGCCCGAGCGCGCCGAGCAACTGGGTCTCCTCGCCGCGCATCACGTCGGGCGCCTGCGCATCGCGCTGCGCGATGCCCGGCAGGATGCGGATGTCGCGCCCCTGCCCCGGCACGGGCGCTGCGCGCTCCAGCACGGCGGCAAGCGGCGCCGGCGTATCGACATAGCCGGCCTCCACCCAGCCCTGGCGGGCGCCGGCCATGCCGCAGATCAGGACCGGCAGATGCTTTTCGGCGCCGACCGCATCGAGATGCGATTGCAGGACCTGCGCGAAGCCGGTCTTCGCCGCCGAGGTCATGCCCTCGTCGCTGCGCCGTTCTGCGACGACCTGCCCGTCCCTGTCGACCAGCCACAGCCGAAAGCTGCTGGTGCCCCAGTCGACCGCAACATAGGCGGGCTCGGTCATGTCGCGTCCTCGTCTCACCGGCAAGACGCCGTCTCACGACATGAGACGGCTGCATGCAAATCCGTCCCCGGGATATCGGCTATTGCCGCGCCAAACCAGCCTTTTCTCGCTGGTCCCCGACACCAGGCGTGCTGGCACACCGCTTGCTGAAACGTTCTCACTCGATTCCACGAACGCGCAACAAGACGCGTCAACATCAGATGAGGAAACACCATGGAGATCGGCTATTTCACGATGCCTTCCCACCCGCCGGAGTGCGGCCTGAAGGAAGGGAACGACTGGGACCTGCAGACCATGCGCTGGCTCGACGAGCTCGGCTATCAGGAAGCCTGGATCGGCGAGCACCACACCGCGCCCTGGGAACCCAATCCGACGCCTGACCTGCTGATCGCGCAGGCGCTGCTGCAGACCAAGAACATCCGCATCGGACCGGGCGGCTTCCTGCTGCCCTATCACCACCCCGCCGAGCTCGCCAACCGCGTCGCGATGCTCGACCATCTCTCCGAGGGCCGGCTCAATTTCGGCGTCGCGGCCTCGGGCCTGCCGAGCGACTGGGCGATGTTCAACGTCGACGGCATGAGCGGCCAGAACCGCGACATGACCCGCGAGGCGCTGGAGATCATCCTGAAACTCTGGACCGAGCCGGCGCCGTTCACGCACAAGGGCAAGTTCTGGACGGTGACCAAGCCGGACACGATGTTCGATTTCCTCAAGCCGTACATCAAGCCGGTGCAGGCACCGCATCCGCCGATCGGCGTCGCGGGGCTGTCGAAGAACTCGGACACGCTGAAGCTTGCCGGCGAGCGCGGCTTCATCCCGATGAGCCTCAACCTCAACCCGGCCTATGTCTCAAGCCATTGGGACTCGGTCGAGATCGGCGCGGCCAAGACCGGACGCAAGCCGGACCGCAAGGACTGGCGGCTGGTGCGCGAGGTGTTCGTCGCCGACACCGATGAAGAGGCCTGGAAGCTCTCGACCGGCGACATGATGGGCCGGATGATGGGCGAGTACTTCCTGCCCCTGCTCGGCCATTTCGGCTTCAAGGATTATCTGAAGCACGCGCCTGATGTTCCCGACAGCGACGTGACCGTCGAATATTGCGCCAAACGGAACTGGATCGTCGGCTCGCCCTCGACCGTCGCCGAGAAGATCGAGAAGATCTACGAGGAGGTCGGCGGCTTCGGCGTGCTGCTGGTGTTCGGCTTCGACTACAAGCACAAGCCGGAAGCCTGGCATCATTCGCTTTCGCTGCTCAAGAACGAGGTGATGCCGCGTCTGAAGCATCTCGGCTCCGCGAAGAAGGCGGCTTGACCTCGAGGCGGGTGCGGCGCGATCGTGCCGCACCCGCATCAATTTCGGAGACGACGGCGTGACGATCGACGCAAACAACTTCAAGCAGGCGATGCGGCAATGCGCCGGCGCCGTGGCGCTGGTGACTGTGGGCACCGAGCACGGCAAGCGCACCGGGCTTACGGTGACCTCGGCCTGCTCGCTCTCGGATTCCCCGCCATCGCTGATCGTCTGCGTCAACCGCAATGCCAGCGCGCATGCGCGGATCCGCGAGGAAGGCGCCTTCGCCATCAACTTCCTCGGCGAGGAGCACGCGGTGCTGGCGCTGACGTTCAGCGGACAGAAGGGCGTCAACGGCGATGACCGCTTCGCCTTCGGCCAGTGGACCAGGGGCGCCACCGGCGCGCCCGTGCTGACGGACGCTGTCTCGGCCTTCGACTGCGTGTTGGCGCAGGAATTCGAGACCAAGACGCATTCGATCTTCGTCGGCGAGGTGCGCCATGTCGCGCATTCGGCGCAGGCCACGCCGCTGGTCTATTTGCGGAGCGGCTTCCATACCCCGCGCGAGATGCGCGATGCCGTCTCGCTCGGTGATCTCGATGCACGGCACCTGAGCTGGACGGATTTTTCATAAAGCTCTGCGTGCAGGTGGCTTTGCCGACATCCTGTCGGCGCATCACGCACGAAATTTTGAACGGCCGTGGCGGCCGCTACGGCGCGTGGCCTGCGTTCGGCCAATTGATGCTCTGGACAAATCGCGGATTCACCGGCATCAAGCCGAGATAGTTATTGCCATTTTATCCCGAGCAAGAGGCCATAGGGGAATGCAACACGCCAATCGCCTCATTGACGAGGGGATGCTGTCGGTTTTCCAGATTCGTCTGGTAAAAATGTGGGAACGGGCCAAGGGCGCGCATCAGCTGCCCGCATTTCAATCGTTCGATTTCGACAGTATCCGCGATCTGCTCGAGAACATCCTGATCTGCGACGTCGATGCCTCGAAGCAGCCGACCGAATTCGTCATCAGATCGCATGGCAAGGTGATCGGCGACCTCTACGGCGCGGATTGTTCCGGCCGCACGATCGATGCGATCGCGCCGAACTGGCTGAGTGCACGCGAGGATTACACCGAAGCGGCCCGCCAGATGGTGCCGACATTTCGCCGGACGGCGATCTCCGACTATGTGGGCGAGCCCGTGAGCTTCGAGCGGCTGCTGCTTCCCTTCACGGTATCCGGGCAAGGCACGGATCGAATCATCTCGGCCGTCTATCTCTTCTCCGAAGGCAACGGCTTCGATCGCCGCCGGCTGCTCACCGAACGCTGAGGGCGCGATCAGAACTTGATCGAGCAGAACCAGGCGGAGCTGTTCTTCGCCCGGGCAGCCGCCATCGCGGCTTCGAACTTCGCCTTTCGCTCGACGGTTGCGCGCTTGAAGGCCGCCTGCATCTCATCGGTCAGTTCGGCGACGACATACGATCCCGGCGGCGGACTCGCATAGTGCGTCCCCGGCGGCAACGCGCCCGCATAATTGGTGAGCGCCCGGGTCGCATCGTCGAACAGGCCGGCCCGGAAGAATTCCAGGAAGGTGCGGATATTGGCGCGGGCTTCTGTGGTGGCCGTGTCGTCCATCGACTCGCCCACGACAAGCTCGGCCTCGGCCGCCGTCAAAAGCTTCTTCTTCACCTGCTCGTTGAGCCATTTCCTGAACACCGTCAGACCGGCTTTTCCGACCCAGATGTGATCCTTGACGTAGAGGGCGACCCAGCGCTGCGCCAGCTCGAAATCCTTGTGATGCGAGACTTCGTGAAACAGCGCACCCTGTGCGCGCGCGGGCGTATCGAGCAACACCTTGTCGAGGTCGAAGGCCATGCTCATGCCGGGCGTGAAGTCCATCGGTTGTCCGGCAACAGGTCCATGTCTCGCATCAGAGTCCGCGCCCTTCTCGGGAACCTCCGTTACATTGACCTTTCCGGCCTCTCGCCCGGTCGTGGACCTGTGGAATGCGATCTCGGACTCCTTCGCACCGAGGACGTAGGCGGCTCGTCTGATCTTGGCGTCCGCGAGGGCCTTCCTTGTTGCGTCCAGATCTGTCCCGGACTCATAGAGTTTGCTCAGATTTCCCTGGAGCTCCTGGACCCGCTGTCCCGATGTCGCGATGCCGGCCAGCTCGGGAAGGAATTCAACGTCCTTGAAGGGAACGCCAGCGCGCTTGCGTGCCTCGGCCGCCGGCAATTCCGGATCCATGGCGCTTGCCATGTTGACGTCGATGCCCTTCATCGTCTCGAAGGCGTGCCACTTGTTGTCCTTGTAGAGCGCAACCGCAGCAGGATCGGCCTTGGCCAATCGCGCGACCGCAATGGCTTGCAGCCGGTCGTCATAGCCCTTGGGATCACCGACCTCGCGCTTGACCAGGATCTGCCTGTCCATGCGATCGTGGCCGAGCAGCTTGTTCTCCAGGCTCGAGCGGATGATCTCAGGCCCCGCTTCCTTGTCCGGCTTCAGCGCCAGATGCGGCGTAGCCCCAGCCTGCTGAACCGTGTGCGCCAGTTCGTGCGCCATCAGCGACGAAGCACCGGAACGAAACCGCCCGCGCGCAAAGCCGATGTGATCGCCATAGGCGAACGCCGCCGCGCCGAGCGCCGCCGCGGCGCCTTCTGCCGGCGCATCCCTGTGGATGCGCACATCATCGAAGGCACGGCCGAAGCGCGGCTCCATGAACGCACGCGTCGCATCATCCAGCGGCTCTCCAGAGGAATTCAGCGCAGCGCGGACGAACGGCATAGGCTCCGGTTCGCCGGCACTCGTCGAACGAGACAGCGCTGGCCGGCCGGCGCCGCTCAAGACATGATCGGCCGCGCGATCGGCCTGCCTTTCGTCAGCGCAGCGCGGGCAGGTCCCACCGCAGGCACAGGCCGCTTTCGCCGGGGCTGGCAGGCTGCGCGCGGCCGCGTGAGACGGTTTCGACCGGACAGGGTG
>JAEWBW010000332.1 GCA_023390955.1 Pseudomonadota bacterium
GGCCGAGGGCGTGAAGATCTCGTCGCGGCTGCATGCGCAATACCCGGAAGAGATGACGATCATCCTCCAGCACCAGTTCTGGGATCTGACCGTGCTCGAGGACCGCTTCGAGGTCGGTCTGTCCTTCGGCGGCATACCGGAGCGGCTGATTGTGCCGTTCAGCGCCATCAAGAGCTTCCTCGATCCGTCCGTGAAATTCGGCCTGCAATTCGATACGTCCGATGTCGAGGACGTGCCGTCCGCCACGCTGCCGGCCAATCCGGCCCCGGCCGCCGTGTCGGTCCCCGCGCCTGCCGCCGAGAAGACGGAGCCCGATGACGAGCCGGCCGCGCCGAGCTCGGGCGGCGCCGAGGTCGTCCGCCTCGATCGTTTCCGCAAGAAATGATCTAGGTTGGGCGCGAGACCGTCGCGTCCGGCCAAACTGCCTATATAGATGTGCACATGAAGAAGCCGCGCGACATTCTCGCGCGACAGGATGGATGTGCTCATGGCCAAAACTGCCCGCTCGAAGGCTGCCCCCTCGAAGACTTCGAAGACCGCCACCCGCATCGAGACCGACAGCTTTGGTCCGATCGAGGTTCCTGCCGACCGCTATTGGGGCGCGCAGACCGAACGCTCGCGGCAGAATTTCCGCATCGGCGATGACCGCATGCCGATCTCGCTCGTGCATGCGCTCGGCATCGTCAAGCTCGCAGCCGCGATGACCAATCGCGAGCTCGGCCTCCTGGATGAGCGACGGGCGAATGCGATCGTCCGCGCGGCGCGCGAGGTGATCGAAGGCAAGCTCGATGCGCATTTCCCGCTGGTGGTGTGGCAGACCGGCTCGGGCACCCAGAGCAACATGAATCTCAACGAGGTGATTGCCAACCGCGCCAACGAGCTGCTCGGCGGCGAGCTCGGCACCAAGAAGCCGGTTCATCCCAACGATCACGTCAACATGAGCCAGTCTTCGAACGACTCCTTCCCGACCGCGATGCATATCGCGGCCGCCAGCCGCATGACGGCCGACCTCGTCCCGGCACTCAGCGAGTTGCTGCAGGCGCTGCGCAAGAAGGAGAAGGCGTTCGCAAAGATCGTCAAGATCGGCCGCACCCATACCCAGGACGCGACGCCGCTGACGCTCGGCCAGGAATTTTCCGGCTATGCCGCGCAGGTCGAAAGCGGCATCGCTCGGCTGAAGATAGCAGTGAAGGAGCTGCATCCGCTGGCGCAGGGCGGCACCGCGGTCGGCACCGGCCTCAACGCCAAGCCGCGCTTTGCAAAGCTGTTCGCAAAGCACGTCGCAGCGATCACGAAACTTCCCTTCACCAGCGCGGCCAACAAGTTCGAAGCGCTGGCGTCGAACGACGCCTATGTGTCCGCCCACGGCGCCATCAATTCGGTGGCAACCGGACTGTTCAAGATCGCCAACGACATCCGCCTGCTGGGCTCCGGCCCGCGTTCGGGATTGGGCGAACTGATCCTTCCCGAGAACGAGCCGGGCTCGTCGATCATGCCCGGCAAGGTCAATCCGACCCAGTGCGAGGCGATGACCATGGTGTGCTGCCAGGTGTTCGGCAATCACACCGCGATCACGATCGCCGGCAGCCAGGGCCACTTCGAGCTCAACGTCTACAAGCCGCTGCTCGCCTACGACATGCTGCAATCGATCCGCCTCCTGGCCGACGCCGCGCGCTCGTTCAGGGAGCATTGCGTCGATGGAATCCGCGCCGACGAGAAGCGCATTCGCGAACTGATGGAGCGCTCGCTGATGCTGGTGACAGCACTCGCGCCGAAGATCGGTTACGACAACGCCGCCAAGGTCGCGAAGACCGCGCACGCCAACGGCACCACGCTGAAGGAAGAGGCACTGCGTCTCGGCTACGTTTCGGCCGAGGAATTCGACCGTTTGGTCCAGCCGGAGAAGATGACCCGCCCCGGTTGAATTCCGAATTCCGATAGCCATCCGTAATGATACGGAGCCAAAAAGCTCACAAATATGAGGCTAAACGGGCCGGATTTGATTACCGTCAATGTCGCGGCGAGGTTGCGTGCTACGCATTCGCCTTCCCCCCTGGTGGGGTGAAAATTCATCGTTTGATGGCCCATGGGCCGATTGACGAGGACAAGCTAATGACGGTCAAGTCTTTCAAGGCGCAGCGCAGCGCTTTGTTTCTGAATGTTTCATCCTGCCTGAAAAGGAGCGGGTGATGGAGACGCGGCATGGCGAACGTCATCAACTTGAACCGCTTCCGGAAGCGCACCGAGCGGGAGGCATCGGCGAAACAGGCGGACGCCAACCGGGCGAAGTTCGGCCGCACCAAGGCCGAGCGCTCGGAGCTGGAGAAGCGCGAGAGCCGGGCGAAGGAGCAACTGGATCAGCATCGGATCGATCGCGAGGAGCAGCCATGAAATCGCCCGTCGTGAAGCGATCGATCGTGGTCGCCGGCCACAAGACCAGCGTCTCCCTGGAAGAGGCGTTCTGGAACGGCATGAAGGAGATCTCCGGACTGCGTAACATGACGCTGTCGGAGCTGGTCGGCGAGATCGACACCAGCCGCCAGCAGGGCAATCTGTCCTCGGCGATCCGTCTCTTCGTGCTGGATTACTTCAAGAGCCGCGCCGCCACCGTGCAGGCCGAGCCGAAGCCGCTGGCCTAAAAAAGGCCGTGACGGCCGCCCTTTCGCGGGCGGCCGTCACGACCAGTTTATAATCACTCTAAGGTGCAGGTGCACCTGCATCAGCCCGCTTGACCTGCCTGCCAGCCATTGAAAATACAAGGCATGGCCGCAGACAACGACACGCCTCCCAAAACGCCCACCCCCATGCCTCTGGGCCTGGCCCAACGGGGCTATACCGGGGTCATCCAGCACCTTTCGGCCGGCGGCGTCGGGTCGGCCCTGTCGGATATCGAGCTGGAAAGCCGGCTGATCGAGCTCGGCTTCGTCGAGGGCGCCCGGGTCGAAATCCTGCATGAGGGCGTCGTCGGGCGCGACCCGATCGCCGTGCGGGTCGACAACATCACAATCGCGGTGCGCCGGCGCGAGGCCATGGCCGTCTTCGTGGCGTAACAGGGCGCTGATCGCGGGTCTTTGAATCTCATGGAAGCACCATTGCTGCATCTGGCCCTGGTGGGCACGCCGAACAGCGGCAAGACGTCGCTGTTCAACGCGCTGACCGGCAGCCGGCAAAAGGTCGCGAACTATCCGGGCGTCACCGTCGAGCGCAAGGAGGGCTTCTTCGTCACGCCGCAGGGACGCCAGGTCTCCGTGGTCGACCTCCCCGGCACCTATTCGCTGCGCGGCCGCAGCCCGGACGAGGAGATCACCCGCGACTTCGTGCTCGGCAAGGCGTCCGGCGAGACCCTGCCGGATCTGGTGCTGTGCGTCGCCGACTCGACCAATCTGCGCCTGACCATCCGTCTCCTGCTCGAGCTGAAGCGCGTCGGCCGGCCGCTGGTGCTGGTGCTCAACATGTTCGACATCGCGACCCGCCGCGGCATCACGGTCGATGTGGCGCGGCTGGCCAGCGAGCTCGGCGTACCCGTCGTCACCTCGATTGCCGTGCGCAAGGGCGGCACCGTCGACCTGCTGAAGCTGACCGACGAGATCTCGGCGCAGGCCCCCTCGGAGCCGCAGGAAAGCACCTGGCGGGCGCTCAGCGTCGCCGAGCTGCGCGCCACGCAGCGCGAGGCCGACCGGATCATCGCCGCGAGCGTCAGCCTGCCCGCTCGCCCCGACACCTGGACCGCGCGGATCGACTCCGTCGTGCTCCACCCCGTCGGCGGCCTGATCGTGCTGGCCCTGATCCTGTTCGTGATGTTCCAGGCTGTGTTCGCCTGGGCGCAGCCGCTGATGGACCTGCTCAAGACAGGCTTCGACATGCTCGGCGGGCTCGTGCACGACACCCTGCCCGCCGGCCTGCTGCAGAGCTTCATCCAGAACGGCGTGATCTCAGGCGTCGGCAGCGTCATCGTGTTCCTGCCGCAGATCATCATCATCTTCCTGTTCATCCTGCTGCTGGAAGATTTCGGCTACATGGCGCGCGCCGCGTTCCTGATGGACCGCATCATGGGCGGCGCCGGTCTGCACGGCCGCGCCTTCATTCCGCTGCTGTCGAGTTTTGCCTGCGCCATTCCCGGCATCATGTCGACGCGCGTGATCGACAACAAGCGCGACCGGCTGACCACGATCCTGATCGCGCCGCTGATGACCTGCTCGGCGCGCATCCCGGTCTACACGCTGATCATCTCCGCCTTCATTCCGGCCAAGGATGTCTGGGGCTTCATCAACCTGCAGGGCCTGGTGATGTTCGGCCTCTACGCCACCGGCATCGTCAGCGCGCTCGGTGTTTCCTTCCTGATCAAGTTCTTCATGCTGCGCGACTATGCGCCGGCGCCCTTCATGCTGGAGCTGCCCGACTATAAAATGCCGCACGCAAAATCGATCGCGATCGGCATCTTCACGCGCGCCATGATGTTCCTGCAGCGCGCCGGCACCACGATCTTCTCGATGATGGTGCTGATCTGGTTCCTGGCCTCGTTCCCGCAGCCGCCGGCCGGCGCCACCGAACCCGCCATCGATTTCAGCCTGGCCGCGATGATCGGCAAATGGCTGGAGCCGTTCCTGGCCCCGGTCGGCTTCAACTGGCAGATCGCGGTCGCGCTGATCCCCGGCATGGCGGCGCGAGAGGTCGCGGTGGCAGCACTCGGCACCGTCTACGCGATCGAGGGCGGCAAGGAAGCGGCCGAGCAGATCGGCGAAGTGCTCGCCACCAAATGGTCGCTGGCGACCGCGCTGTCGATGCTCGCCTGGTACGTGTTCGCACCGCAATGCGCCTCCACGCTCGCCGTGATCCGGCGCGAGACCGGCAGCTGGACCTGGATGGGCGTGACCTTCGGCTACATGCTGGTGCTGGCCTACGCCGCGAGCTTTGCCACCTACAACATCGCGGTCGCGTTAGGGGCGGGTTAGACCTTCGCACACAAGGTGCGAAAACAACCCCATGCACAGTAGACGGCGGGGTTCGGGGTCAATGACCGGTGGCGCCCCGGAAAACCTTGATGCGTCGGGCAAAACCGGCGCGGGCTGACATCAACGGTCCAGCCGGGCTTTTTCGTCCCCGGCCGCTGCCTCGATCATGTGCCGGTCGACCTCGGCCGCCAGCGTGTTGAGGTGTGCGGCGAGACGATCGAACAATTCGCGCTTCCTGTGCTCGGTGGCGAGATCGCGGATCAGCGCGCATTCGGCCGCATCGGCGCGGAGCTTTTCGGCCTGCGCCTTCAGCTCCGTCTTGCCGGCAGAGACCTTCAGCTTCAGCGACCCGATCGACCGCGGATCCGCAGAGGGACCGCAGCGCTGCACCTTGATCAGGCCGGTTGCCGCATCGAAGCCAAGCACGGCCTGCACGACATCGACCGAGGTCCGGTAGGTGACGGCAACCTCGTCCTCGCCGAGCGCATCGAGATCGATGAGTTCGCCCGCCGGCTTCTCGTCGAACCGGCTCATCCAGTAGGACTGCAGCTCGTCTCGCCCCGACAGGCGCTTGTCGCCGCCGCAGCCGCAAAAGATGGCAGCGTCCTCGGAATAGAGGTTGAGCAATTCGGGGGATTTGGCGCGGTAGGTGTCCAGCCAATCGACGGCGCTCGCCATGCTGTCAAAGGCCATGGTGATCCTTCCAGGAAACGGTCAAATGAGAACGAGGCCCGCAATCAATCTGATCGGGCTCGAAATTCTCGCGCGTCCCCGCCCCGCGCGCCATATCAATATTTCTGCGCGCGTTAGGAACTTTTGCAAATCCGGAGCCGCCCATAATGAATTGGCCCGCGGAGTTGTTCCGCGGGCCTCTGCTCAGGATTTTACGCGCCGTCTACTTGTTCGCGCTGATCACATCCGGCGGCACGGCATCGCTGATCTTGATCGCCTTCGGGATCAGGCCGAGTTTGAAGAAGGCATCCGCGATCTTCTGCTGGTCGTTCGCAACCTGGGAGGTGATGGCCTTCGCGCCAAACGTGGTCCGCTTCAGCGCCGCTTCCAGGATCGGCGCGGGAATGCCGACGGCCTGACTGAACTGAGCGGCAACCGCCGGGATGTTGCGGTTGATGCGCTCGCCTTCCTCGGCGACGGCATCGAGAATGGTCGCGACGGCCTTGGGGTTGTCAGCCGCGAACGTCTTCGTGGCGAGATAGAATTCGTGGTTGGCAACGAGGCCTTCGCCGTCCCTCAACGTCCGGGCGCTGGCGGTCGCTTCGGCCGCGGCGCGGAACGGATCCCAGATCACCCACGCGTCGATGGAGCCGGCGACAAAGGCGGCGCGGGCGTCAGCGGGAGGAAGAAAGACCGGCGTGATGTCGCTGTATTGCAGGCCGGCCTGCTCAAGCGCGCGCACGAGAAGGTAATGGACGTTCGATCCCTTGTTGAGGGCAACGCGCTTGCCCTTGAGATCCGCGACCGATTTGATGCTGCTGCTCTCGGGCACCAGAATGGCTTCGCTGGTCGGTGAGCGCGGCTCGTTGCCGACATAGAGCAACGGCGCGCCGGCCGCCTGCGCAAACACCGGCGGCGACTCGCCGGTGTGGCCGAAGTCGACCGCACCGACATTCAGCCCCTCCAGCAATTGCGGCCCGGCCGGAAACTCCGTCCAGGTCACCTTGTAGCCGAGCGCCTTGAGCTTGTTCTCCAGCTCGCCGGTGGAGCGCAGCAGCGCAAGCGTGCTCAACTTCTGATGAGCGATGCGAACCACCTTGTCGGCGGCGAAGGCCGGTTTTGCAACGAGCAAGCCGGCGATCGCAGCGATCCCGACCCAGAGCAGACGACGGCTTGAAGTCTTCATCTCGAACCTCTCTCAACGCCGCGTTCACCACCGCGCGTTCCGAAGCCCGCGGAAGCGACTCCGGAAGGCAAGCGTCATCGCGCGGTGCTTTCGCTCGCTGCCCGCCGCATCCGACCTCACCGCATTGATGTATCGCGGAACGATCAAAATTGAATTCCAAAGTTGATCACACCGGAAGACGAGCGCTTCTGCACGAGAGCCCGCCTGGAAAATTTATGGATGCACGCAGTGATGCACCGCCCGGAACAGCAAAAAGCCAGGCCGTCTCGCGACGGCCTGGCTCTGCAGGTTGGTTATGGATCGATAATCCTACCGGAAATAATCCAGCACGAGGTCGAGATCCGGGCGCCCGGCGACCGTGCCGTTGAGCTCGGCGTCGATCACGCGGCGGCAGGCGTCGACCGCTGCGTGATCACCGAGATCGTTAGCGGCTTCGAGCACCAGCCAGGCTGCGTCCACGGACGCCTTGTCCGGAGGCGCACCGCCGGCGTCGGCGTTCAGGCCTTGCTTCGGGGCCTGGTCGAGAGTCTGGCTCAGGCTCTTGTTCAGATTCTTATTCAGATTCTTGCGGGCTGCGGTGCCGAACTGAGGCAACATTGCAAACACTCCCTCTCAGTGCATCTGAAATTCGGCCTGACGGCCGGGGGCGGGATCGGCAGCAGCGCTGTTCTTGCGCGACTGGTAGAACTTGAGGATGCTCCGCGAGGTCTCCATCTTGAGCCGGCCGAACTCGCGCTCGCTGTCCTTGAGCTCGCGCGCCGTGATGAGATGATCCTTGGCGCCGAGGAACAGCAGCGACATCGTCGTGTCCCAGGAGAACGAGAGCGCCTTGCAAAGCACCAGCAGCATCTCGCGGTTGCGGTCCATCAGCGCGCGCTCGATCACGTCGACCGGAAGCGCCGACAACAGCGACAGGCCGATCTGAACCTCGTCGAAGCGATGCTGGCGGGCGTAGTTCGAGATCGAATCCTGGTTGAGGTTGCCGAGCCGGTGCTGCGTCGTCACCGTGCGCTTGGCGACGAAGTAGCTGCGCGACGACGGCCCGAATTTCGATTGCAGCGCGCCCGTGACCTCGGTCACCGAGCTCTGCAGCTGCGACATCATCTCGGGCCGTTCGCTCTCGAGCCGGCGGCGAACGTCTTCCGACGCCTTGGCAATGAGCTGCTGGAACACGTGGCGCGGCACGTCCTTGCGCAGGCCGAGCTGCTCGGCGAGGATCGAGTCACCCTCCGCGCGCCTGACCATGTGCAGCAGGCCCGAACCCGAGAAGCGCGCGCCCTCGTTCCTGGCGATCGAGGTCACGACCTCCTGGTTGCCGCGCTTGACCAGCACGTCGGTCACGGCTTCACCGATCGACTTGCGCTGCGAGATCGCGAGCAGATGGTTCTGCCCCTTGGTCATGGCGTTCTCGACCAGCATCTGCTCGTCGAGGCGATCGGACTCGCGCAGCACGGGACCGGCGACATCGATCTCGTCGTCGAAGGCGAGCTGGTGCAGCACATTGAGCGGCGCGTGGTCGCAGGCGACCATCAGCTCGGAAAGCTGCGCACGCGCGGCCACTTCGATTTCGTCCGCAAGCCGTCCGATCACGTCACCGAACATGCTGATCTCATCGGTGCTGTAACGGCCGGTGATCAACAGGTCGGTGGCGTGCCACAACGCTTTCGCACGGCTCTCATCCGAGCCGCGCGCGATCGCGTCGTCCAGATCCTGCAGAAGCGATTTCGCTTCGTTCATCTTGAAAACCCCAATTCGCGGCAGATGCCGGATTCCTCAGGAATCGACGCTAGCTGCGAAACGCGAGAATTCAGTAAAATCGGGAACTCAGTTTTGCCGACTAAAATTCATTCAAATGCGAACGAGTTTGCTCACCGCCCGCTAACGCCCCGTAGAAATACGGAGCTTGATAGTGCTCAGGGATTTGCCGGCGTCAGCACCAGCGGCGGCTTGGGCCTCGGCTTGATCGGCGCCGGTCCAGGCGGGGGCCGCACGTCGATCGGCGGCGGCAATGGCGCCACCTGACTCGCGACAGGCGGGCTTGAAACTGCAGGACTTGAGGCTGCAGGACTTGAAACTGAAGGGCTTGAAACTGAAGGACTCGAAACTGAAGAGCCTGGCGCCGCGGGCACAGCCTGCGGCGGACGCGGCGTCGGCGCAGCCTTGGGCTTGGTTGGCTGAACGCGGCGCGGATCGCGGCCCGGCAACGGAACGTCGAGCAGCGGCTGCTCGGGGCCGTCAGGCGACACCAGTCTCGGCAAGGCCGCGGTCGCAGGCGGCGGCTCGCCGCGCTCGATCGCATCCAGCCGCCGCGTCTCACCGTCGATCGTCCGCACCGCCAGCCACGAAGATAGCGGCGTGAGATCAACGCTGCGGCTAAGCTTGTCGGGCGGGCCCGCGGCGAACAACTGGATCTCCGGCGGCGCGCCCGAAAGATTGATCATGATCGGCGTCAGGCTGGCGCGGATGTCGGCCTGATCGGCGGGAATGTCGTAGCCGCCCGACACGATGGCGCGGGCGTTCTTCGCCTCCAGCGTGGTCGCACCGACGCGCAGGCGCCCGTCCCGGATCGTGAACGGAATCTGTGCCGGCCCGATCGGCAGCGGCGCCGCCGACAGGGCAGGCTCGACGAGCTGGCGCAGCCTGTTGTCGTCAGCGACCTGGCCGCCGTCGCTGGCGCGGATCGCAATCTCGAAGGCGCGGGGATCGAGGCCGGTGAGCTCGGCGGACTCGAGCGTCACCGTGCCGTTGCCGCCGAGCGAGCCGGTCAGCGCCGTTACGCTGCGACCCTGGGTCGACAGTGACATCTGCAGCGAGACGCGGCCCTTGGGTATGGTGAGACTGCGGTAACGCAGCGCAGCGGCGTCGACATTGCCGAGCTGGATGCGCGCGTTCAGCGCGAGGCCATTCGGCCCGTCCTTGGCATCGAGGCTTGCCGTCATCTCGCCGCCGCCGATTGTCCCCTTGAGGGAATCGAGCGCGAGCGACTGGCCGTCGTTGCGGAGCGTTCCGCTAACGGGACGAATCTCGATGCCGTCAGGCAGGCCGCCGCGCAGCGCCGAGAAGCCGATCCGGCCGTGCCACCCTCCGAGCAATCCCGGTGTCAGCGGCTCGTCGGCCCCGCGGCCGGCCGCGCCGATCGCCGCCGCGAGCACCGGTGCAAGCTCGAGCGTGTCGAGGCCGACTTCGCCTTCGACGGTCCTGTCCTGATCGAGCGTCATCGCCAGACGGCCGCGCAGGCGCGAGCCGGACGCCGTGCCGTCGAGATCGTCGAAGGCGAGCCGGTTGCCCGACAGGTTGAGCCGCGAGGACAGGCTGACGAGCTGCGCCAACTTGCCGTCCGCGCCCATGCCGAGCAACGGCGCGAGATTGGCGTTGCGAACGCGCAGGTTCACGCTGGCCTTCGGATCCGGCGTCGACAGTTCGACATTGCCCTGCGCATCCGCATCGA
The DNA here is from genome assembly GCA_023390955.1 of Pseudomonadota bacterium. Taxonomy (GTDB): domain Bacteria; phylum Pseudomonadota; class Alphaproteobacteria; order Rhizobiales; family Xanthobacteraceae; genus Bradyrhizobium. The sequence continues at coordinate 10,259 of JAEWBW010000332.1, forward strand.
GCCCGCCACCCGACAGTTTTCCGGTCACCTGCAACTGACGCTGCCATCCGCCGCTCACCTTGGCTTCGAGTTGCGAGGCGCCCTCGCCTGCCGCGATTGCGCGATCGAGGCCGAACAGCACCAGCAGCGAGCGTGCGCGCGTCGCCGACAACTTTGCGTCCAGCGTCAGATCGCTGTTGCGAAGCTTGTCGAGATCGATCGCGTTGATGGCGGCTACGGCGGTTTGCGCAGCGAGCGTCGCCGTTCCCTTGAGCTGCGGCGCATCGAGTTCGAGCACCGCGCGCGCGTTGCTGCGATCGGCATGCTCGGCATTCTTCTCAAGGCTCAGGTCGAGCTTGAAGCGCGCAGGTCCCGGCTGCGCGTCCAAGCGATCGAGGCGCGCACCGACGGCCGGCGCGATCGGGTTGACCAGCGCGGTGAGCTGCGAAAGCGAGTTCGCCGCCGATTTCAGCGAGAGCTTTCCGGTGGCCTGCGCGCGGTCAAAGCTGCCGCTCGCTTCCGTCGTCACGCCGCTGGCCTGGCCGAACTGCAATTGCTCCAGCGACAGCGCGGCCGGGCTGTAACCGAACTTGGCCGCGAACGGCCGCAGTTCCTGGCCTGCGGAGATCGCACGGCCGACATCGAGCGCGAGCTTGACCTCATCGGGCCACTCGCCCTGCGGCCCGGCGAGACCGCGAATGAAATTCGAGGATGCATCGAGGTCGAGCCGGTCGGCCTTCAGCTCCGCATCGATGCGCGATCCGGCCTTGGCCGCGGTCTGCGCGAAATCGAGCCGTCCCTCGACGGTGCCGCCCTCGATCTCGGCCTTCAGTTTCCGGATGCCAATATGGTTCGACGCGACCGTGACGTCGCCGGAGAGACGGAGCGGCCTCGTGCTGCGGCGGTTGATCTCGGTGCGGCCCTGCAGCCAGGCCACCAGCGTATCGGGATCGGTGGATTCGAGGCTGAGCCGGCCGCTGAAACTTTCGGCCCCGGGGGTCGCACCGTTGAGGGCAATCTGCGTCATGCCCGGCGCGCGCAAATCCAGCCGCTGGAAGGTCCAGGCCTTGCCGTCGGTGCGCAGCTCCGCCGTGATGTTCTGCAGCGGTCGTCCGCCCAGCATGATCTGGTCGCAACTGAATTCGATCTGCGCCGGGATCGGCGCCTGCGGGATCGCGGCGAGCCCGGCACGCAAGGCCGGCAGGATGCGCAACGGCTCGCCATTGTCCTTGCCGGCCCGCTTGTCGGCGTCGAGCGCCTTGGCCGACAGCACGGCACGCAGTTGCGGCGCGGCGCCGAATTTGAGCTCGCCGACGCCCGCCAGCTTCGGTGCGGTGTCCTCAGCGCCGAAACTGGCTTCGATCTGATCGAACCGCGCGCCGGTCGGCTCGGCCTTCATCTTGGCCGTGACCTTCCACGGCGCCGGCGCGTCCACGGGTGCCTTGTCCCTTGGCTCCTTCGACGGAGGCACGGCGAGCGTGATCGTGCCTTCGAATTTGGGCTGCCTGCCGTCGAAGGCGAGCACGCCGTCGAGATCGGCCAGGATGGCGCGTTCGCCGGGATCGACGTTGACGTGGAGGCGGGTCGCGCTGCCGTCCGGGCTCGGACCGGAGGAGACGCGGAAGGGGTAGCGGATGCCATGGACGCTGACATTGCCGTCGCCGCGCACCGAGCCTGCGAGCGAGCGGACGTCGCCGGAGAAGGCGATGTCGTTCAGCTCCAGCGTCGAGCGGCTGGCGGCGTCGTGAAGCGCGATACGGCCGGTCAGGTTCAGCCGCTCGATGGCGAGGGCGGCGAGATTGAAGCTGCCGCTGGCGGTGGACGGAAGATCGACCCGGCCCCTGGCATCGAGGCCGAGATCGGCGGCCATGCCGTTGACGGTCAGCTCATCGGCGCGCAATTCGCCGCGCATCAGCGAGCTCAGGCTGAACTCGACGTCGAGCTTTTCGGCGCGCAGCTTGCCGAGGTCATTGTTGCCGCCGAAGGTGACGGAGCGCAGCCGCAGCGTCGGCGCCGGCAACAGGCGCGCATCCAATTGCCCTGCCACCCGCACGGGCACGCCAATGATCTTGCCGGCCTCAGCTTCGAACTGGGGCCGAAACTGGTTCCAGTCGATAAAGTAAGGCCCGATCAGTGCGGTCAGCAGCGCAATGATGAAGGCAATCGCCAATCCGAGCAGTGTCGTCTGCACGGGTCTCCCCTCGGCCAAACCGGCACCCGGGTCACCCCCAAGCCCACGTCCAAGCCCAATTATAAGCTCAAGCCGCGCCGGAACTCCCCCTTATATAGAGGCAAGTGTGGCGAAGTCACAGCGACTGTTGGGCGCGGAGGTTAATGCGGCGGCTTGCCTGCCGCCTCACCAGCTCGCGGGCAGCTGTTTCACCCCGCGCAGCACGAAGGTCGGCCGCCATTCCGGGTTCTCGACGTCATCGATCCGCAGCTCCGGCAGCCGCCGCAGCAGCGTCGCGATGGCGATCTCGGCCTCGATGCGCGCCAATTGGGCACCCAGGCAGAAATGGATGCCGCCGCCGAAGGACAGCGGACGGACGTTCTGGCGGGTGATGTCGAGCCGCTCAGGATGGTCCGGATAGACCGCCGGATCGTGGTTGGCCGAGCCGAGCAGACACAGCACGCTCTCCCCCTTCGGGATGAGCTTGCCGCCGAGCTCGACGTCCTCCAGCGCGACGCGGCCGGTCATCTGCACCGAGGAATCGTAGCGCAAAAATTCCTCGATCGCGTTGGTGATGAGCTCCGGCTTCGCCTTGAGCATCGCGAGCTGGTCGGGATTGCGGTACAGCGCCAGCAGGCCGTTGCCGATCACGTTGACAGTGGTCTCATGACCGGCGCCGAACAGCAGGATGATGTTGGCGGTCAATTCCTCGTTGGTGAGCTTGTTGCCGTCTTCCTCGGCCTGCACGAGCTGGGTGATCAGATCGTCTCCGGGACTGCGGCGGCGCAATTCGAACAGCTGCTGGAAATACATCTGGGCCATGAGGTTACCCTCGTTGCCCTTCTTGATCTCTTCCGGAGACATCGGCACCGGATCGAGCAGCCGACCGCCATCGCGCGAGCTTTTGTAGAAAACCTCGCGATGCTCCTCGGGGATGCCGAGCATGTCACAGATGATGGTGACCGGCAGGCGGAAGGCGAAATCCTCGATCAGGTCCATATGGCCGCGCGCCTTCACGGCATCGATCGACTGGTCGACGATCTCCTGGATCCGTGGCCGCATGTCCTCGACGCGGCGGGCGGTGAAGGCCTTGACGACGAGACCGCGCAGGCGGGTGTGGTCCGGCGGATCGGCCTGCAGCATCCAGTGGCCCATGCTGCGGAACACCGGCTCGTTCATGATCTGCGGGCCGTAGCGGCGCTTGGTGCGCTCGACATAATCCTTCCCGAAGCGCTTGTCGCGCAGCACGAGGCTGGCCTCGGCATGGCGGCTGGCGACGAAATTGCCGAACGGCGTCCGATGCATCGGCGCGGTTTCGCGCAGCCTTGCGTAGTGCGGATAGGGATTTTTGATGAAGTCCGGCGAGAGCGGATCGAACAGCGGATCGCGGGTGGCGGGCTGAACATGCTCGTTCATGAGAACCTCCGGGGTTGCCGCATCTGACCGACGCTCCGACCAGCACCTGAAGGTGCCCGCGCGTCCATCCCTGTAACTCGATACACTGTTGTATTGAGTTGCATTCTCTCCTAACCTGCGCCGATGTCAAGAGTGAGAACAAGGCCGACCCGGGACGATACGCGCGACAAGCTGTTCGAGGCGGCTGCCCGCGTGTTCGAGGAACACGGCATCGGCGGCGCGAGCATCGAGGCGATCGCGGCTGCCGCCGGATTTTCGCGCGGCGCGTTCTACTCGAACTTTGGCAGCAAGGACGAGTTGATCATCGCCATGCTCGAGGACCATGTCGAGCAGTCGATCCGGCGCAACCTCGACCTGCTGGCGCAACATTCCGACCTCGACGGGTTCATCGCGGCCCTGAAGGCGATGGATCGCAACCGCCAGGATCCGCTGGGACGTTCGCCGCTGCTGCACATGGAGATGATCCTCTACGTCGCGCGCGCCGAGAAGCGCCGGCCCGAACTCGCAAAACGTCTGCGCGCGCGGCGCAAGCTGGTCACCGACATCATCGAGGCCACGCTGAAGGACAAGGGCGGCGACGACACGATCAACCCGCCGTGGATGGCGTCCGTCGTGCTCGCCCTGGAGGATGGTTTCCGGCTGCACCGGCTGATCGATCCCGAGACCCCGGCCGACAGTTTTTGGCGCGCGATCACCGATTTGAGGCGCAGGACGGGATTGACGTCCCGCTGATCACAAGTGCGCGACTTCAGGCCAAACGCTTGGCCTTGCCGGAATCGGCCGGCCCCTGGTCAAACCGGGCGCGCACCGCTCTTGCCTGCGCCGCGCTGTGGTCGATCAGCCAGCGCTCGAACGCCGTGGGCGCGAGCCCCGGCGCATAAAGGAATCCCTGGACGACGTCGCAGCCGAGCTCACTGAGCACCGCGCGCTGTCCCTCGGTTTCGACGCCTTCGGCGACAACAGTCATGCCGAGGCCCTGTCCGACCCGCACGACCGCGGTCGCGATCGCGCGCGCACCCGCATCGCTCTCGATGCCGCGCATAAAACTGCCGTCGATCTTCAATTCGCGGATCGGCAGATGCGCGAGCCGGCTCAGGCTGGAATAGCCGGTGCCGAAATCGTCCAGCGACAATCCGACGCCGAGTTCGCGGATCGCGTTCATGGTCTCGAGCGCGACCATCCGCTCCTGCATGAACGCGCCCTCGGTGATCTCGAGCATCAGGCTCTCGGGCGGCAGGGCGTATTCGGCGAGGATGCCGGCGACGCGCGTCGCGAGCGCGGCATTGCGGAAGTTGATCGGCGACAGATTGACCGAGACGCAGGGAATGTTCAGCCCGTCGCGGCGCCAACGCGCCATCTGCCGGCAGGCCTCGCGGATCGACCACATCCCGATCTGTTCAATCAGCCCGCATTCCTCGGCGAGCGGAATGAATTTACCGGGCGACACTACGCCGAGCGTGGCATCGTGCCAGCGGGCCAGCGCTTCGACGCCGCTCAGGGCGCCGTCGAGGGTGCGGATCTGCGGCTGATAGTGCAGGCTCAGCGCATCATCGGCGATGGCGCGGCGCAGTGCTGCGGTCAGCACCAGGCGCTGCTCGGCGAGACCGCTCATGTCGGCGCTGAAGAAACGATGGGTGGACCGTCCGGCCTGCTTGGCCTGGTACATCGCGGCGTCCGCCTGCTGCATCAAGGCGTCGATGTCGCCGGCATGATCCGGATAGAGGCTGATGCCGATGCTCGCGGACATCTGCATCTGCCGGGTGCCGAGCCGCAGCGGCGCGGCCAGTGCGTCGGTGATCTCGGCTGCAAAGCGCGCGGCGCCCTCGGCGTCGCGGTTCGGCAGCAGGATGACGAATTCGTCGCCGCCGAGGCGGCCGAGCATGTCGCCCGGCGCGATCCTGGCCTGCAGTCGCTGCGCCAGCTGGATCAGCAGCTCGTCGCCCGCGGCATGTCCCAGCGTGTCGTTCACGTCCTTGAAGCGATCGAGATCGAGAAACGCCAGCGCGATGTGGCCATCAGCCGGACAGGCGTCGATCGCCGACTTCATCAGGTGGCGCAACTGCACGCGGTTGGGCAGGCCGGTGAGGATGTCGTGATAGGCAAGCCGCGCGATCTCGGCGCGTGCTTCCTTGCGCTCGATCGCGAGCGCACCGAGATCGACGCAGGACTCGACGATCCGGCGGTGCCAGCGGCTCGGTGCACGCGGCTGCTTGTAATAGAAGGCGAAGGTAGCGATGACCCGGCCGTCCTTGGCCTTCACCGGCGTCGACCAGCAGGCGCGCAAGCCCGCCGCGAGCGGCATCGCCTTGAAGGGTTGCCAGCGCGGATCGACGTCGATGTCGGCCGCCAGCACCGGCTTGCCGTAATAGGCCGCGGTGCCGCAGGAGCCGACGTCGGGGCCGATGGCGACGCCGTCCAGCGCGCGCGAATAGTCATCGGGAAGACTGGGACCGCCGAGCGGACGGATCAGGCCGGCGGCATCGATGTGAAGCAGCGAGCAGGTCACGTCGGGCGCGATCTCCTCGACGCGACGGCACAGCCGGTCGGCGATATCTGCGATCGGGACCTCGTCGGCGAGCGACGTCAGGATCAGCTGCTGCAACGACCGCAATTGCCTGGTCTCGGTGATGTCCTCGATCAGGGCGAAGATGTGCTTCGCCCTGCCCTTGCGATCACGGAACACGTCGAGCCGTGCGGAGACCCAGATCTCTTCTCCGGTCTTGCTGTAGGCCAGCAATTCGACCTCGCCGCTCGGACCGCCGTCGATCAGGCGCTGGACGAATTCGGCCAGCGGACGGCGATCTGTGTGGGGACCGCTCAGCAGCCCGGTGACGCGACGCCCCAGCACCTCTTCCGCCGAGTAGCCGAACATCGAGGTGAAGGAGGAATTGGTGTAGCGGATGTTTCGCTCGACGTCGGTGATGATCACCGCACGATTGGTGTGATCGGACACCGCGTTGAGCAGGCCGATGCGAACGCGGCGGTCGGCATCCTCGGTGACGTCGCGGGCGAACACGATCCAGCTGCTCGCGCCATCCGTCGCGATCGGCGACAGCGACACCGCGACCCTGAGCGAGCTTCCATCGGGCCGCACGATGCTGACTTCGTCGCGGAATTCACCGGCTGCGCCGTCCCGCAGGCAGGCCAGTTCGAGAATAGCGGCGTCACGGCCCAGCACGTCGGCCCGCGCGCGCTTCCAGATGCGCTCGGCGGCGGCGTTGAAATGGGTGATGCGGCGCTCGCCATCGAGGATGACGACGCCATCGTCCGCCAGCTCCATTGCGGCCAGCAGAACTTCCGTAGCTTTGGCTGCAAGGCACTCGTCGGCGGACATCGTTGGACCCGGCTGCGTCGCTTGAATGCGACAATTGCGCCCAACCTAACGCTCTGATCGTGTCCAAGTGGTTTTTGCAATCAGGCGCTGTCCGGTCATGCTTAACGTTCCGCGAAGGACGCGCACGCATTGCAACGCGCCGGGAACCTATTTCGCGCCGGGTTCCAGCCTGTGCAGCCGTCCAGCGACGGCGCGCACCTTGCGCGGCGCCGCCAGCCAGATCGCCAGAGCCGACACGAAGCTCATGACCACGGCGACGACGAAGGCAGCGGTGTAGCTG
>JAEWBW010000374.1 GCA_023390955.1 Pseudomonadota bacterium
CTTCGTCTTCATCCTCGTCGTCTCCGTCCTCGTCGTCCTCTTCCTCGTCGGGATCGGCCTGCTCGAGCACGGCGAGAGGCAGGGTCTCGCGGAACAGATTGCCTTCCATGCCCATCCAGAGGCAGAGCACGTCCTCGTCCTTGACCTCGACGACGGTGAGCGGCTGACCGCCGGATTTCAACATGACGATATCGCCGGCTTTCAAGTCCATGGATTGTCCTTTCGCTTGGGGATCGACGCGGACGAGAGGCTAGCAAGCCGTCATGACACGCCGATCACGAGCCGCGAAATGTCGCTGGCTGTCGCGGATGTCATTCAAAATGTGAAGAAATCAGTTTCGTGCGAGCCGAATGTCAGGCCGCGATCGCGCAAGTGAAGCCACATGTTGCGATGGTGGCATCATACGCCTGTTTTGCCCGACGCGTCAAGAGCGATTTCGAAAAATCAGCAATCGACTTCCGCCGGCCCCCGCCTACTGTGCATGGGGTTGTTTTCAAAGTTTGGTCGGCGAGGTTCTGGCGAGGCCCAAAAGCCTCGCCGCGTCAGTCCGGCACCAGCTCGGTCAGCGAGCGGATGATGCGGTCGGGCTTGATCGGCGAGCCCGCGGGCAGGCCCTCGTTATGGACGTCGATCCAGATGGCGTAGATGCCGAGGCGCTGCGGCGTCACGACTTCCCATTCGAGATTGTCCCCGATCATCCAGGTATCCTTCGCGGTGACGCCGAGCGCCTCCATCGCGTGCAGATAGGCGCGCTCCTCGGGCTTGCCGAATCCGTGCTCGCCCTCGATCTGGATGTGGTCGAAGCGATGGGTCAGCTCGAAGCGCTCGACCTTGGCGCGCTGCATGTCGGCGGCGCCGTTCGTCACCAGCGCGAGCTTGATGCCGCGCGCCTTCAGTCTGTCGATGGCATCATGCGCGCCGGGGAAGACGAACATCTCTTCCTCGCGATAGGTGGTGAAGCGGTCGGCGAGCCGGATCGCGAGGTCGTCGGGCAAGGCGCGATGCCCGGCGGCAGCCAGTGCGGCAAAGCCGCCCTTGACCGTGATGTGCCGGGCCTCCGCAAGTTTCATCCGCCACGCCGCTTCCGCATTGGCCCAGAAATTTCGCGCAAAGGCGAGCACCGTGGTCGCGACCAGCTCGGGCGGCAGCGGCGCCAGCTCGGCGGCGAATTCGGTGCAGATCGTGTTCCAGGCGATCTCCGGGCGGCCATAGGCCGACAGGATGGTGTCATCCATGTCGATCAGCATGGCGCGGGGGAGTTTGAGCGCAGTCTTCAAGGTCGTCATGGCCATTTCACCTCGGGCGGCAGCGACGACAGGATCGAATCGACGTTGCCGCCGGTCTTCAGTCCAAAGATGGTGCCGCGATCGTAGAGCAGGTTGAACTCGACATAGCGTCCGCGCCGGATCAACTGCTCCTCGCGGTCCTCCGCCGTCCACGCGTCAGCGAAATTGCGACGCACCAGCTCGGGATAGATCTTCAGGAAGGCGCGGCCGACATCCTGCGTGAAGGAGAGGTCCGCCTCCCAGTCGCCGCTGTCGTGCCAGTCGTAGAAGATGCCGCCGATGCCGCGGGCCTCTTTCCGGTGCGGCAGATAGAAATACTCGTCGCACCATTTCTTGTATTGGTCGTAGTCGGCAACGCCGTTGGCACCCGTGCAGGCCGCTTCCAGCGCGGCGTGGAACGCGACGGTGTCGGCATCCTCCTGCGTGCGCCGGCGATCGAGCACCGGGGTGAGGTCGGCGCCGCCGCCGAACCAGGCTTTCGTCGTGACCACGAAGCGCGTGTTCATGTGCACGGCCGGCACGTTCGGATTGCGCATATGGGCGATCAGCGAGATGCCGGAGGCCCAGAAGCGCGGATCCTCCGCCGCGCCCGGAATCTGGGCGCGGAATTCCGGTGCGAATTCGCCATGTACGGTCGAGCAGTGCACGCCGACCTTCTCGAACAGGCGGCCTTTCATCATCGACATCACGCCGCCGCCGCCGGGTGCGCCGCTGTGGTCGGTGCGCTGCCACGGCGTCCGCGCGAAGCGGCCAGCCTCGCCAGGATAGAGCGCCGCCGGCGCCTCGTCCTCGAGCCGCTCAAAACTTGCGCAGATATCGTTGCGCAAGCTTTCGAACCAGCTTCGCGCGCGCCCCTTGCGGTCTTCGATCAAGGTTGGGTCAATGGGAGTTGTCATGTTCAACCTTGCGGGCCGTAATAGGTGCAGCTCTCGTTGCAGCTGTCGCGGTGGATGCTGACGCGGGTGAGCTGGCCGATATGGGCGAGGCGCTCCCAGACGTAGCGCGACAGGTTCTCCAGCGTCGGAATGCCGAGCGCCTCGATCTTGTTGAGGAACTTGTGGTCCAGGGTCAGCCGCACCTCTTCGATCGCGCGCTGGACGAGGCCGAGGTCCGCGACCATGCCGGTCGTCGGATCGGGCTTGCCGCGCAGCGTCACCTCGGCGCGGAAGGAATGGCCGTGGATTTCCTCACTCGCTGCGCCGAACGTCGTTCCCGACAGTGAATGCGCCGCCTCGAAGCGAAACGATTTCGTCAATTCCCACATGGTCTGAACGTTAGTCCTGTCTGATGCCGGGCTATCTGATGCCAAGCGATTTATGCGTCTGCACGCTGAGCCGCCATTGCGGGTGGCGCAGGCAATAGTCGACGGCGGCTGCGGTGTTCTCGATAACGTCGGGTCCATCCATCGGCTGCAGCGAGAAGCGCTCGAAGGCAAGGCCTTCGAAACGTTCCGGTGCGGCGAGCGGCTGCGGATACACCAGCTTGAGCTCGTGGCCGCGCTGCACCACCAGCGTCGATGCCGCCTTCGGGCTGACGCAGATCCAGTCCAGCCCCTCGGGGGCTTCGACCGTGCCGTTGGTCTCGACGCCGATCTCGAAGCCGTGGCCGTGGAGCGCGTCGATGAGGGCTGTGTCCACCTGCAGCAGCGGCTCGCCGCCGGTCAGCACGACGTAGCGGTTGGCCGGATCTCCGGTCCATTGGCCGGCGATGGTGGCGGCGAGGGCGTCGGCCGTGCCGTAGCGGCCGCCGAGCGTGCCGTCGGTGCCGACGAAATCGGTGTCGCAGAACTGGCAGACGGCCTCAGTCCGGTCGGCCTCGCGGCCGCTCCAGAGGTTGCAGCCGGCAAACCGGCAAAACACGGCCGCGCGCCCGGCATGGGCGCCTTCGCCTTGCCGGGTCAGGAAGATCGCCTTGACCGCGTAACTCACCGCATTCTCCTTACAAACTTAAACCTGTTGGTGGCCGACTTGCTGGTCGCCGACTTGCCGCAGCGCTTCGCCGGCGGCCATGGCCGCGCTCATCGCCACATTGAGCGAACGCAGCCCGGGGGTGATCGGAATCACCAGCCGGGCGTCCGCGGCGGCGACCACCTCGTCGGTGACGCCCGCGCTCTCGCGCCCGAATAGCAGGATGTCCGAGGACTTGTAACGGAAATCGAGATAGGGGGTGGCCCCCTTGGTGGTGAACAGCAGCAGCCGATAGCCGTTTTCGGCGCGCCAGGCGGCGAATTTCGACCAGGAGTCGTGACGGGTCACGCTGACGTGGTCGAGGTAGTCCATTCCCGCCCGGCGGAACAGCCGGTCCGAGAAGGGGAAGCCCGCCGGTTCGATGATATGGGCGGCCATCCCGAGGCAGGCGCAGAGCCTGAGAATCGTCCCGGTGTTTTGCGCGATGTCAGGCTGGAAGAGAGCTATCTGCATGGGCCACGGCGGGTTGGTGTGGGGCCCGAAATGTCTCAATAAAACATCGCCAGGCCGGTAATTCGTGCATTGCACGCATCCGCGCCGATAGCGGGCTTGCGCTCGCCCGGCAAGGGTGCCAATAGAACGATTCTGGACTGCAGTTTTCGCCTCGTTTCGGCGCAGACGCGCATCGTTCTGCCGCCGCGGGGGGCCGCGGGCGCCGGCAGCCTGTTCTGGGGACCTTTCTTATGGGCGCCCCCTGGGGCGGTTCCACCGGTTGCACAAGAAGAAAGGGTTGGAATCGTGACGACAGCGTCTTCGGCGGACCATCCGACACGCCGTGATTTCTTATTCGTTGCAACGGGGGCAGCTGCGGCCGTGGGGGGCGCGGCAACGCTTTGGCCGTTCATCTCGCAGATGAACCCGGATGCCTCGACCATCGCGGCCGGTGCGCCGATCGAGGTCGATCTGACCCCGGTTGCCGTGGGCCAGGACATCAAGGTCTTCTGGCGCGGCAAGCCGATCTACATCAGCCACCGCACCAAGAAGCAGATCGACGAGGCGCGCGCGGTCAACGTCGCGAGCCTGCCCGATCCGCAGACCGACGAGGCCCGGGTCAAGGCCGGCCACGAGCAGTGGCTGGTCGTCATCGGCATCTGCACCCATCTCGGCTGCATTCCGATCGCCCATGAGGGTAATTACGACGGCTTCTTCTGCCCCTGCCATGGGTCGCAGTACGATTCGTCGGGACGTATCCGCCAGGGGCCCGCGCCTGCGAATCTGCCGGTGCCGCCCTACACGTTCGTTTCCGACACCAAAATCCAGATCGGCTGAGCTTCGGGCCTTCGTCCGAAGCTTCGCGCCGTCACGTCGTTTTATTTCCTCAGGATCGCATCATGAGCGGACCCTCCGACTACCAGCCGAGCAATCCAGCAATGAAGTGGATCGAGCGGCGGCTGCCGATCTTCGGTCTCATCCACTCCTCGTTCGTCGCTTATCCGACGCCACGCAATCTGAACTACTGGTGGACCTTCGGCGCCATCCTGTCCTTCATGCTCGGGGTGCAGATCCTGACCGGCGTGGTGCTGGCGATGCACTACACGCCGCATGCCGACATGGCCTTCAGGTCGATCGAATTGATCGTGCGTGACGTCAATTACGGCTGGCTGCTGCGCAACATGCACGCCTGCGGCGCGTCGATGTTCTTCTTCGCGGTCTACGTCCATATGCTGCGCGGTCTGTATTACGGTTCCTACAAGGAGCCGCGCGAGGTGCTGTGGATCCTCGGCGTCATCATCTACCTGCTGATGATGGCGACCGGTTTCATGGGCTACGTGCTGCCGTGGGGCCAGATGAGCTTCTGGGGCGCCACCGTCATCACCAACCTGTTCTCCGCCATTCCCTATGTCGGCGAGAGCATCGTGACGCTGCTGTGGGGCGGCTATGCTGTCGGCAACCCGACCCTGAACCGCTTCTTCTCGCTGCATTACCTGCTGCCGTTCGTGATCGCGGGCGTCGTCGTCCTGCACGTCTGGGCGCTGCACGTCGCCGGCCAGAACAATCCGGACGGCGTCGAGGTCAAGACCGAGAAGGACACGGTGCCGTTCACGCCGTACGCGACCATCAAGGACTTCTTCGGCGTGTCCTGCTTCATGCTGTTCTACGCATGGTTCATCTTCTACATGCCGAACTATCTGGGCGACGCCGACAACTACATTCCGGCCAACCCCGGCGTGACGCCGCCGCACATCGTGCCCGAATGGTACTACCTGCCGTTCTACGCGATCCTGCGCTCGATCCCGAACAAGCTCGCCGGCGTCGTCGGCATGTTCTCGGCGATCATCATCCTGTGCTTCCTGCCTTGGCTGGACAGCGCGCGCACGCGGTCCTCGAAGTATCGTCCGCTGGCGAAGCAGTTCTTCTGGATCTTCGTGGTGGTCTGCATCCTGCTGGGCTATCTCGGCTCGCAGCCGCCGGAAGGCATCTACGTGGTCGCCGGCCGCATCCTGACGGTCTGCTACTTCGCCTACTTCCTGATCGTGCTGCCGCTGCTCTCGCGCATCGAGACCCCGCGTCCGGTGCCGAACTCGATCGCCGAGGCGGTGCTGGCGAAGGGCCGCAAGGTCGCGGCCTCGATCGCGGTGGCGCTCGTCGCTGCCGGCGCCCTGTTCGCCGTCACGGTGCAGGACGCCCGCGCGTCCGAAGGCGGCACCAACCCGCCCGGCAACAAATGGTCGTTCTCCGGCCCGTTCGGCAAGTTCGACCGCGGCGCCCTGCAGCGCGGCCTGAAGGTCTACAAGGAAGTCTGCGCCAACTGCCACGGCCTGTCCTATGTCGCCTTCCGCAACCTCGCCGAGCCCGGTGGTCCCGGCTATTCGGTGGCGCAGGCTGCCGCCTTCGCGTCCGACTACAAGGTCAAGGATGGTCCGAACGATGCCGGCGACATGTTCGAGCGTCCGGGCCGTCCGGCGGATTACTTCCCCTCGCCATTCCCGAACGAGCAGGCGGCCCGCGCGGCGAACGGTGGCGCGGCGCCTCCCGACCTGTCGCTGATCACCAAGGCGCGTTCCTACAAGCGCGGCTTCCCGATGTTCATCGTCGACTTCTTCACGCAGTACCAGGAGCAGGGTCCGGACTATGTCGCGGCCGTGCTGCAGGGCTACGAGGACAAGGCGCCTGAAGGCGTGACCATTCCGGAGGGCTCGTACTACAACAAGTACTTCCCGGGTCATTCCATCAAGATGCCGAAGCCGCTGAACGACGGTCAGGTCACCTATGACGACGGCGCGCCGGCGACGGTCGCGCAGTACGCCAAGGACGTCACGACGTTCCTGATGTGGACCGCAGAGCCGCACATGGAAGCGCGCAAGGCGCTCGGCTTCCAGGTCTTCGTCTTCCTGATCATCTTCGCCGGTCTGATGTACTTCACCAAGAAGAAGGTCTGGGCCGCCGCGCACTGAGCGGTCGCCTGACAAGAGAATGAAAGGCCCCCGCAAGGGGGCTTTTTTGTTGGTCGTCGTTCCGGAGCGCGCGAACCGGGGATGACGTGACTGTGGATTGCGCCGCGCGCTCACAATCGCCAAAATACCTCTAACCGCTCCCCAAAAACTCGTCGGAGGACACCATGGGAACCGCCATCACCTTCAAGCGCCCGGACGGCAAGGATGCATCCGGCTATCTCGCCAACGCTGCCCGCGGCAATGCGCCCGGCGTCGTCGTGATCCAGGAATGGTGGGGGCTGTCGGACCAGATCAAGGGGCTGTGCGACCGGTTCGCGCTGGCTGGTTTCGATGCGCTTGCGCCCGATCTCTACAAGGGCAAGGTGGTGCCGTACCACGACACGGATTCCGCCAACGCGGAAATGAACTCGCTCGACTTCATGGATGCCACCACGCAGACCGTTCGCGGCGCGACGCAGTATCTCTCCCGCAACGGCGCCAAGGTCGGCCTCACCGGCTTCTGCCTCGGCGGCGCCGTCACCATCATCGGCGCGACGAAGATCCCGGAGCTCGCGGCCGGCGTCGTGTTCTACGGCATTCCGCCCGAGCAGGCGGCCAAGCCCGCCGACGTCAAGATTCCGCTGCAGGCGCACTTCGCCAACAAGGACGATTGGTGCACGCCGCAGGTGGTCGATGCCTTCGAAAAGGGCATGAAGGCCGCCGGCAAGTCGCTCGAGCTGTTCCGCTATGATGCCGAGCACGCCTTCGTCAACGAACAGCGCCAGGCCGTGCACGACCGCGAAGCCGCCGAGCTCGCCTGGGGTCGCGCGACGGAGTTTTTCAGGAAGCATCTGGGGTAGGGCGCCTTCTGGACCCGCGGGGGCCGCCCTTGACGGCGCCCCCTCGCCATGGTGATTATCCGCCCATGAGCACCGCAGTCCGCCCATCCCGTCTTTGGTGGCGCACCTCCTAAGAGGTGGCCGGTGCGATTTATTTCCTTCAAATCGTCAGAGGTCGCCCACGCAGTGCGGCGGCCTTCTCGTTTGTCCTGTGTGGCGTTCCCTCGGCAAGTTTCGTAAGAGGACCACATGAACAGGACCGTGTTTGCCCTTCCGGCCAGAAGTGACTATGCGACCCGCGCCGGGCTCGCCATCACGCGCGTGGCGGAGCAGTTCACCGGCGGCGCCAACAGGCTCGACGACCTCGTCAGCCTGCTCGACCGCCGCCGCGGCGTCGTGCTGTCCTCCGGCACTACCGTGCCCGGGCGCTACGAGAGTTTCGACCTTGGCTTCTCCGATCCGCCGCTGAATCTCGAAACGGTCGGCGTGAACTTCAAGCTGGAAGCGCTGAACGAGCGTGGCCAGGTGCTGATCGCCTTCCTCGGCGACGTCCTGCGCGAGCCTTGCGTGGTGATCTCCGAGAAGACGGTCTCGCGCCTTGCCGGCCACATCATCCGTGGCGATGCGCCGGTCGAGGAAGACCAGCGCACGCGGCGCGCCAGCGTGATGTCGCTGGTGCGCGATCTCGTCGCCGCTTTCTCGTCGAATGACGACGGGCTGCTCGGCCTGTTCGGCGCCTTTGCCTACGACCTCGTGTTCCAGATCGAGGACCTCGTGCAGAAGCGCGCGCGCGAGAGCGACCAGCGCGACATCGTGCTCTACGTTCCCGATCGCCTGCTGGCCTATGACCGCGCTACGGGCCGCGGCGTCGTGCTGAGCTACGACTTCGCATGGAAGGGCAAATCCACCGAGGGCTTGCCGCGCGAGACGGCGGACAGTCCCTACCTCAAGACGCCGCGACAGGGATTTGCCGACCACGCGGCCGGCGAATATCAGGCCACCGTCGAGACCGCACGCGCGGCCTTCGCGCGCGGTGACCTGTTCGAAGCGGTGCCGGGACAGCTGTTTGGTGAGCCCTGCGACCGTTCGCCGGCCGAAGTGTTCCAGCGGCTCTGCGTGATCAATCCGTCGCCCTATGGCGCGCTGATGAACCTCGGCGATGGCGAATTCCTGGTGTCGGCCTCGCCGGAAATGTTCGTGCGCTCCGACGGTCGCCGCGTCGAGACCTGCCCGATCTCTGGCACGATCGCGCGCGGCACCGATGCGATCGGCGACGCGGAGCAGATCCGTCAGCTCCTGAACTCGGAGAAGGACGAGTTCGAGCTCAACATGTGTACCGACGTCGACCGCAACGACAAGGCGCGCGTCTGCGTGCCCGGCACGATCAAGGTGCTGGCGCGCCGCCAGATCGAGACCTATTCAAAACTGTTCCACACCGTCGATCATGTCGAGGGCATGCTGCGTCCCGGCTTCGATGCGCTCGATGCCTTCCTCACCCATGCGTGGGCCGTCACCGTCACCGGCGCGCCAAAGCTCTGGGCGATGCAGTTCGTCGAGGATCACGAGCGTTCGCCGCGGCGCTGGTATGCCGGCGCGATCGGCGCGGTGAACTTCGACGGCAGCATCAACACCGGCCTCACCATCCGCACCATCCGCATGAAGGATGGCCTCGCTGAAGTGCGCGTCGGCGCCACCTGTCTGTTCGACTCCGATCCTGCCGCGGAAGATCGCGAATGCCAGGTCAAGGCCGCCGCGCTGTTCCAGGCGCTGCGCGGCGATCCGCCGAAGCCGCTGTCGAGCTTCGCACCGGACGCGACCGGCTCCGGCAAGCGGGTGCTGCTGATCGACCATGACGACAGTTTCGTGCACATGCTGGCGGATTACTTCCGCCAGGTCGGTGCCAGCGTCACCGTGGTGCGCTACATCCATGCGCTCGACATGCTCAAGCAGAAGTCTTGGGATCTTCTCGTGCTGTCGCCCGGCCCGGGCCGCCCCGAAGATTTTGCGATCAAGACGACGATCGATGCCGCGCTCGAAAAGAAGCTGCCGGTGTTTGGCGTTTGCCTCGGCGTGCAGGCGATCGGCGAGTATTTCGGCGGCACGCTCGGCCAGCTCGGCCAGCCCGCGCATGGCCGGCCCTCGCGCATCCAGGTCCGCGGCGGCAAGCTGATGCAGAACCTGCCGAACGAGATCGTGATCGGCCGCTATCATTCGCTCTATGTCGAGCGCGACAGCATGCCCGAGGTGTTGAGCGTCACCGCCAGCACCGAGGACGGCGTCGCCATGGCGATCGAGCACAAGACGCTTCCCGTCGGCGGCGTGCAATTCCATCCGGAATCGCTGATGTCGCTCGGCAACGAGGTGGGCTTACGTATCGTCGAGAATGCGTTCCGGCTGGATGCGCCGGTCAATTGAGAGGCAAGAATGACCTTTGACCACGATTTGAAGGCGAGCGTCCGCACCATCGTCGACTATCCCAAACCCGGGATCATGTTCCGCGACATCACCACGCTGCTCGCAGACGCGCGCGCTTTCCGGCGCGCGGTCGACGAGCTGGTGAATCCCTGGGCCGGCAACAAGATCGACAAGGTCGCCGGCATGGAAGCGCGGGGCTTCATCCTCGGCGGCGCGGTGGCGCATCAGCTCTCCGCCGGCTTCGTGCCGATCCGGAAAAAAGGCAAGCTGCCGCACACCACCGTGCGCATCGCATACTCTCTCGAATACGGCATCGACGAGATGGAGATGCATGTCGACGCGATCCAGCCCGGCGAGCGCGTCATCCTGGTCGACGACCTCATCGCAACCGGCGGCACCGCGGAGGGCGCGGTGAAGCTGCTGCGACAGATCGGCGCCAACGTCATGGCCGCCTGCTTCATCATCGACCTGCCCGAGCTCGGCGGCGCCGCAAAGCTCCGCGCCATGGACGTGCCGGTGCGCACGCTCATGACCTTTGAGGGGCACTGAGCGCGCTAGATCGCCTCGGCCTTCAGCTCCGCCAGCCAATGCAGCTGGCGTTCGCGCAGCAGCGCGTTCTTGACGTAGCCGGTCTCTTCCTCGTCCAGCCGCTCGCACTCACCGAGTGTCAGGTTCGCCTCGCCATGGGCGTTCCACGCGGCCTGGAGGCTACGGCAGGGATGTCCGCCCTGGCGCAGGGTGAACCAGACGCGGTTCTGGATTTTTGAGAGGTCGGGGGCCTGGCCGACCCAGACTTCGCCTGAGGCCGCGCAGCGGACCATGTAGATGCCGGCGGCAACCTTCCGCTCCTTGTAGGCGGCGATCGCGGATTTTCGGTCGATGGTCACGGCTGGCCTCGCGGAAGGGGGGTGATAGCGCGCCCCTCATAACTGTCGGCGTCGGCTCCGTCAATATTATCCGGGTAAAATAAGTCCCGCTCCGTCATTCCGGGGCGTGCGTCAGCGCGAGCCCGGAATCCATAGCGCGTTTGTCCCTGCGGCTTGATGGATTCCGGGCTCGCGACTTCGTCGCGCCCCGGAATGACAGCTCTCAGGACCGCTGCAGGATCAGGCTCAGCTC
>JAEWBW010000381.1 GCA_023390955.1 Pseudomonadota bacterium
CCTGACGGCTGCGCGCACCTGCCACGAACAGTCGGTCGCGGTGGCCGTATTTCCCGAGCTCGGCCTGTGCGGCTACGCGATCGAGGATCTGGTCAAGCAGGACCCGCTACTCGACGCCGTCGAGCGCGGTCTTGCCGGGATCGTCGAGGCGTCATCCGAATTGATGAGCGTGCTGATCGTCGGCGCGCCGCTGCGCCACGGCGCGCGCATCTACAATTGCGCCGTCGTCATCCACCGCGGCCGCATCCTCGGCGTCGTTCCCAAGACCTATCTGCCGACCTATCGCGAGTTTTACGAGGGCCGCCACTTCGCGTCCGGCGCCGGGACCGCCGGTGAGGAGATCGCGGTTGGTGCGATGCGCGCGCCGTTCGGTATCGATCTCCTCTTCGAGGCCGAGGACCTTCCCGGCCTCACGATCGGCATCGAAATCTGCGAGGACATGTGGATCCCGGTGACGCCGGCCTCCGAGCTCGCGCTGGCCGGCGCGACCGTGCTGATCAATCTATCGGGCAGCCCGATCACCATCGGCCGGGCGCGCTCGCGCGCCTTGCTGTGCCAGTCGACCTCGGCGCGCTGCCTTGCCGCTTATGTCTATGCCGCCGCGGGCGCTGGCGAATCCACCACGGATCTCGCTTGGGACGGCCAGACCTCGATCTACGAGAGCGGCGTGTTGCTGGCCGAAGGCGAGCGGTTCCGGCAGGATGGCCAGATCACGCTTGCCGATGTCGATCTCGACCTGCTGCGCCAGGACCGGTCGCTGATGGGCACGTTCGACGACAACCGACGGCAGCGCGACGGCTTTTTCCGCAAGCTGACATTTGCGCTGAAACCGCCGGCCGACGATATCGGTTTCCTGCGCAAGGTCGAACGTTTCCCGTTCGTGCCGAGCGACGAAAGCCGGCTCGAGCAGGACTGCTACGAGGCCTACAACATCCAGGTCGCCGGCCTCGTACAGCGCATGCGCGCGACGGGGACAAAACGCGTGGTGATCGGTGTCTCCGGCGGTCTCGATTCCACCCATGCCCTGATCGTCGCCGCCAAGGCCGTCGACCTGCTCGGCCTGCCGCGTGAAAACATCCTCGCCTACACCATGCCGGGCTTTGCCACCGGCAGCGAAAGCAAGACCAACGCGCTCGCATTGATGAAGGCGTTGCAGACCAATTGGCAGGAACTCGACATCCGTACCACCGCGACGCAGATGCTCAAGGACATCGGGCATCCCTTCGGCAAGGGCGAGCCGGTCTACGATATCACCTTCGAGAATGTGCAGGCTGGCCTGCGCACCGACTATCTGTTCCGGCTCGCCAATCATCACGGCGGCATCGTGATCGGCACCGGCGATCTGTCGGAGCTGGCGCTCGGCTGGTGCACCTATGGTGTCGGCGACCAGATGGCGCATTACAACGTCAATGCCGGCGTACCCAAGACTCTGATCCAGCACCTGATCCGCTGGGTGATCGCCTCGAAGCAATTCAGCGGCGACGTCAATGGCACGCTCGCGTCGATCCTGTCGGCCGAAATCTCGCCCGAACTGGTGCCGGTGAAGCCGGGCGAGAAGCCGCAGAGCACGGAAGCGTCGATCGGACCCTACGAGCTGCAGGACTTCAACCTGTTCTACATCCTGCGCTACGGTTTTCGTCCGTCCAAGATCGCGTTCATGTCGCAACATGCATGGAAGGATGTCGGGGCAGGCGAGTGGCCGCCGGCGTTTCCGAGCGATCGCCGCAGGGCTTACGATTTGCCGGAAATCCGCCGCTGGCTGGAGGTGTTTTTGCGCCGCTTCTTCGCCTTCAGCCAGTTCAAGCGCTCGGCGATGCCGAACGGACCAAAAGTCACGGCCGGCGGCTCGCTGTCGCCACGCGGCGACTGGCGCGCGCCGTCGGATTCAAGTGCTGCGGCGTGGCTCGAGGATCTCGAGCAGAACGTTCCGAATTGATCTAGCAGCTCCCAAAACGACTTCGCGCCGCACGGCTCATAAAGCCGGCGGCGCGAAATGACGTTGGATATGTAGACTTGAAGAACACGAGGCCCGGAGTGCCTAGGAGTCCGGACCTCGTGAACTTACCCCCACCCCAAATTCCCCCGCCCCATGTGATCCCCCAACCCCATGTGGCGCGATCAGTGGGTGATGCCCGTAGTAAGTGGCCGCCGATCGATGCGCGTGAGATACGCGATATTCGTAAGCTGATCTACCCGCATCACTACGGGAGTAGGGACGGAGTGCAGCTCAATCATTGAGCAGCGGCGTGTTGGCGCAGCGCCGAGATGTCCACATCTCCCGACGCGCAGGAACCGCCGTTTCACCGGCCTGTCATTGAACTCGTCTAGCGCTGCTCTCCGTCATCGCGTGATGACCGAGGGAGTCAAACAAGCATGTCCACCGTGCTGCCGGTGCTGGGCGCCGCGCTGTCCATCAAATCCATTCCTGCCCATCGCGACTGGTTGCTCGAGCGCCAGCGCGATCTCGAGATTCAGGATTTCTTCCGCGCCGATTTGCTCGATAGCGACTGGCGTGCGACCGCAAGCGAAATCAAGCAGATGCTCAACGGCCACACCGGCCGGCTCGGCATCCACGGCCCGTTCTGGGGCTTCAAGATCGACAGCCATGATTCCATGATCCGCCAGGCCGTCACGCGGCGGCTGCTGCAGGGCCTGGAAGCCGCCGAGTTCCTCGGCGCAACGCAGATGGTGATCCATTCGCCGTTCACGACCTGGGATCACAACAACCTCGATCTCTATCCCGAAAACCGCGGCAATCTGGTCGAGCGCGTCAGGGCGACGCTGGCCGAGGTGATCGCGCGGGCCGAGAACATCGGCTGCGAGATCGTCATCGAGAATATCGAGGACGTGGATCCGCGCGACCGGGTGCGCCTCGCCAAATCGCTCGAAAGCGGCAAGGTCCGTGTGTCGCTCGACACCGGCCACGCCAACTACGCGCATGTCTCCACCGGCGCGCCGCCCGTCGACTATTACGTCGAGACCGCGGGCGACATGCTGACCCATGTCCATCTCCAGGACACCGACGGCTTTGCCGACCGCCACTGGGCCCCGGGCGAGGGCAACATTCCCTGGCCGGCCGTGTTCCGCGCGCTGAGCCGGCTGACGTCCAACCCGCGGCTCATTCTCGAACTGCGCAATCACGATCATGTCCGCGCCGGCGCGGCCTACCTGCACTCACTTGGCCTTGCTGAATAATTCGGCCGAATAGCATCACAGAAGGGATTGGGGTCATGACCAAGTTCACCCGCCGCACCATGTTGAAGTCCGGCGCCGCTGCCGCCGGCACGCTCATCCTGCCGCGCTTTGCGATCGCGCAGGCCGACAACCGCCCGTCGGTCACGGTCGCCGTGCAGAAAGTGACGAATGCCAACGTGCTCGACGTGCTGCGCGAGCAGTCCAATGTCGGCGAGCGCGTGTTCTTCTCGTCAATCTGGGAAGGCCT
>JAEWBW010000446.1 GCA_023390955.1 Pseudomonadota bacterium
GTCCTGGGCAGTGGCAGAACTACTTCCGCCGCTGGGAACAGGCGACACGCGATCACCTTCCGCCGTCCGCGCTAGATCTCGTGCCGGCGCTGGCGCGCTACGTGCCGCCGTGCCGCATCATCGACAAGCCGGCCTATTCCGCATTTTCAAATCCGGCGATCGCAAGCCTGCTGATCGAGAAGGGCGTCAGTACCGTCGTCGTCTCGGGCGCGGAGACCGATGTTTGCGTCCTCTCAACGGTGCTGGCTGCCGTGGATATCGGCTTCAGGGTCGTGATCGCCGAGGACGCTTTGTGCAGTTCCTCGGATGTTGGCCACGATGCGCTGATGACGATGTATCGCACCCGGTTCCATGGTCAGGTCGATCTTGTCACCGCGGAGGAACTCGCCGAATTCTGGCGCGAGTAGGTGTCAATTGGCGTTGTCACCGAACATGTTCCGCGTGGCGACCACGACCGCGACCGTCCCGGTTACGCCGCGCATCATCGCAATCTCCCCCTGCTGTGCATGGCGTATGGCATGGGCCATGATGCGCAGACGCGGATCACCATGGCTGTGCCACATCCGGGCGGCCATAATCACTGCACCCTTGTGATGCTTCGTCATCATCGCGATTTAGACCGTGTCGAACTGGTCCGGCAACGCCGTCCGCACCTGCCTGACCTCGTCCGGTGACATGAAGCCCGGCATGGCCGAACGCTCCTCGGTGTTGCAATCCGGCATCTCCGTCTCGAACCAGCTCAGCCACCAGTTCTCGAAAATTTTGGTCTCGCTGGTCTGGCTCGCGACCATCAGCATCGCCAGCTTGCGCAGATGCGGATTGCCGGCACGGTCTGCGGCGATGCGCGCCAGCGCGATGCCTTGCGCGTGGTGTGTCGTCATGTGCCGCATATAGGTTTGATCGGCGTCCCTGTCGTGCCCCATCCATAGCGGTTCGAAGCCGCGACTGCCGAACAACGCGACGATTCCCAGCAGCGCGATTGTGCCTAACGCACCGGTGATCCAGACATTGCCAAAGCCGACATCACGCGGCGGTGCCGCGCCGCGCGCCCAGCGCAGCCGGGCGAACAGGGGATACATCGCCGCCGAAGTGGCGTGGACGAGGAGGCCGATCCAGTAAGGCTGCTGCAGCGTGAACAGCGGCTGCCAAAACGGAAGCAGCGGCACCAGCACGAACCATTCCAAGCTTGAGGAGAAAACCGCCCAGGGCAACGCCAGCAGGAGGATGGTCAGGGGCCGCAAATCCGCGGTCCAGCGCCCGAGGACCCCGAAGAAGATCAGCGCCCAGGAAAAGTCCGCCAATTGATGGAAAGCGATCCCGGTCAGGACTGCGCTCCAAGACGGCTCGGCGCCAAGCGCCCAATCGCGCGCGGGAATGGTGGCCACCGTCATCCAGTCGACCGCGGCGTCGCGGCCGATCCGGGCAGCGAAGAGCTGGCTGACGATGGTCGAAAAGGTGCTGCTGATCAGGCCAAGCTCGGCCGCCGCGATCCAGCGCGGGCGGCGCTGGCCTTTGCTCGCGATTGCGCGCGGGTCAGGAGGCGGCACCGGAGGTCGCGTGCTTGATCATCTCTTTCGCGCGACCCTTTGCGGCTTCCAACCCCTTCGGGAATCCGCTGCGGTGGGGATACAGCTTGCGCCTTGCATTGGGCGGCGGCCGCCGCGGCTTCGTGTCCTGCGCGGCGCGATAGTCGAGCAGGGCGATGCCGCCGACCATCAGCAAGGCCAGCGCGATATTGCCCTTCTTGGGATTGTCGGGCGTCAGCCCGGACATCAACGCGGCCGCATCGAGACCGTCGCCGCCGACGCGTGCCCATAGCCCGGCGTTTTTGTCGACGGAGAGCGACATGATGCCGGCGAGAAGCTCGCGGACGCCGAAGGCACGGACCAGCGTCTCCTGGCCTTCCATGCCAAGCGTTTCCGTCACCCGTCGTGGCGCAAAGAGCTCGACGACGCCGAGGCCGATGCTGAACCAGCCAAGCGCACGCGCGAGCTGATCTTCGGGCTTTCTAAGGCTCGGGCCGCCCTCGACGATCTTGGGATCACCCTTGGTGCGCACGATGTTGGAGAAGTGAAACATTGGACTGGCTCCCTCAGGGCTTCAGCACGACCTTGACGCAGGAATCGCGCTTGTCGCGGAACACCTGGTACATCTCGGGGCCCTGGCTGAGCGGGACGGTGTGGGTGATGACGAAGGACGGATCGACCTCTCCCTCTTCGATGCGACGGAGCAGGTCATCGGTCCAGCGGTTGACGTGGGTCTGGCCGGTCCGCATCGTCAGGCCCTTGTTCATGAAGGCGCCCATCGGGAGCATGTCTGAGAGGCCGCTGTAGACGCCGGGAACGGAGATGATGCCGCCGGGCCGGCAGACATGGATCATTTCGCGCAGCACATGCGGCCGGTCGCTCTCGAGCATCACCATCTGCTTGGCGCGGTCCAGCATGGTATCGGGCAGCGACGCCATCACATGCGCCTCCATGCCGACGCAATCGATGCACTTTTCCGGACCTCTGCCATCCGTCAGCTCCTTCAGGCGCTCCAGCACGCTTTCGGTTTCAAAATTGATCGTGGTCGCGCCGCCGGCTTCCGCCATGCTCAGACGCTCGGGCAGGCAGTCGATCGCGATCACCTGGTTGGCGCCGAGCAGGATGGCGCTGCGGATCGCCATCTGGCCGACCGGGCCGCAGCCCCAGATCGCGACCGTATCCGTGGGCACGATGTCGCATTGCGCGGCGGCCTGCCAGCCGGTCGGGAAGATGTCGCTGAGAAACAGCAATTGCTCGTCAGGGATCCCTGCGGGAACCTTGATGTGTGTGGCGTCCGCAAACGGCACACGCAGATATTCGGCCTGCCCGCCGGGATAACCGCCGGTCAGATGAGTGTAGCCAAACAGGCCCGCGGTGGCATGCCCGAATACCTTGTCGGCGAGGTGCTTCTTGCGGTTGGTGGTCTCGCAGACGGAAAAGTTGCCGCGCATGCACTGCTCGCATTCGCCACAAATGATCGTGAAGGGCACCACGATGCGGTCGCCCTTCTTCAGCTTGCCGTCGACGCCGGAGCCGACCTCGACCACTTCGCCCATGGTCTCGTGGCCCATGATGTCGCCCGGCAGCATGCCCGGAATGAAATTGTGAAAGAGATGCAGATCCGAGCCGCAGATCGCGCAGCTCGTCACCTTGATGATGGCGTCACGCGGGTCCTGGATTTCGGGATCGGTAACGGTGTCGCACCGGATGTCCTCCTTGCCGTGCCAAACCAGCGCTTTCATCGTCTCTCCTCCCGTTGAACCACGAGGCTCTAAAGTCGAAGCGGGAATGAAGGTTGCTATCGCCGGTGAAAATCCTCGTCGCTCACGCGCGGCTCAGCGCGAGGCCGCATAGGAACGAGCGTGCGGCGGAGCGATTGGGCGTCATCACGGAAACATCGAGGATACGCTCATGCCCGCCAAGCAATTTGCCGTCGTCACCGGCGCCTCCACCGGAATTGGTCTGGAACTCGCGCGGTGCTGCGCCGAGGACGGTTTTGATCTCGTCGTCGCCGCGAACGAGCCTGCCATCGAGACGGCAGCGGTCGAGCTGCGGAAGCTCGGCGTCAACGTGGAACCGGTCGAGACCGATCTCGCCACCACCGAAGGGGTCGACAAGCTATGTGCCGCGGTCGGCGACCGGCCGATCGACGCCTTGCTCGCCAATGCGGGCGTCGGTCTCGGCAAGGCGTTCCTCGACCAGGATTTCGACCGTATCCGCAACGTCGTCGATACCAACATCACCGGTACGCTGTACCTGATCCACCGCGCCGGCAACGAAATGCTCCGGCGCAAGTCGGGCCGCATCCTGATCACGGGATCAATCGCCGGCTTTACGCCGGGCAGCTTTCAGGCGGTCTACAACGGTAGCAAGGCGTTCCTGGATTCCTTTTCCTTCGCGCTGCGCGAAGAGCTGCGCGACAGTGGTATCACCGTCACCTGCCTGATGCCCGGCGCCACCGAGACCGAATTCTTTCGCCGCGCCGACATGATGGACACGAAAGTCGGGACCGAGGAGAAGGACAGCGCGGCGGATGTGGCCAAGGCCGGCTTCGACGCCATGATGAGCGGCGAATCCGATATCGTCACCGGTCTCAAGAACAAGGTGCAGTCGAGTATCGCGAACGTGACACCGAACGAGATACTGGCCAAGCAGCACCGCAAGATGGCTGAACCTGGCACGGCAAAACGGTAGCCGGCCGCAAAGGGTCTCCTATAGCAGCGCTTTCAATTTTAGCGCGTCGTGGAAGCGGCAAGGCTGCGACGTCTATGTCTATTTCGACGTGATATGCCGTGCCCATCGTCGAAGCGCAGGCTTGGTATAGTGACCAAAATAGCGGCCGCTGGGCCCGTGGCCCCGGATATAAACGAAGTCAGCGGTGCGCTTCCAGGGCGCCGGCGCATCGTGGTGATCCGACAAGCAGAGCGAGATATTCTGTTCCGCAAGCATTCGCAAAACGCGAGGTTGATACCAACTGGGGTGGCGAAATTCGAAGCTGTACCGACGCTTCCTTGATAGCAGCTTGAAGAACGAAGCGAGCCTGTCGACATTGGCCTCGAATTGCGGTGGCAGCTGGAACAGGATTGGCCCAGCCTTGCCGCCGAGCAATGAGATGCGGTTTTCCAACAACTCGAGACTATTTTCAGAACGGTCAGAGAGGCGTTTCCAGTGTGTGATGAATTTGGATGCCTTCCAGGCAAAAACGAAGTCGCGCCCGGTCTGCTCCCGCCAAGCCTTCACCGCATCCACTGTCGGGGTACGGTAGAAGACACCGTTCAATTCGGCAGTCTCGAACTGGCTGGCATAGTAGCGAAGCTGTTCTTTTAGCGGCAGCCCGTCGGGGAAGAACGGGCCTCGCCACGAGTCGTAGTGCCAGCCGGAGGTGCCGATCAGGATGCGAGCCACGGTCGTACCTCCAAATGCAACAAGACGATCGCGAATGGAGCGGGGAGACCACAAACGCGGCGTTCGTCGCTGCGGGGCTCATCGCGCCTGCTGCGTCTCCTTCTCGGCTTTGGGAAGCCAGCGCCACACGCCGAACACGTTGATCAGTAACAGAACGGCATTCTGCAGGACGAGCGACGTCTTGCCTTCGAGCCAGCCGTCCGCCATCCATGCGAGGGCCGTGACAATAAAAATCGCAAACCCGGCTACGGTGACGCGAGCATTCCAGTTGGCGGCGACGAGTGCCGCCGCAACGATCGTTACACCCGCTGCGAATCCTCGCAGGATCTCGAGTTCGTCCATTCGTCCGCCTTCAAAGACGAGTAATTTCGTGGGCTCGTATGACAATTTCGTCCTGCGATAAGTCCGTTTCGAGACGTTGGCGTAGCTCCCGCCAGAAAGCTGGTTCTAGCCGTTCCGTCATGACCTCGATGACCGCTATCGTGTCGCGCTTCGTCTCCCCGCCGCTCCTCCACAAGCCTTGGCCCGGAGAGCGCAGGAAGCTGGTCGCCCCGCCAAATTCTTCGGTTAGTTTGTTCATCAATTCGTCGAACCACGTCTTGCCGACGGGATCGCCATCTCCTGTTTCCTTGGGGAGGATGATCTCGACGAGGTGGAAGTGCTTAGGTTGGCTCATATATCGACAGGGCCATTATCGCGTCCAAGGCTCGACGACTGGACGTCGCCAATCGTCGAGCCGGTCCCGAACGCGGTGACGCAGCGGTGCCTCACTCGGCCTGCTCGATCGCAGCCGGCATCTTGGCCACCGACATCAGTGACCGCGCTACCTGATTCAGCAACTGGTCAGCATTCTCCTCTTCCGCCAGCGACTTGGAGAGTAGCGCAACGATCGCGCTATGGCGAAGCTGCTGGGCGAGATTGCGCGCGGTGGTATATCCGGCGATCTCATAATGTTCGACGCGTTGGGCGGCGCCAATCAGCGCGAGGTCGGCGGCGGCATCCTCCTTCTTTTCGCCTTCGGACATGATTTCCTGCCCTTCCTCGACAAGGCCCATCATGCCCTTGCACGGCTTGGCGCGTGGCGATTTTCCCAGCAGCTCGAAACACTCATTGATGCGTTCGACTTGGCCTTCCGTCTCCACCAAGTGCTGCTCGAACAGCTCGCGCAGTTGGTCGAAACGTGCAGCCTCTGCCATTTTCGGCAGTGCCTTGGTCAATTGCTTCTCCGCATGCAAAATGTCGCGAAGTTCGTCGATCAGAAGGTCGCCAAGGCCGGTCTCATCGACCGGCGCGGAACTCTCCGTGACGATCGCAGACGCCGGACCGGGTTCGCCGGTCTGGATCGCAGGCGACTCGGTGAAGACCCAGTCGCCTCCCTCGTTCCAGGGACCACGCGTGTCGATTTCCCCATGGTCGCCGGACCCGGTGGAGTCGTTGAAGAATTGGTCGACCAGGCCGGGGGTCGGAGCAAGGCGACCAATGCTGAGGGGTGGCTTGCCCATGCTTTCGAGCGCCAGCCCGAAAGCCTTCATGTGGGTAATCTCGCGCGTCATCAGGAACTGGAGCGCGTCCTTCGTGCCTGCGTCGTCGCAGAAATTGATCAGCCGTTCATAGACGATTTTGGCGCGGGCTTCGGCTGCGATGTTGCTGCGCAGGTCGACGTCCAGTTCGCCGGTGATCTTCAGATAGTCGGCGGTCCAGGCGTTGCCTTGAGAGTTGAAGAGATTGACTCCGCCGCCGCCGGCGATGGCGATGAGCGGATCGGCTTCCGCGGCTTCACGGTCGAATTTGGATGGTTTGAGGTGCATGCGAGCGAGGGTGCCGACAATCTCCAGATGGCTCAGCTCTTCGGTTCCGATGTCCATCAAGAGGTCTTTGCGATCCGGATCTTCGCAATTCAAACCCTGGATCGAGTACTGCATCGCGGCTGCGAGCTCGCCGTTCGCGCCGCCGAATTGCTCGAGCAGCATGTTGCCAAAGCGGGGATCCGGCTCGTCAACCCGAACGGTGTACATCAGTTTCTTGACGTGGTGATACATGGAATGCCTCGAGTGCGGGAGAAGAGATACAATCCCGAACGGTGGGCATTCAGCTTCGTTCCTAGTGGGAATTGCGATCGACTGGCGGCAACAAAATGGCCCGCCAGCTGACGGGCCATTCTTGATGGAGTAGACGAAGCTCGCCCAGGCGAACCGTCAATTTAGCGCATGCCGGTGCCGTAGAGCTGTCGCTCCTTACGCAGTTCTTCCGCACCATACGGCTGCGCGGTCGGATCGAAGTTCGTCCAGCCCGACTTCTGCCAAGCCGCGCGGCGGTCCCGCAGATTGACCGAGGATTGATCCAGAATTGCTTCGAGGCGTGCGCGATCGGCGTCGGGTACGCGCGCCGAAACGAGCGTGCCACCGCGCCGCACGCCTTCGGCGTAAGCGGGAGCGTCTTCATCAGATACGCCGGCCTGTGTCAACGCGCCAACGAGTCCGCCGGTCGCGGCGCCTGCGGTTGCGACAGCTGCTGTTGAGGCGAGCCATCCGGCAGCCACGACCGGTCCCAAGCCTGGGATCGCCAGCAATCCGAGCCCGGCCAGCAGGCCGGCGGCACCACCAAGGCCCGCACCGATCCCGGCCCCGGTCGCGGCACCTTCCGCGCGATCATCGACACCATCTCGGTCGCGATCAACCTTCTTGTCGGTGCTGTACCAATTGTCGGAGTTGTTGGCGACGATGCTGAGATCCGAATGCGGCACGCCGGCGGCTTCGAGACTGCTTACGGCGCGCTGCGCATCGGCGTAGCTGTCGTAAAGGCGAGAAATTGTAACGGTCATGTACTATCCTCTCGGTTTCGCGTTCTTCTTACTTGGCCGGGTTCACATTGCCCTGAAAATCCAGGCTTACGTCGACTGTAGAGCCGCCCTTGCTGGCTTTGCCGCGCCAGACGCCGTTGTCGTCCTTCTTGAGCGCGGTAACGTTAGTCCAGCCCGCTTCCTCGATCTTCGACTTGGCTTGACCTTCCGTGAAGCTGTTGGCGCCCGCGACCGGCTTATTGGAATTGTTTTGTCCGGCGCTGTTGACCGCAGTGTTGTTCGGTCGATCTGCCGCTGGCGGATTTTGCGCCAGCACCGGGGTGGCGAACAGCGAAGCCGCGGTCAGCAAGAATAGAGTCGTCTTTTTCATATTGTCCTCCAGTACGTGGGTCCCGACAACGAGGTCGGCATTGCAGGGTTCCTATTTCTTCCGCTCGCAGCCCATCGCAGTTTGACGCATGCGAGCGCGCGCCGGATAAAGGCCCACGAGCACACCATCAAGTTCGCGATCATCGTCGCGCACTCCTGAGTGCGGCAATGCGGCTTGCGATCGATAGGAACGAAGCTCGCCATCGTCCTGTTGCCCGCACACGGACAACGAAGGGAGAACGCTCATGAAGATTGCGAAGATTGCCTTGGCAACAGCTTTCATTTTGGGATCCATCGCTGCGGCGTCGGCTCAAGGCGCGGGTGGCAGCGGTGGAGCAGGGAGCGGCGGCGGCAGTGGTGGCGGAGCCGGCGCTGGTGCAGGCGCCGGTGCGGGCGGCGCTGGCAGTGGAGGCGCGGGAGCCGGTGCGGGTGGGGGCGGCAATTCGCCGGCGGCCGCAACCGGTCAGGGCGCGTCGAGCAGCCCAGGTTCGGCAAACCCGGGAGCTACGATGAACGACCCGAAGATGAAGGGCAAATAGAAGCAAAAGGCCCGCTGTTAAAATCAGCGGGCCCTTTTCATTTAATGCGAGAGCGCATCGGTCGTTGCAGCACTTAATGCCGCGCTGGCGGGCCACTCTTATTGCCAGGCATTCCCTTTACGTTTGCGGGGTCCTGTTGTTGAACGGTCGAGCTGCCTGCCGAACCGACTGTTCCTTGACCTGGGGCTGGACCGCTTTTGCCGCCCGGCGCGCCGCTGATACCGGCGCCTGAGTTTTGCGCGCTGGTGGCGGTACTAGCGCCGCTGGAGCCGGGTTGGCCAGGCGGATGCGCGGCGGCCCCGGGTGTCACTTGGCTTCCAACCATTCCGGAAGCGCCGGAGTTGTGAGTCTTGATACCCTTGTCGGCCTCGCTTTGAGTGTATTGGTTCGGCGATAATTGTTGGGCCATGGCGGGACCGACGGCCAGCGCCGACGCGAGCATTGCTGCAGTTAACGTCTTCATGAGCGTCCTCCATTTGAGAAGCCCCGGCTCTTTAACGTGTGGTGCCGCGCTCATTTCCTTTCGTTTGCAAATAACCCTCTCGGCAGCGGCGACGGAAATACGCCTGATCTCCGGAAGCGCGTCGGCTAAGCTGATCAGAGATCGATTGAGAGCGGAAACTCACGACCACTCGTTGGGAACGAGGCCCGCCGTGGTGCTGTTGGTCCGACAACCTGTTCTGAAGTGGAGCAACAGCATGCCCAATGCGAAATGCCGCACCTGCCTGGGCATCGGGTTTGTCTGCGAAAACCACCCCAATCGTGCCTGGAGTGAGGTGTTCGGCTGCCAATGCGGTAACGCGCCAGCTATTCGGGGCCTGAGGCGAGGGCGGTTCTGAACGACTTGGTAGGGATAAGACCGACCAAGCACTAGCATCATTGGCGACAATCAGATGGGTTCAAATCATGGAGCAAAGTCTCAGAGTCTTATTTGCCGTCGGCGTTACCATATTCGTTGTCGCGGGTGCGTTTGTCGCGATCCGCTACATGAGCGGCCACTACGGGTAGTCTGAGGAACGACCCTGTCTACTCAGCTCAACTAAGGTCTGCAGGGCGGCGTCGCAAAGTACGCAATGTCGTTACAGTGAGATCACCCACGCCGAGAACGCGATAAGCAGGGTCAAGACGATCGCAGCGACAACGAGCAGCTTCGCCACTACTTCTCCTTTCGAACGCCCTTGAACTTTTTCGCGCTCTTCTTCACCGCCATGAACTGACCGCCCTTCTTGTTGCGCTTCGTCGCCGTCTTGGTCAGCGGGTTCTTCAGCTGAGTACGTTTCTTCACCGCGCCCTTGCGGGCGTTGTCGCCTTTCGGCTTGTTGACCGCCATCGATACCTCCATTTTTCGGCAATAACCTGTGCACTTCCCGATCGTTCCAGTCCGGAACATCAGACGCTCTCGATCGTTGTCGAACGAAAGAGGAGGACCCATGGGATTTGGTAGAGGCGCACTTCTGTGGCTTCTCGGCATTCCACTGCCGATCATTCTGATTCTTGCGCTGTTCTGGCATCACTAGGGCGGATGTACCCCTGGCTGCCTTGAGGGCCTCCGACCTCGGTCGGAGGCCTTTTGCGTTCGGCTATGCGCCTTGCCATCGGCCCGCTCGTGCGGCCCATCTCGGCGGTAGGCATTCGACGCGAAGGCCCGTGCATCGCGTGTTCTCACTGCGGATTGGCTACAGGAGTCGGAGGAGGCATTCAATGAAGTCTCGGTGGTGAGTCCTGCGGCGGCAGGGCAGGCATACTCCGCGCGATCAGCCTGTTGTCAGCCTCATGGTTTAGAGAGCGCTCGAGAGTCTGCGCTGTGCGGAAATCATCGAGGTGCTGCATATTCGGTGCATCGCCGGCTTCCTTCCTGAGCAGATTGTAAATGCGTGCGGCCGCCAACTGAAGGCGCTTCAGCGGGCCTCGCGGCATCGCCCGTGCCTTGCAGAAGTCTCTGATCGCGTAAGCTCGGAAATAGTCGAAAGCGTCTGACATGCCGAGTCAACGCTTCGTTCGATCGTTGACTATTGCCGCCTTTAGCGAGAGCGAGCGCCTCTCATCTCCGATGGAATAGGAACGCTTTACCGGCCCACTCGATTGCTGCGATCAAGCAACATGGTTGGAGAATCGTCTTGGAAAGCACGATCATCGGAGAAGTCGATACGCGACGCGGGGCCGAACTCGCGGTCGAGCGGGTGGTGCAGGAGCTTGGTGTGTCTCGCAGCGACGTGTTTGTCCAACCCGTTGGATCGGCGAATACGGCAGGCACCCGCCTTGCCGGAGCTGACGCGAAGGCGGCGCCTGAACCGGGTACGCACCATTCGCTCGATGGCCTGCTTGAGGTCTCGATCGACTTTCATGGAGACGATCCCCAGAAGATATCGGATACCTTGAGTGCGGTCGGCGCCAGGAACGTCCGAACCAAATAGCCTTGTTGCGACGAGCTGCTTTCTCTCTCAGTGAAATGGCCGGCCCCAAGCATCCTGTTACACCTGATGGAAGGTACTTCGTAGTCCGCGGCAAACTTTGGCGGATGAGCGATCCCTCAATACATCCGCAAAAGAAGGCGGCGCTGGTGGCGGAACTTATGAGCGCCCGCCGCGCGGTCAAAGAGGCCAAGAATGCTGGAGACTTCGATTCCGAGGTGGAGGCCCGTCGCAAAGTGGACCAGTTGAAACGTGAACTCGGTGAGCGTGGGCCGGTTTGGTGGAAAGATGCTGCTCCCGACTTCAATCGGCACGCTGTAAAGAACAGCCCGTATTCCGAATGGTACGCGAAGGTGAGGCGGCACGGCTAGGTGGAGCGGGCCTCGGCTCTTCAGATTACGACGGCTTGAGGGAGTCCAGCCGCTTGCGAAGGAAGGCGAGAACCATGATCTCGTCGGACGTAAGTTTCGGATACTGACGCTTGAACTTCAGCGCGATCCTCGCGCCAATCATTTTCACCAGATCGCCCGACAAATAGGCGTTCAATATCTCTGGGTGCACATAGCTTTTGCGACAAATCGCCGGTGTATTGCCAAGCTGCTTCGCGACCTTTTCGATTGCAGCGACGACGTTGCGTTTGGCCTCGGCCTGGCTATCGTACTTCTTGAACTCCGACAGCGCGAGTGCCGCTAGGACTGTGCCGGCCCAGGTGCGGAAGTCCTTGGCGCTGAAGTCTTGCCCCGTAATCTCCTTGATGTAGCCGTTGACGTCGCCGGAATCGACCGTTCGAGACCTGCCGTCGTCGTCAAGGTACTTGAAAAGCTCGTGGCCGGGGATGTCGGCGCAGCGCTTCACGATGGACGCGATGCGCTTGTCTTCAACTTGCAATTTCCATTGCTTACCTGACTTTCCCGTAAAATCGAAACGAAGCACGCTTCGTCCGATCGCCACGTGCTTTCGCCTCATGGTTGTCAAGCCATACGACTTATTCTTCGCAGCGTACTCGGCATTGCCGACCCGTATGAGCGTCCTCTCGAGCAAGCTGACGATGGTGGCCAGCACCTTCTCTCGCGGGAGGCCCTCGCGCTTTAGGTCGGATACGACACGAGCGCGTAATGCGGGCAGCGTCGCCGCGAATTGCATGATATGTTCGTATTTGTTTTGATCCCGCAGCTCTCGCCACTTCGGATGGTAGCGGTACTGCTTGCGCCCGCGGGCGTCGAGCCCGGTCGCTTGAATGTGCCCGTTGGACGAGGGGCAGATCCATACGGCTTCATAGGCGGGCGGTATGCCAATCGACTTGATGCGTCGGATGATTGAGACATCGGTGATGCGTTTGCCCTCCTTGTCGTAATAGCTGAACGACGTGCCTGTCCGTTTGCGGCTATAGCCGGGCGAGGAGTCGCTCACATAGCGCAGGCCTTCCTCCGCGATCTGCGATGCGACGTCCGTCGAGCGATCGAGCGCGTCTTCGACTTTGGTGGTTTCTCGGAGCATTCGAGGGTCCTGGGAGGAAATACTAACGATCCAATGGCTTCCGACGTAAAAGGTCGATCGCGCGCTTTTGGTTCCCTACTAAGCAGAATGCCGCGTCGCCTTACAGGAGCGGGACACAATGGCGCAGGAACATCCGATTGCTCCACTTATTGCAGACAAACCGCGTCGAACGGCGCGAAGCCTTCAGGAATGGAGACAGTAAAATGCGTTTGGCGATGCTGAGTCTGCTGCTTGCCGTACTTCCCTGCGTCGCGCAAATTGACCAGGCCCGGGGCCAAGCTGCCGGCGGTGGCGCGAGTTCAAGTGCAACTGGTGCAGGACCGCGGAGCGGGTCCGAGAGCACGACAACGGGCGGCGCGATGGCTCCTGGGACCAATACGACGGGAGCGGCTCAATCAAGTGGAGGCACCGGTCCTCGGGGATCGATAACAGTGGGCCGGCCCGGCAATCTTGCGGGAGGTACAAGCAGCGGCCGCATTGACGGAACCGTCACCCCGGGTCCCTCCCTACAAGGTGATGACCGGATCCGGTCCGAGAATTCGCAGGATTCGCAGGCCGACCGCAAAATAAAGAGCATCTGCAGAGGGTGTTAGCCTCACAGCGAGCTTCGTAATTTGACTCTGCCTGTAAGCCAAGGCCGCTACGTTCTATCGCCGCTGCCGACGGTGTTGACCATACGCAAAGCGAGGGTTGATGCCGCAGCTAACTAGGCGTCCGGATGCGGAGGCCAGACATTGCGCCCGCGTCGAGTAGCTGCAGTCGCCGGGGTAGCCTACTCCTCGCCCCTGAACGCACCATGGATAATCTTGGGCTTGTGCCGACGGAGCCAGTGAAAGCAGCGTGGCCGCGACGACGCCGGCCAATGCGATAGAATGTTTCAGCATGCAGGTCTCCTCCGATCGTAATCAACTGAAGGCAGATTGCTCTTTTCCAAAGCTGGCGGTGGGTCTGTGCGATGCGAGAGCTAAGGACACTTCAGACAAGAGGGCCTCGCAGAGCGGAGCGTCTCACGTACGACTTGTACGGCTCTTCCAATCGAAAGGCCCCAGTCCCGGGGGAAGACTGAGGCCTCATGGAGAGTCCCTGCGGGCTGGACTGCAGAGACATCATGAAAACAGTTTGCCTCTTGGGTGGTTCCTCAAAGGTCGCTAACAACTGGGCGTGTTGCATTGGGAAGGCTGGCTGGAGGGCAATATCCCCCAGCAGACCGTCGACTTGTTGTGTATCGGCTAGTCCTCCAGTCGCTCACTGGTCCGCTTGTTCGCGAACGACCGCCGTAGCCAGCTTGTCCGTTCGGAGCCCAAGATAGACCGGTTGCCGGAGTTCACCTTTGCTGGTCCATTCGGCGAATTTCACTTCGGCCACAAGTTTCGGTTTCACCCACGTCGTGACCTTCTCGTCCTTGACCTTCGCCGGGAAGGGCGACTTGGCGGCCCTCAACTTTACCAGCTTGCGATGCAGTTCCGCCAGGGTGACATGACTAAACCCGGCTCCGACGTGACCGATGTAACGCCAGGTGCTGCTCTCTCGCACCGCGAGCACCAGAGCCCCGAAGAACGGCCGGGTGCGCCTCGGAGCGGTGAACCCCACGATGACAACCTCCTGCCGCTTGGAGGTCTTGATCTTCAGCCAATCGTCTGTTCGCGCGCCGGAGGCATAGAGGCTATCGACGCGTTTCGCCATGATGCCTTCGAGCCCGCGTTGTTCGGCCTCGGCGAAGAAGCGCTCACCAAGTTTCCTGCGATGCCGGCTGAAGGCGATCAGCTTGTGCCGCGGCAGGATTTCCTCGAGCCGCGCCTTGCGGTCGAGCAGTGGCAGGGCGCGGAGATCCTCTCCATTGTGAAACATGAGATCGAACGCGACATATTGAAGCTTGGCTTCGTGCCGCAGGGCATTTTGAAGCAGCTGGAAGTGCGAGACGCCATCCTTGCCTATCGCCACGAGCTCTCCATCGATAACCGCGTCGGCCCCGACGTCTTCCAGCGCCCGCGCCACCTCGATGTAGCTGCGGCTGATGATCTTGCCGTTCCGGCTGTAGAGCGTCACCTTGGCGCGTTTAATCTCAGCCACCATGCGAAAGCCGTCAAACTTGTCCTCGAACACCCAATCGGCATCGTTGAATGCCTTGTTAGTCAGGCTGGCGAGCATGGGCCGCAGCCGCTTTGGCAGTGACGATGTCCGGCCCATTCGTAAGAAATTCCTCGCGACCTACTCTCGAGAAACCGCCGACAGCTGCTGTCGTTCCTGGCTTGGAACAGTCGCGGTCGGCAACATCTGGAACCACCGCGAACCTTTAATGTTCTGTCTGGCGACACTCGGTCAGTGACGTGTAGGACCGCCAGAATTAGGAGACGAGAATGAGCCGTGGAACGCCATCGATGACCGCCCTGCTGGGTCTGCTTGCGATCGCCGGTTATCAGAACCGCGACAAGCTCGCCGAAATGTTTCGGAATGCCACATCGGGGCAGCCCACAGCCGGAGGCGGCGCAGCACTGGGTGGCCTGCTCGGTAACCTCGGCGGGTTGCTGGGTGGTGGCGGCGCGGGTTCACTTCTCAATGGCGGCATCGGTGATCTACTGGAGCACTTCAAGCAGAACGGCCAGGGCGACGCCGCGCAGTCGTGGGTCGACAAAGGTCCGAACAGGGAGGTCACACCTCCGGAATTGCGGCAGGCCATCGGCTCCGACCTGCTCCAGCAGCTGGAGCAGCAGACAGGCCTGTCCCAGGAGGAGCTCCTGCAGCGGCTGTCCCGCGAACTGCCGACAGCCGTCGACAAGTATACGCCCGATGGGCGCGTGCCGGCGGCGGCTTGAGAGAGGCGACCATGAGCATCCTTTGGACCATCATCATCGGCTTCATCGCGGGTGTCATCGCGAAGTTCATCATGCCGGGCGACAACGAGCCGTCGGGCTTCATCCTCACGACCATCCTGGGCATCGTCGGCGCCTTCGTGGCGACCTATTTGGGGCAGTCATTGGGTTGGTATCGTGCCGATCAAGGAGCCGGTCTGATCGGAGCCGTCGTCGGCGCGATCATCGTGCTGTTTGTCTACGGTCTGGTCGCGGGACGCCGCCGCACGATCTGACGTTCGATGACTTTACGAATACGCAGCTGCTCGCAGACATGGCCGGCGGCCAGGGGTCACGATGTTTGGCGAGGCGCCAATATGAACCCGAGACGCCTCACTGCGCCTCTTCCTCAAAACCTCCGCATCCCGCGGGGCCACTATCGAACATTCGCCGATTTCTGCGGATCATCGCGGCGCTGCGCAACCTCCGTGTTGCGATCCAGTTGGGCAAGTTCGCTGCGTCGCAGCCGCCCGGCCCTCATCACACCGTGAGAATCGCTGCCCCGAGAACGAATGCGCCAATGAACCACATCCACAAGGCCGCCGACGAAACGTCTCCCAACAGCATGCCGACACCGCTATTGCCCATCTATTTCCGCTCCGCGTGATCAGGCTGTAGTGACCCGTCGGTCCCGAATGACTGCGAATTCGCGCATCAGGGCTCGGATCTGAACACTGAACGTCGGCATTCGGCGAGCGTTCCTAAGCGTTCCGGCGGCGAGGAACGCATCTGTCGCTGTCCTGTTAGACGAGCGAATCCTGGAGCCGACGCATGCCCGACTATCCGCAGCCGCCTTATCCCTCGCAGAAGCAGCCGATGCCTGGTTTGACGGCCGCAATGAAGCCTCGCCCGGACCACGGAGAAGACAGCTACAGGGGCTCTGGCCGGTTGGCCGGCAAGCGGGCAATCATCACCGGTGGTGACAGCGGCATCGGGCGCGCGGTCGCGATCGCCTATGCCCGTGAAGGCGCGGACCTCGCGATCTCCTATCTGAAGGAGGACGACGATGCAGCCGAGGTCAAAGCGATGGTAGAGCGTGAGGGGCGCAAGGTCATCCTGATTCCGGGCGACATTCGCGACCCCGAACATTGCCGTTCAGTTGTCCGTCGCGCGGTCGACGAGCTCGGCGGAGTCGACATCCTCGTCAACAACGCGGCCCACCAGGCCACGTTTAAGTCCATTGAGGACATCAGCGACGAGGAATGGCAGCTGACATTCGAAACAAATATCCACGCCATGTTCTATCTCACCAAGGCCGCCGTTGCACACATGCGGCCGGGTGCCGCGATCATCAACACGGCATCGGTGAACTCCGATATGCCGAACCCAATCCTGTTGGCCTACGCCACGACCAAGGGCGCGATCCAGAACTTCACGGGCGGGCTTGCACAGCTCCTTGCGGAGAAGGGTATTCGGGTCAACGCCGTCGCCCCTGGTCCTATCTGGACCCCGCTTATTCCTTCGACCATGCCTGAGGAGACCGTCAAGAATTTCGGCAAGCAGGTGCCGATGCAACGTGCCGGCCAACCAGCCGAGCTGGCAACCGCCTATGTGATGCTCGCGGACCCGCTCTCCAGCTACACGTCGGGCGCGACGCTGGCAGTTACCGGTGGAAAGCCGTTCATCTGAAGTTTTGCAGCCGCACTCAGCAGCGTCGGCTCAACAACAGGAGTTTTCAATGGACTTGAGAGAGGCCTCCGCCATGACTGAAGCGTCAGGCTTGACCGATGATCCGGCCGCCGGCGAGGGCGCGTCATGGGCCACGGGCGTGAGGGGGGAGCGCTCGCCAGCAAATGGCGCATCCCCGCAAGCCGCTGCCGCCCGTCTGGCCGGACAATTGCGCGAGATCACCACCGCTGCGCCGCTCCGATCGCTCCTTATGGCATTCGTCCTCGGCGTGTGGGTCGCTCGGAGACGTTAGTCAAGGCGGCGCAAAGCGACTTAGGAACGCTTTATGCCACGGCATGTTCTCGTGACATTCCGATGGAGAGTCACATGCAACGACAAGGCAGCAACAATACAGGCGAGACCCGACGGAGCAGCCCGGTCGCCTGGGCAGTCGGAAGCGTTTTTATCCTCGCCGTCATCGCGACCATTTTCTTTTATGACGGTCGCAATGCCGTGCAACAGACAACCACGACCACGCCTAACAATGCTCCCAGCGTGACGACCGGTTCGAACAACCCGGCTAACGCGAACAAGTAGCGCGTGCGAACTGCGCTCTGCGCTCGAGTGCGGCCTTATACCTCGGGGCGCAGAGCCGGCACTGTGACGGAGGCAACCATGAAATACATCGCTTTTATCTTGAGCATCCTCGTCGGCAGCTTTTCCGTTGCGCTGTCGCAAAGCAACTCTGCTGGCTCATCGGCAGGGCAGAGCTCGGCAAGTTCCTCCAGTCCGCAGGGCGCTGCAGGGACAAATGTTAGCGGCACGGTGCATACAAACCAGGGCAATAGTTACGGCAACAACGCGTCGGGCGGCCCGAGCCCGGGCATAGCGCGTACCGGCCAGCCGGCCACGACGCATTCGACTCCGAACCGAGGTAGCGAAAAGTAGAACGGAACGGACGGAGACGGGACCCTGCGGATCAACTCAGGTTCAAGCCGTACCTGACCGGGTCCCGTCTCGGCGAGAATTTATCGGCCGTACACCTGCTCACGCCAACAGAACCTCGCAGCAGCGAGTCTTAGCTTAATTGGGCTGTTCCCGCCTTTCCAAGTCGCACCAGGATATCATCCGGGTGTAGATAAAGATGTCCTTTGATGGACTCCGTCCCCCACAGCGTCTCGCCCTCAACAAGAGCAGGCGGAGAATCGCGTGGTTGGCAAAGTTGGCGATGATTTGTAGTATCTCACCCCGTGTCGAGGTCCACTGGACGTTGATGCCGTCCTTTTTGGCATCCGCCTGGCCGAGCAGGCCGGCGCAGGCTCGAACAAATCCATCCCTGATGAGC
The DNA here is from genome assembly GCA_023390955.1 of Pseudomonadota bacterium. Classification (GTDB taxonomy): domain Bacteria; phylum Pseudomonadota; class Alphaproteobacteria; order Rhizobiales; family Xanthobacteraceae; genus Bradyrhizobium. Next base: position 18,350 of record JAEWBW010000446.1, read on the forward strand.
GGCACGATCTTTCGTTGTCGGATGCTGAGCAGGTCTTGCGTGAGGGCACGAAATTCGCGCGCGGCCGCAGAAGTTTCCATGGCGCTCCAGTCGAGCTTCGAGGCCGCGAACGTCCGCTCGTCGCAAGGGTCGGGAATCCTGTCCCGCATCTCCGGCGTCGAAAAGGCATGGAAGTGCGCAAACTCCTTGCGACGGCCCTCCCGGGTGAGGTCTGCGGCTCCGCCCTGCCAATCCGCAAAGAAGAGGAATGGCGTTTTGACGGCGGCCTCTTCCCCCATGAAAAGCATGGGGATGTGCGGACTGAGCAGGAGCAGGGCCATGACCTGCTTCAGCTTCTGATGGTTGACAAGACTTGCGAGCCGCTCTCCGAGCGCGCGATTGCCGATTTGATCGTGGTTCTGGGCGAAGAAGATGGTGGCATCGGGCGGCAGATGCGCGCTCGGCTCCCCGCGCGCCTTATCGTGCAATGGAAAAATCTCGCCTTGATAGGCAAACCCTTCGGTCAGTGCGCGGGAAAGATGTTGAAGCGGTCTATCGGCAAACGCACGATAATAGCCTTCGTTTTCCCCGGTCAGAAGAACGTGCAGCGCATTGTGGAAGTCGTCCCCCCACTGCGCATTGTAAAGGCTGGTACGTCCGCCGGGCCTTTCGAGCAAATGTGCCTGGTTGGCCTCGTTTTCCAGCATCAGATGCACGTGCCGCCCAACGAGCTGACTACGGGTTGTCTCCGCCAGTTCAATCAGGAAATGCCGCTCGGAAGTGTCCTTCATCGCATGTACAGCGTCGAAGCGGAGGCCGTCGAAGCCATAGTCGCGTAGCCACATCATAGCGTTGTCGGTCAGGAATTGTCGGACGAAGGTGCCGTCGCTGCCTTCGAGATTCACGGCGGGGCCCCAGCCGGTCGTATGGCGGTTCGTAAAGAAATTCTCCGCATAGCTGTGCAGATAATTGAGCTGTGGGCCGAAGTGATTGTAGACGACGTCGAGATAGACCATCATGTCGAGGGCGTGAGCTGCCCTTAGCAAGCGCTTGAGGTCTTCAGGTCGGCCATAGCGTGCGTTCGGAGCGTTCAGCAGCACGCCGTCATAGCCCCAATTATGCCGACCTGGTACGTCGTTGAGCGGCATGAGTTCGATGGCGGTTACACCAAGCTGCTTAAGGTAGGGGAGCCTTCGCTCGACCCCGGCATAGGTGCCTTCATCAGAGAAAGCGCCGACGTGGATCTCGTAGATGACCGCCTCGGACCAAGGACGGCCAGGGTACATGATATCATCGCGCAGCCGCGTCGTGTCGAACACCTCACTGGGGGCTCCGACATCATCCGGCTGGAAATACGAAGCCGGATCGGGAACGACTAGATCGCCATCGATCCGGAATTGATAGCGCGTGCCCATATGTGCCGACTGACTGAGGGTCTGGTACCAACCATCGGCGTCTCGAGGCATCCGGCGCGGCGGCTGACATTCCTCGAGCAACTCGACCGATTTCGCCGATGGAGCCCAGAGATTGAAGGACACGCCATGGTCCACAATTTGGGGGCCGTGCTTTCTGAACAGCATTGCTGCTCCCAAACGCTCGGTCAACTCTTCCATCTCAAAGACCTCAATCTTGTAACGAGAACTCTCGCCATCTCGCATGCGGTCGGTGATTCCAAAGGCCCCCTGACAATGTTTGTTCCTGGCGGAAGCCTAGTGACGCTCGCCTATCGGAAATCGAAATGGACGCGGGGCCGGCCCCGCCCGCCTCGACCGTTTCGAGGGCGTGGAACCGATCAAAATGTCCAGCGTTTCACACTGATCCAACGTTCGAGGAGAGCACGACTGCTGCGGCCTGCATCCATCCTGCTGTCAGACCGGGCGATCTGGAGGCGGTGCGAGGCGTCCAAGGTCGCAATTCTCAACGATGCCGCGGAGTACTTTGGCGCACTCAGAGCCGTCCTGCTTGCAGCCGAGCGGCAGGTGCACATCGTCGGCTGGGACATTCATAGCAAAACTCCCTTGGTCGGTCCTTCCGGTGCTGCTGACGATGGCTTGCCGGTCGAGCTCGGCCCATTTCTGGCAGCATTGGTCGATCTCAAGCCGGCCCTTCGGATTGATATCCTGATCTGGGACTTTGCCGCTTTGTACGCCGGCGAACGCGAGTGGAACTCTGCCGATAAATTCGAGGCCGTGGGCCGTGGCCGGATCCGCTTTCGAAAGGATTCGAGCCTCCCCCTAGGTTCAGCCCAGCATCAGAAGATCGTCGTCGTCGACAACGCGATCGCGTTTGTCGGCGGACTGGACCTGACCATTCGGCGGTGGGATACGAGTGAACATCGCGTAGATCATCCCTTTCGGCACGACCCCGACGGAAAACCCTATCACCCGTTCCACGACGTCCAGTGCATGGTGGAAGGCGCGCCGGTCGCAGCGCTGGAAGAGATCGTATGCGCGCGGTGGACGGGCGCCGGATGTCGGCTGGCCCGTTCAACTTCGGACGTCGAACGTCGCTGGCCCGCATCTGTCCCAATCGGAATGACCGATATTGCGACGGGAATCGCAAGAACTGAGTTGGCAAGCGGCGCCGGTCGCGTGATCGACGAGGTGGCCCGACTGTTCACAGCCTCCATCCAGTCAGCCAATCGATTCATCTACATCGAGAACCAGTTTACGAGCGCTCCGGAAATCGCGGAGGCGCTGTCGCAGCGCATGCGCGAGGTACCATCCCTGCAGGTGCTGATCGTGACGCCAAAAGGCCATTCGTCGTGGTTCGAATCACAGGCGATGCAAGGCGGGCGCGGCGGCTTCCTGAAGCCATTCTCCTCGATGGGCGTCATCGACAGGTTGCGTGTATTGTATCCGCGCTCATCCGTGAATGGCGTCTCCGCGCCAGTCATGGTGCATAGCAAGGTGATGATCGTCGATGATGACTTTCTCCGGGTCGGGTCGGCGAACCTCAACAACCGCTCGATGGGGGCGGATTCGGAGTGCGATCTGGCGTTCGAAGCAAGTTGCGATGAACACCGCGATTTCATACGGGATCTCAGGTGCCGCCTGATCGGACATTTCTGCGGCGTGGATGCCGCCTTAATAAGCGAGCACGATGACGATCTGCTTGATTTCCTGGATCGGCATGGGGCGAGCGGGGCACCAAAGGTCTTGCTGCCGATCGATGCGGAAAGCGCACAGTTGCGCGGTGTGAACGACCTCATCCAACCGATCGCGGATCCCCGGCGACCGCTCAATCTGGATCGAGCGGCGCGCCGGATGTGGACACCTCGCACTCTCCTGGCGATCGCCGGGACGCTGGTAATCCTGGTGGGACTAGCGCTCTTATGGCAATTCACCAGACTTCGGGACTATACCGATGTAGGGTTTATCGCTTCGCTTCTGGCGGGCATTTCCCATTCGCCGTTGGCGCCGCTTTATGCGGTTGGGGCATTTGTCGTGGGTGGCTTGGTGGCGTTCCCGGTGATAGCCCTGATTGCGGCGACCGCGGCGGCATTGGGTCCGTGGATGGGCGGCCTCAGCGCAACGACGGGGGTCCTGCTCAGCGCGATGTTGCTGTTCATGATCGGCCGCTTCCTCGGCAATAAGCGGCTACAGTCGCTGCTCGGCCAACGCGCTTCGCGCGTTCAGCGTCGCATCATTGGCCAAGGGGTGATTGCGGTGGCACTCATCCGAATGGTGCCGATAGCACCATTTTCTCTCGTCAATCTGCTCGCCGGCGCCAGCGAGCTTCGCTTGACTGATTTCCTGATCGGGACATTGCTCGGAATGGCGCCGGGCATCATCACAATGGCTGCCCTTGGCGCGCAAATCGCCGAACTCGCGCAGAATGCCTCATTGTCCAACGCGATCTGGTTCGGCCTCACCGTCCTGCTCTGGCTCGCCGTCTGTCTCGCCGTTCAGTTCGTGGTGACGTGGTGGAGCGGGCGCCGCTCATGAGCGGGACACTGCGGATTATGACGTGGAACGTGCATGGCACGTTCAATCTCAATCCGGATTTTGACATCGACGGTGTCTGCAAGATCATCGAGAAATGGACTCCGGATATCGTCGCTCTGCAGGAGATCGACTCGCGCGGGCATCGGGGCGACGTTTTCGGCAGGCTCGCCGCGAGCGTCGGGGAGCATCGCGTCGAGGCACACTCCATCATCGCGGCGGATGGCTACTATGGCCAAGCCCTGCTGAGCCGCTGGCCATTCGCGGGCGAACCGGAAGTCTCAGATGTGTCTTTCAGAAGGCGCGAGCCGCGCCGGGTCATCTCGGCTTGCGTAACGTGCCCTGGTGGGGACGTGAAGATCATTGCAACGCATCTCGGCTTGAGCGTTCACGAGCGTTACACCCAGGCACAAACGATCGCAGGTCTGATCGACGATCGAAAGACCATTGTATTAGGCGATTTCAACGATTGGCTCTGGGTAAAGTCAGTCCGTCGCGTTTTGGCGTCATATTGTCCGGTGCGAACACGTTTGCGCACCTTCCCGTCCCGGTGGCCGCTCCTCCGGCTGGATCGTATCTATGCGACGCCGGACGCGAGGATGGCTAAAGCCTGGACAGATCGCGAAGCGGCGGTGCTTTCCGACCATCTTCCCGTGATCGCCGAGATCTCTTTCGGATAACGGCCTAATCAACCGATAGCCTTAGGGCAACGATGTTTCGAAAGGGAGAAGCATCTTCCGAATTGATCGAGACCGGCTCGATGTCTTGTTGCGACCGAAGTTGAACTCTAGTTCGCCGCATCACCACCGTTTGATGCAAGAGACCCAGCAACCGCACAAAGAAATCGTCAACTAACGTCGGGAATTGAGCAATCCGACCGATAGGGAGCTGAATCAGTTGATAGGAACCCCTGCGGCAAGAGTCGAGTTTATTTCAAGTACATACCGGCGTAGGGCGAGTGGGGTTTTGCGCTTCATGCGCCCGCAGCCCGAGAGAGGCGGGAGCTGACATGACGAGACCTGGTGAAAAGGAAATTTCTGCCCGAGCCTATAAACTCTGGGAAGAAGCGGGCATGCCTGAAGGAAGAGACGAGGAATTCTGGCAGGCCGCCGAGCAGGAACTGATCAACGAGGAGAAGTCCAACCCGATGAGGACACCTGACACGCTGTAGCTTCCAGCGCAGTGGGCAAGGGTGATGTCCTCCTCGTTGCCGTCGCCGTCGCAGAAGGAATAAAAGCCGCAGTTGCGATCACCAAGGTGTTTCTCCGGCGCGACGGGCTGTGTGAATGATCGGAGCGGGCCGGCTGATCAATTCGTGTCTCTGCCGACGTCGCAGCTGCCGGTTCGTACCATCCGCCTTGATGCTCATGCCTGCTTCAGCAGCTTCATCGGATCTGCCGACTTCTGCTTCAACTGTTCGAACGTACATTGACGGGGCGCCTTGTCGGGGCGCCAGCGCAGGATCGACGTGCCGTGGCGAAAGCGATCGCCGCTGAAATGATCGTAGCAGACCTCGACGACCAGCTTTGGTTTCAGCGGACACCATTTTGCGGATCGCTCGGTCGACCACCGGCTCGGGCCGCCCGGGGCGCTGCCCGTGAAGCCGGGCTCTTCCACCAGACTTTCCAGCCTTTTCGTCAATTCTGGCTTTTGCTCGCCTTTGATTGCTGAAGTGAAGCCAACGTGATGCAGCAAGCCGTCTTCATCATAGAGTCCGAGCAGAAGCGATCCCACCACCTTCTTGCCGCCAAGCCTGTTTGTGGCGTAGCGAAAACCGCCGATGACACAATCGGCGCTTCGAAACTTCTTGATCTTCTGCATGCCATCGCGATTGCCGGCCTCATAGGGTAGGTCGATGCGCTTGGCGATCACGCCGTCGGATCCGCTCCCGGACCGTGTCAGCCATGTTTGGGCGGTCTTGTAGTTCGTCGTTGCAGGAGAGAGCATAAATATGCCGCCCTTCAGCGCCTTCTTCGCAAAAGCTTCCAGTGCCGGCCGTCGTTTGCCTAGCGGCGCTCCGGCAAGCGCCTTGTCGCCGGGGCGCGCGAGCAGATCAAAGGCGAGATACAGCGCCGGCGTTTCCAGTGAGAGCTTCCTGATGCGACTAGCCGCCGGATGAAGTCGTTGCAGGAGGGAATCGAAGGAAAAGGTGCGGCCTTGCGGTATGACGATTTCGCCGTCGAGCGTGAAACGATCCGCCTTCAGTGCAAGGGCAGCTGCAGCGAGCTCAGGAAAGTAGCGTGTCAGATCCTCGCCGGACTTCGAGCGCAGGTCCACGCTGCTTCCGTCGCGCGATAGCAGACAGCGGAAACCGTCCCACTTGGGCTCATATTGCCATTCAGGGCCGCGTGGAATCGCGTCAACCGATCGCGCCTCCATCACCACGGCAGGAGCCGACCTAAGCACGCGCCTTTTGGGGGCGGTAGACAAGGAAAAACTCCACGAGAACCTTTGGCTGAAACGAACTCACCGTTGATCTCGTTCCCGCTATTCCGAGGAGAGCCCTATGCCGGCTTAGTGGCCCGGCTGATGGACCAACAAATGTTAAAATGCTCCAGTAGCCTCGACCGCGCTTGTTGGAGCAAACGTCGTTGCGACACGTTGCAAAAGGCGTCGATTACCCCGCCCCGTGTGACTGTCGAAGATCCGATGGAGACCTCAGAATCATACTTTGAGCGAAAGCACCAGGAGCTGGAGTTATTTTGCGCCAGTCTCGAAGATCCGCTCTCCGTCGGCATTTGTCGCTCGGTTGAAGACGTCGTCAAGAGCAAGTTTCAGCTGGCCGCCGCGCTGAGAGCGGAGCATGAGCGGCGCGCGTGGAAGGCTACGGAGACCTCCTGGTCTCACGCCAATTGGCATCACGGCGGCCCCTTCAAGTTCACCTACGACTATCAGCGGGCCGATCTGGACGTCACTGGCCCGTGCTTCTACGAACTCGATCCCAATTGCACTTGCGAGACAAGCTATGCCGCGTCCGGTATGGCCGCGATGTCCGCTTGTTTGGTCGCCCTTGGGCGCGTGATGGGACCGGCGGAGCTGATCGTCCTGCCGCGCTCCTATGGTGAGACCATTGAGCTCGTCGAAAACTACCTCGGCAGGATCCAGATTGTCCGAGCGGAGGGCAATCTGGCGGATGCGCCGGTGCCCTCCGGGCGTCCGCGGATCCTTCTGCTCGACTCTGCCGGATCGAGTGGCGCCATGGAGACGGTCCTCAGGATCACCAGCAAGCCGGCGGACATTCTGTTGTTCGACACGACCTGCTTTGCCAGCACGTCGTCACGCATTCGAAGGGTTCTGCAATGGGCTCGTAAACTTGCCATTCCGGTGGCCATGGTACGCAGTCATACCAAGCTGGACTCGCTTGGCGCCGAATATGGTCGATTGGGTTCTGTCGTCTTCGTCGATTGGGACAATGCGTGTGAACGGGGAAGCCGCCTCCAAGGTAGACGATTGGCGACGGAGGCGCGCAACGCAATCAGGCTCCTTGGGAGCGCGGCCGTGCCGGCCCATTTCCCACCTTATGTAGGCAGCCCGTTGTATCGGACGCTGTCGAGAAAGCGAGTTGCGGGAATGCTTCGCAACTGTCGCCGCGCTGCCCGGATCATTCAGTCTGAACTTGCGGACCGCTCCATGGAGGTCTCGAACCACGGGCTGTATCTCACGCTGCGCGGACCATTACAGTTCGACGAGGCGGTCGCGCGAAAAACGGCCGCAGCGATGAGTGAAGATCTGAGCCGGCAGGGCGTGCCAATTCGCCATGCGGGCAGTTTCGGATTTGATTTCGCTGCGACTGAATGGTTTCAGGATTCTGACAATGGCGAGTACAGTGTCCGCGTCGCAATCCCGGATATTCCGACCGCGCTGTGCGAGCAACTCTCGCGGGCAGTCGCAAATTGGTGGTCGGAGCGCCACGGCCGGCCATAGTCAGTTGCCTGCAAAAGAGAGCCCCCAAAGGGGGCTCTTGTATCAGGCAGCTTCTTGTTTCGGTACTGCGTCCGCATTGACGGACAGCTTGACGACGTCACCCTCGACCGACCCTACAAGCTTCGTATCAATATAGTGATGATGATCGGTGTGACCCTGCGGGCTATCCCTCTTCGTCAGCTTGATACGGGTTCCTTCGAGGCGGTCGACGGTGCCGACTTGAACGCCGTCTTTTCCGATGATCTTCATGTGCTCTCTGATTTCAGACATAAGTTCCTCCGTGTGACCGACACAACGCGCTCAGGATGCTAACGTTGCAAGCACTGGAGTGGAATCGCCTCTTTGCGATCAGATCGGCAAAATCAGCTGGGATTCGATTTCGTCATTCCGGAACGCTTGCAACGCGGACAGCGAGACGCCCAGCAGGCGAACCGATTTTGGGAGGGGTATCTCGCTCTGCAGCAAGCCGATCGCCAGGCTTTCCAGATCGTCCCGGCTCGCTACGATCGTCGCGGTTGACCGGCTCCGCGTGATAATCTCGAAGTCAGAGAACTTAATCTTGAGCGTCACGGTCCGGCCTCGGTTGCCCGTGCTTTCGCAGTGATGCCACACCTTGTCGACCAGGGGCCGAAGCTCGGCGGCCATGGCATCGAATGTCTCGAGATCCACCGAGAACGTGGTCTCGGCGCCGATGGACTTGCGGATGCGGTTGGCGCGGACGGGTCGGTCGTCGACGCCGCGCGAGATCCAGTAATAATAGGCGCCCGACTTGCCGAAATTGGCGTTGAGGAATTCCAGCGACTGGTTGCGGATGTCCTTTCCGGTGAAGATGCCGAGCCCGTTCATCTTTGCGCTCGTCGCCGGACCGATGCCGTGGAATTTGCCGACCGGCAGCTGCTCCACGAACGCGGCGCCCCTCTCCGGAGAGATGACGTACTGTCCGTTCGGCTTCCTGTGGTCCGACGCGAGTTTCGCCAGGAACTTGTTGTAGCTGATGCCGGCTGAGGCGTTGAGGCCGGTCTCGGCCTTGATTGTCTCGCGGATCCGCAACGCGACGTCGCGGGCGAGGGGAATGCCCTGCAGGTTCTCGGTGACGTCGAGATAGGCCTCGTCCAGCGACAACGGTTCGATGATCGGGGTGTGCTCGGCGAAGATGTCGCGGATCTGTCGGCTGATCGCCTTGTAGACCTCGAAGCGGGGCTTCACGAAGATCAGGTCGCGACACTGCCTCTTGGCGGTCACCGACGCCATCGCGGAGCGGACCCCGAACTTGCGGGCCTCGTAGCTCGCCGCCGCGACCACGCCGCGTTCCGCCGAGCCGCCGACTGCGACCGGCTTGCCGCGCAGGTCCGGATTGTCCCGTTGTTCGACCGACGCGTAGAAGGCGTCCATGTCGATGTGGATGATCTTGCGGTGGGAAAGGCCGGCATCGGACCGGCTTTCAGCCGGTGCGTCCATTTCTACGAGTCCTTCCTTCGCTCAGGCTTGACAAATAGGCCTGTCAGAACAAAAAAGGAACGACAAATCCGTATTTGGCTGGCCGTTGCGAACTTGGCTGGAATCGATGGGAACCCGGCGCGTCACATGAAGCCTGCCACGTTGCCGGTCTACTATTATCTCGATCATTTCGTTGAGATGCTCGACTTCGTCGAGAGGACCTATGGCGAGATCCTCACCGGCGAGCATCGTTCGTTTACCGCCCGATTTCGCGGCCTGTCGAAGGACGCGCAATGTCTGCTGATCCGGATGGTCAACCGGCGAGGGGCGATCTTCAATCGCGCTCTCTTCAAATATCCGGAGATTACCGACCTCAAAGCCGCGGCGCGTGACTTGATCGCCTGTGGTCAGGCCCGTGGGCTGCGCGCCGAGGATTATTCTGCATTCGTCCATTGCCTGCCAAAGACCGCGCTTCTCGACGGCGCCCGCGCTGCAGGGTTCGGCCGCGATATCCGTACCTCCTGGTCGAAGCCAGCGTTGGCCGACTTCTTCGTCGCGGCCATTCCGTTCGATCTTGCAGCAAGGCATTGCGGGGCCGGCGGCTTCATCGCGCTCGACAACACGCGGCCGATTGAGTTCCTGCTGTATCTGTATTTCGGCAAGACGGCCGACGATCTCAAGAATTTCGCTCTGCGCGATCTCGGCGTGCTGCGCACCAACAGGGAAACGTCCTTCAGTGCGCGTTTCGCCGACGCCGACGAAGCGCATGCGTGTTTTCATTACAGCCAGGTGCTCGACCGCATCGAGGTCCGTTCTGCCGGGATCTATCAATCGGCAGCTGCGGCGATCCTGGAGGGGCCTCCGCGCCCGAGCGAATACGCCGCCGACCTCGCTGCCCGCGCCGCGTGTCAGGTCGGGCAATTCGTCGAGAAGCAAGGCGACAAGGATCTAGCCGAGCGGCTCTATCGGTTCGGCGGCTCGGGTGATTGCCGCGAGCGCCTCGTCCGATTGTTGTACGCGAACGGCGACAAGGAGGCGGCCGAGAATCTGCTGCGG